>CAZYPJ010000611.1:0-1518 GCA_964649365.1 uncultured Anaerolineales bacterium | reverse complement strand
CGGCCCTTGTGGCCGCTTGGCCGCCCACGAGGGGCGGGGCTACGCCCCTACACCCTATCCCCTAATCTCACGCCACATTCGCCTTGTACAGGGCGCGGTAATCGCCCACGCCGACGGCGAACACAAACCGACACTTGACGCGCAATTCGTCGTTGGTGAACATCGCGCCGGAGGTATCCGCGTCGGCCACGAAAATCTCGGGCGCGCGGCCATAGCGATAGCCCACGCACACGCCGGCCAAATCGCCCGGATCGGCGGCGGCGGCCCAGTTGTTGGCGTCGATCCAATCGGGCACGGTGATCACCGCCGAGGAAGCGCGGCGGACGTTGGCGTCGTGGGCGTCGCCGCCCGGCTCGAAATCGCTCTCGAAAATGGTCAGCGCCGTCTTTTCCAGCTCGATGGGGACGAGGCACCAGCGCGGGCGCACGCCCAGGCGCTTGGCGCTGTGGAACTCGGCCTGCTTCCACATCGCCTGGATGCAAGCGTCCCAGGCGTCGGCGTCCAGCGCCGAGGCGCCGAGGTTGTTGTGGTCGGCGTGGAACAGCGCTTTGCTATCGGCGAGGGTTGGCCCCACGCCCGAGTTGGCGGTGAACAGCTCGGCGATGGCCGAGGAGAGCGTGCGCCGCGCGGCGTAGGCCAGCCGCTTGGGGATGGCGCGCACGGCGGCGACGTCGTCCCTATCGATCATCTCGAGAGTAATGCCCAAATAGTTGCCCTTCTTCACAAAGCTGGCCGATTCGGCGCTGTCGTCCCAGGTCTTTTCGGTGTAGGCCGCCCCCTCGGATACGGTGTCGAGGTCGCTGAACCCGCCCAGCGTGACCCAGCGGGCGGCGTTCATGGTGGGGAAATCCTCCTCGCTGGCGAGGGGCTGCCACCAGGCGGGGCGGGCCTCGTAGGCTTGCAGCAGCGCCTTGTTGAGCGCGTTGGCCACCACCTGCGCCATGGTCGAGGTGGTGGCGTTGGCCAACGTCACGCGCTCGGCGCGGAACATGCCGCGCCGCTCGTAATCGCCGGTGGCCAGGTCGTACAATTCGCGCAGGCCGCTGAGGCGGGGCGCGTCGCGGTGGGCTGGGTTCTCGGCCACGCCCAACAGACGCTCGCAGGCCAGCGTCACGAGCTCTAGCGGCGACCGCACCGCCTGCACCCGCCCCAAGCCCCGAATGCTCCCCTGCGCCGAGGCCGCCGCCCAGGCCCGCCGCATGGCGGCGATGGCCGCATCCACGCGCTCCATGCTCGGCGGCGCGCCCTCTTGGGCCAGATACTGCTGGCGCAACGCCTCGGCCAGCGGCTCGGGCAGGTTGGCCGCCGCCAGCCGCGCCGCGATCAATTCGCGGCGGAGCGCGGCCACGTCGTCGTTATCGGCAGGGCGACCACATAGGGTCGCCCCTACCGCGTCATCGTAGGGGCGGCCCTGCGTGGCCGCCCGGCTAGGGCGACCACATAGGGTCGCCCCTACCGCGTCATCGTAGGGGCGGCTAGGGCGACCACATAGGGTCGGGTCGTCGTAGGGGCGGCCCG
>CAZYPJ010000610.1:0-1519 GCA_964649365.1 uncultured Anaerolineales bacterium | reverse complement strand
TTCGTCGTCAGCGGATCGCTCACCGTACTGCAAAACCACGTAGATACCGCCGGTGGCCGCGCCGACTTGGCGCTGGCCACCGGGCTAGGCCAGCCTGGCCTCACTGGGCAGGTGACGCTGGGGCGGCTGCGCTTGCGCGCGCTGGCAACCACTGGCGGCGCGGATTCGGTCATCGAGTTCAACTTTGGCGAGCCGCGCTTCACCGGCCTGTTCGCGGGAAGCAACCCGGCGCTTGGCGGCGTGGGCGATTGCCGCGCGACCATCGGCGTTCCGGCAACCTTGCGTGGGCAAGTGACGTTACAAGGGCGGCCTACGCCGCCCAGCGCGCGGCAGGCGATCTCGCTGACGCTGGAACTGCGCGACCCTGCCACCGATGTTTCGCTGGGCGTGTATGGCGTATCCACCGGCGAAAGCGGCGGCTTTAGCCTTGGCGGGCTATCTGCTGGAACCTACAATCTGCGCGTCAAGGGGATGCACACGCTGGCCAATCGAATCGCCCATGTAACCCTGGCCGCGGGCGATAACAGCGTCAATCTGGGCGTGCTACACGAGGGTGACGTGGATAACGATAATGACGTGGACGCCGCCGACGCCTCGCTGCTAAATGCTGCCTTTGGCTCGGCGCCTGGTGGCGATTACTGGGATCCGCGCGCCGACCTGAACGGCGACCGCGTAGTGGATGGCGCCGACTACGGACTGCTCTCCGCCTCCTATGGGTTGGCGGGCGATCAGGTCGTTGGAGCGGCGCTGGCCGCTCAAGCCGATGACCGCCAGAAATGGTTGCGTGAGCTGGCCAAAGATCGGGCGCTGGATGGCAGCGTGGCGTTGGGGTTCGACCCCACCGAGCTATCCGGCGAGCTAGGCGACATCTTGGAAGTGCAGCTCATGCTGTACGCCGGCGACCAGCCGGTGGATACGGTGGATGTGACTGTATCGTACCCCTCGTCGAGCCTGCGGCTAGTGGATGCGGCGGGCAACGCTGTCGCGCAAGCAGAGGCCGGCGACGCCTTTGACATCGTGCTGGCCAACGCCGCCAACGGCGCCGAGGGTACGCTGCATCTGGCCGTCACCCAGCCCGGCGGGGCCATCACCGGCGCGGTCAACCTGGCCACGCTGCGCTTCAAGGCAGTCGGCCCGGCGCCCAATGGCCTGTTGCGCTTTATGATGTACGAGCCGCGCAGCGACGTGTGGTATCGCGGCGAGAGCGTGCTGGGAAGCTGGCCCTCCGCCTCTGTCCACATCGCGGGCGAAGCGCGAGTTGCTTTGCCGATGGTGAAAAAGTAACAGCAACTGGCGCGCACGACGGGTTCCAGCAGAACCCGTCGTGCGCGCCTTCTTGCTTCCCAAACTATGCGTTCAGAGTCAGTTCCTCGGCCAGCGCCCGATAGCCGCGATAGGCTGCCAGCAACTCATCCACGGCCAGCGATTCATCCAGCCGATGGGCGACGCCAATATCGCCCGAGGCATACAGAATGGAGGGCAGTCCCAACTCACCTTCGCTAGTCGCCCAATTGGATCC
>CAZYPJ010000609.1:0-1528 GCA_964649365.1 uncultured Anaerolineales bacterium | reverse complement strand
GCCCTGCGCGGCTGCGCGGGCCTGCGAGGGCGACGCCGACTGCGCCAGCGGCATCGGCGGCGACGGGCCCTGCCCGGCCCCCCTCTGCGCCCGAGTACGCCCAGCGCCAACGCCTATCCTATTGGGTCCACAATCACGAGCAGGCTATCGCGCTCTATCAGCCGCTTGCCGCGCAGGTCGAAGCGTCGCTGGGATCAAATCAGCCGCTGCCATCCTGCCCTTATGGCATTGATCTGCGGCGCAAGCTGACCCTGGCTCACGCCAAACTCACCAGCAGCGAGCACTTTCCGTCGGGGGTGTACACGTTCTAGTTTGGGAGCGCAGATTAACGCAGGGAAACACAGATACAGGCATAGGCCCAATAATGTGGCGTAATTTTGCAACACCTCGGCGCCCACAAGGGGCGCGGCTACGGTAACATAGCGTCTTATGCGCGACGCCCGATGTTCAGCGTCCTTTGTTCGAACCAATAGAATCCGTGTTATCCGCGTTGATCCGTGTCCTTTTTCTCAGGAGGTGACGCATGGCGCGTTTCGTTCGTGTGGCAACGGTGGCGCAGCGGGGCGTCGGCGGGCCGACTGTAGCCGACAACCGCACTCGTATGATGGCGCTGGCCGAGCAGGCCGCCGCCGAAAGGCCCGACATCATCTGCTTGCCCGAAACATTCTTGCAGCAAGGGGTGAACTTGCCGCTCGCAAAAGTGGCCGAGCCGCTTCCCGGCCCTACCACCGAACAGGCCGCCGTCATCGCGCGGCGCCACCACTGCTACGTCATCTGCCCGCTCACGGCACTGCACGGCGACCAATTCATGAACGACGCTGTGTTGCTCGACCGGCAAGGGCAGATCGTGGGGGTGTACAGCAAAATCCACCCAGTGGTGGAAGGCGCCGATTTCACCAGCTTGGAGGGCGGCATGACGCCAGGCGGCGAGGCCGCCGTGTTCGATGTTGATTTCGGGCGCATCGGGATGCAAATCTGCTTTGACATCAACTGGCCCGAAACGTGGGCGGAGCTGAAACGCAAGGGCGCCGAGATTGTGTTCTGGTCGTCGGCCTACGATGGCGGCAAGCACCTCAGCATCCACGCCTGGAACAATGCCTATTACGTCGTCTCGGCGGTCAAATCCTCCTACGCCCGTATTATTGATGTGATGGGCGAGGTATTGGCCGTCACTGGGCGCGGGGATCCCATCGCTGCGCGCACCATCAACCTCGACGTAGGCCGCTTTCATCTGGATTTCAACCAAAGCCAAATCCCGCTCATCCGCGCCAAGTACGGCCCCGATGTGACCATCCGCGTGGGTCACGAAGAGGCGATATTCACGCTGGAGGCAAACCGCCCCGATCTGTCGGTGGCGCAACTCGTGGACGAGTTCAAGCTCGACCCGCTGGAGGATTACCTGGCGCGCAACGAGCGCCTGCAAGACGCCTGGCGCGCTGGCGGGCCTATCCCTGACCTGACGCCGCGTTACGTCGGGCGCGAGCAGTGGGTATGAGGAAGCAATCAGCCATCAGCGAATCGGCGGTCA
>CAZYPJ010000608.1:0-1530 GCA_964649365.1 uncultured Anaerolineales bacterium | reverse complement strand
CGCGTGACGCCCAACATCCTGCGCCTGCCGCTGGTCTATACGCCGGCGCGCCTGGGGGCGCAGTTCGGGGTGGATTTCACCGCCTGGGTGACGGTCCCCGCTATCTATGAGGGCGATTTCCCCGCCGCCCGCGCCATGGGGGCCGATTGGGTGCGCGTCTATCTGCCCTGGCATGTGCTCGAACCCGCGCCCGGCGCCTACGATTGGGGCCAGGTGGACCCCGTGTTCGCCGCCGCGCATCAGGCGGGGCTGAAGCCGCTGGCGGTGGTCTATGGCGCGCCCGGCTGGGCCAGCCGCCTGCCCTGCGGGCCGGTGGATGACCTCGACGCCTACGCACGTTTCTTGCGCGCCGCCTGGGCGCGCTACGGCAGTTATACCCGCGCTTGGGAGTGCTGCAACGAGCCGGATAGTCGCGGGCCGCACTGGTGGGGGCCGATCATCGGCTGCTGGGCTGAATACCCCGACCTATACGCCCGCCAACTCGAACGCTTTAGCCGCACGCTCAAATCGCTCGACCCGGGCGCGCTGATCGTGCTGGGCGGCCTGGCCTACGATAACTGGGTGGTGTTCGAGCGCCAGTTCCTCGATAGCATCCTCGAGTGCGGCGCCGGGCCGTGGTTCGACGCGCTCAACCTGCACTATTACCCCATCAACGCCGTCGAGTTCCCCACCCTGGCCTCCAAAGTCGAGGAGCTGCGGGCCATTCTAGCGGCCCACGGCGCCGACAAGGAGCAGATCTGGGTCACTGAGACCAGCGATTGGGTCAACCAGGATGGCAGCCTCGACCGGCAGCGCGATTTCATCGTGCGCCAGTTCACGCGCGGGCAGGCGGCGGGCGCCGATGTCTTTTTCTGGTTCGACGCCTCGCAGCACCCCATGTTCGACGCCAACCTGGAGCGTTGGCTCATCACCCGCGACCACCAGCCCGATAACGCCTATTTCACCTACCAATACTATGCCCGCATGGTGGGCGGCCTGGAATGCCTGGGGACGGCGGCGGTGACAGAGTCGCCAGCCGCTGATCTGCCAGCCGCTAAAGCGGGCAGGCTACGGTTACAAAGCCGACCTTCGTCGGCTGAGAGTGTAGATCATGATGCGTTTTCAGCCCGCGAAGGCGGGCTTGGTCTCGCGCCGGAGGCGCGCCGTAGCCAGCCCGCTTCAGCGGCTGGCGACTCTGGCGACTCTATCGAAGCCTACCATTTTCGCGGCCCGGGCCGCCAGGTGTATATCCTCTGGTCGAGCGACGCCCTGACGCACACCGTCCGCCTGAGCGTCGCCGCCGACGCGCTCATCACCGACCGCGACGGCGTCTTTGTCGGCTATGCCGCGCCGCAGAACGGCGAGATCACGCTGGAGGTGGGGCCTGCGGCGCGCTATGTCAATATCCCCGCCGCGTCCAACCCGGCCCTGCCGCCCACGCCCACGCCCGGCCCCAGCCCCACGCCCTGCGCCACGCTGACCCCCGTCCCCAAGACGGCGCGCCACCCCATCCCCGCCAAATGACCTGATCCGAAATGCGGCATACGGCGC
>CAZYPJ010000607.1:0-1532 GCA_964649365.1 uncultured Anaerolineales bacterium | reverse complement strand
TATGGATCTCGCTTCGATTCTGCTGATAGCCGGCGGCCTCTCGATAGATGCATTGACTGTCTCGATCTGTAGCGGTATGACCATGAAGCCTGTACAAGCGCACCTGGCGTTGCGGATCGCAGCGTTTTTTGGCGGATTCCAGGCGCTGATGCCGATCCTCGGGTGGTTGGGCGGCACGGGCTTTCAGCATCTCATCTCTGCTTATGATCATTGGATCGCGTTCGGCCTGCTGGCGTTCATCGGCGGCAAAATGGTGTATGAATCGTTCCGGGGCGAAGCCTGTGAGCGCCAGGTGAACCCTGCCAACTTGGGCGTCTTGCTCGTGTTGGCGGTGGCGACCAGCATTGACGCTCTGGCTGTGGGGCTGAGCTTTGCGCTGCTCGATGTGGCTATCGTCAGGCCCGCCGTCATCATTGGCATAGTGACGTTAGTCATCTCATTTGCAGGAGTCTATTTGGGCAAGCGGTGCAGCGGGTTGTTTCAGAGCCGCGTCGAGACCGCCGGCGGGTTGATTCTGCTCGGCATCGGCGTCAAGATTTTGGTTGAGCATCTTTCCAGCGGCGTGATCCCGATAGCGTAGAGCCAGCGCCGGCCAGGGGGCCTTCATGAGACGGCAAGACAGGGAGATCACCGATTCAGCTCAGATTGCGGCGATCATCCAGCAGGCCCAGGTGTGCCACCTTGGGCTGGTGGATGGCGACCGCCCCTATGTCGTGCCGGTTTCATTCGGCTACAGCGATGGCTGCGTCTATATCCATTCGGCCTCTGAGGGCTACAAGCTTGACCTACTGCGACGCAATCCCACCGTGTGCGTCGAATTCGAGACGGATGTGCAACTCATCCAGGCGGACAAGCCATGCGCCTGGGGTCTGCGCTATCGCAGCGTGATCGGTTGGGGCGTAGCCAGCTTGGTTGATGACCCGGCGGCCAAGTCCAGGGCGTTGAACGCGATCATGGCGCACTATGGGGGGAACGGCGACTATGTATACTCTGCTGCTGCGCTTGCTGAGACAGCTATTATCCAGGTGCAAATCGCCGCCATGACCGGCAAGCAAGCGGGCTATCCGCGCAGCGTTGGGAATGAGGAGAGCCAGGCCAGCGAATAGCTCATCTGAAGCCTATCAATGAGCGTAGATAAAAGTCCCACGATGCCAGAAGAGCATCGTGGGACTTTTATCTACGCGCGATCCTTATTTGAACAGATCCGTATCCACAAACGTGGCGTCGGCCAGCGACCAAAAGTCCACGGCCAACCCTGCCTCGACATAATCATAGGGCAGCCCGCCGTAGCCCTTGTCGCCCCAATCCACGCCCCACGAGTTGCGGATCAGCAGCGCGCCCTTGGACTTGCCGATCTTGTGGGCGTCGTCGTACCCTACGGCCACGACGGCGTGCCCGCCGCTGAACGAGTCCTCGGCAGTGGGGAAGGGGATGGCGCCCGTGCCCTCGCCGATCCCGGGCATCGAGCTATAGACCGAAAACCCAACATGCTGGGCAATCCCCCGGCCAGGCTCGACTTGATGCGCTTGAGC
>CAZYPJ010000606.1:0-1537 GCA_964649365.1 uncultured Anaerolineales bacterium | reverse complement strand
CCCCCAGGCTGCGCGTGCGCGCCAGGACCCACCTCCTCTCGCTAACGCGCGCGCTGGCGCTTGCCGCCGCGACCGCATTGGCATACAACCGATGCGCCTGGTAATCGTCCTGCCAACGCGCTTGGCTGTGAAGCAGCAGAGGCTTGATCGCCAGACCAGGGTACCGCCGCTGCAAAAGGGTCTTGACGCGCGCGTACATCTGGTTGCTGGTGGCCATCGTTGGCATCGCCACGTACAAACCGCGCTGCTGCAACGTCTGCGCCCAATGGTCGGCCAGATAGAGCGCCGCTTCCGTTTTGCCGCTTCCAGTGGGCGCTTCGATAATCACCAATGACGGTTGCGTCAGGTTAGGAGCAAGCTCGACCACATTCTGCTGCATAGATCGCGGCTCAAAGCTAAAGAGGTCGTGGAAGGTAGCTGTGCACGCGGGCGGCCGCCACCCCACCCAGTGCAACGCGCGCAGAGCGTGCTCGGCCCGACCATAAGCTTCTTGGTGATATTCACGTAACCCAATCTCGCTCTCGTGGAACGCAAAGAAATCTTCCATCGAGCCAATCCAATCGGCCACTGAGGTCAGACCCGAGGCGAGGGTGAACAGGGCGTTCATTTGGCGGTCGGTTCGTTGGAAGACAACCATAGCCGGCTGAAACAATTCACGGAGGACAGAGACGATCTGCAGGCGGCTGGAGACCCATTGGCCATCGCCAATTGTATCTTGAGTGAGTTTTTGCACCTCGCGCGGCGTAGGCCATGAGCCATGATGCCCGCCCACTACGCACGAGACGGCGCGCGCCATGCGCTTGGGCATAGCGCCGGCCTCTTCGAGGATGGCCGGGAGCGTGTACGCGGTGATAACGCCGTGCCGGCTCGACTCGCGGCCCACGATGCGCGGGAAAACCCAGCCCGCATCCTGAAGCCGAGCCTTGCTCGGGTCGTGTTGGCGTTGGAACCCCGGGCTGGCCTTCCCCAGATCGTGCAGCGCCGCCCAGAAAGCCAGCGTCCGCCGCGTTTCGTCGAACGTCAACCCCAGCGCCGAGGCGAACTGCTTCCGCAAGCCATCGGTAAAGGACAAATCCCACAGGGCCTGCGTCACTGCGGCTACGTCAATCATGTGGCACAGAAGGGGGTGATAGCGCCCTGATTCTTTGTGCTCGCGATCCGTTTTGGCCCACAGCAGCCAAAGGGCGGCGTCCAGATCGGTCATGGTTCCCTCCTTATAGCGATCAAGCGGAGGCATCGCCAGTTTGCGCTAATACCATCATAACACCGCGCCGCGACATCTACCGTCGCAAAGAGATCGAAAAATGTGCATCTTGCAAAATAGGCGACAAGCTATTCGCCGGATTCTTTAGGGATCAGCAGCGGTCCCAAGAGAGGGCTCCAGAAAGGTGGAACAGCGAGGAATAAAGCCATCGGTGATTTGCCAATTGCGCCAAACGAGGAACGGGGGATGCACGATAGCGCCTCCATATGCATTATCCTCGACGCCGTCCCCCCTGGCGACGCCGATCTCATACGAATCACAAGTAGCAATGCG
>CAZYPJ010000605.1:492-1556 GCA_964649365.1 uncultured Anaerolineales bacterium | reverse complement strand
CGCTGCGGTCAAGATTGCCCGTTTCGTCCGCCTGTGCGACTGCTTCAATATCCCACTCTTGCCCTTTGTGGATTCACCTGGCTTCCTTCCCGGGGTAGACCAAGAACATCATGGACTCATACGTCATGCGGCCAAGATCTTGTACGCCTACTCCGAAGCGACCGTGCCCAAGATATCCATCATCACCCGGCGAGCTTACGGCGGCGCATACATCGCCATGAGCAGCAAACACCTCGGCACCGACCTGAATTACGCTTGGCCGAGCGCAGAGGTCGCCGTGATGGCGGCAGAGGGCGCAGTGAACGTCCTTTACAAGGATCAAATCGCGGCTGCTGAGGACCCCGCAGCAGAAGAAAACCGCCTGGTCGAAGAATATCGTGCGAGATTCAATAACCCATACCACGCGGCCAGTGTGGGCTACGTAGACGATATCATCGAGCCTCGTGAAACGCGCCCCAAGCTCATCGCTGTACTCAGAGCATTGCGACATAAGTATACTCCCACGCTGCCGCGAAAACACGGCAATATGCCTGTCTGAGAGGAGTGGGCGAGGATGTTCGAAAATCTGGGGCTTGCCCTGCAAATTACGGTGGTCGGCATGGGCATAGTGTTTGCAGCTATTGTGCTGTTGTGGGGCATCATCGCCCTGCTGGTGAGAGCAACAGCCGACGCTCCTTCGACAGAATCGGTAGAAACGCCTGTGGCTACCGTTTCGCCGTTGGCAAACAGCCAATTGCGACAGCGCGCGGCCGCCATAGCTGTCGCTGTGGCGATGGCTCAGGAGGGGCAGCGACCGAAAACTGATTTTTCGCCACTGCCGCCACATCCGATCAGCCCCTGGCAGGCCACGTTGCGGGGCCGGCAGATAGAACAAATGGATCGACGAGCACGAACGAGATGAAATACAAAGTAACCATTGGCGAGAACGCTTTTGAGGTCGAAATAGAGGATATCACTACCCACCCCATCATCGCAATGGTCGATGGAGAGCGGTTTGAAGTGTGGCCCGAGGCCAAAACAGAGCCGCGTCCAATGGCTGCGCCCACGGAGGTCCAGGTCGCGCC
>CAZYPJ010000605.1:0-482 GCA_964649365.1 uncultured Anaerolineales bacterium | reverse complement strand
CGGTCTTGGCGCCCATTCCGGGGACGATTGTCTCCATAGCGGTAAAGCCTGGACAGGAAATCCAGATAGGGCAGGAACTCTGCGTGTTGGACGCGATGAAGATGCAAAGCCCTATTCGGGCGTCACGCGAGGGGATTATCGGGACGATACACATTTCGGTGGGTGACAATGTCAAGCATCACCAACTGCTGATGGAATACGCAGACTGACACCGGACATTTCGGCAGGAGAGGTTCATGGATGTAGCGCAACTCGTTACTGAGCTGTTCAAAGGATTTTCACACTTCACAGCAGGCAATGCCATCATGATCGTCATCGGTGGCGTCTTGATCGCCCTGGCGGTCATCAAGGAATACGAACCGGTTTTGCTCTTACCCATTGGATTTGGATGCATCCTGGCAAATATCCCGCTCACTGGCATGGAGAGTGAGTTAGGGCTGTTTGGCGTGCTCTACAGAGCAGGAATCAAGACCGAGCTATTT
>CAZYPJ010000604.1:1368-1560 GCA_964649365.1 uncultured Anaerolineales bacterium | reverse complement strand
GCGCTTGCATGTGTTAAATGTATTATTTTGTTCTGAATCCCAGCCGACGAAGGTCAGCGAGCCGACGAAGGTCGGCTTCGTACTCGCGCCCTACCGGGCGCGCCGTAGCCTGCCGCTTTAGCGGCTGGCGCTCTAGCGGATACCAAGCTATGTGCGTAATCGTTAACGGTCAACAAGTCGCCAGCAGGATGC
>CAZYPJ010000604.1:0-1268 GCA_964649365.1 uncultured Anaerolineales bacterium | reverse complement strand
TGGCGCTCCGAAGACACAGGAGCGCCGCCATCTTGGCGGCAAACACGCGCCAGCAAGACGCTGGCGCTCCGAAGACACAGGAGCGCCGCCATCTTGGCGGCAAACACGCGCCAGCAGGATGCTGGCGCTCCACAAAGGGGAGGGAGATATGAGCCAATACAATATCGGGTTGATCGGCCTCGCCGTGATGGGCGAGAACCTGGTGCTGAACATCGAGCGCAACGGCTTTTCCGTGGCGGTCTATAACCGCACCGCCTCGCGCACCGAGGAATTCGCCGCCAACCGCGCCCTCGGCAAAAAAATCAAGCCGTGCTACAGCCTGCCAGAGTTGGTGGATGCGCTGGAAAAGCCGCGCAAGGTGATGCTGATGGTGCAGGCTGGCGCGCCGGTGGACGATGTCATCGCGCAATTAAAGCCGCTGCTCGACCCGGGCGACCTCATCATTGACGGGGGCAACTCGTTCTTCAAGGACACCGAGCGCCGCGCCGCCGAATTGGCCAAATCCAACATCAACTATATCGGCACGGGCGTCTCGGGCGGCGAAGAGGGCGCGCTGTGGGGGCCGGCCATCATGCCCGGCGGCCAGCCCGAAGCCTACGCCATGATCGAGCCGATTGTGACCGCCATCGCCGCCAAAGCCGAGGGCGAGCCGTGCGTCAGCTACATCGGGCCGCGCGGCGCGGGCCATTACGTCAAAATGGTGCACAACGGCATCGAGTACGGCGACATGCAGCTCATCGCCGAAGCCTACGACGTGATGAACCGCGCCCTGGGCCTTTCGGCCAAGCAATTGCACGACATCTTTGCCGAATGGAACGAGGGCGAGCTGAAATCGTACCTGATCGAGATCACCCGCGATATTTTCGCAGTGATGGACCCCGACACCGGCCAGCCCTTGGTGGATGTGATCCTCGACGAGGCGCAGCAAAAGGGCACCGGCAAGTGGACCTCGCAGAACGCGCTGGATTTGGGCGCGCCCACCCACACCATCAACGCCGCCGTCGAATCGCGCATCATCTCGGCCTACAAAGAAGAGCGCATGGCGGCCAGCGCCGTGTTGCCCGGCCCGGCGGCCCGCTTTGAGGGCGATAAGGCCCAGCTCATCCAGGATGTGCGCAACGCGCTCTACGCCGCCAAAATCTGCTCCTACGCGCAGGGCATGGCGCTGTTGAAGGCCGCCTCGGACGAGTACGGCTACAACCTGCAATACGGCGCCATCGCCAAGCTGTCGCGCGGCGGGTGCATCATCCGCGCCCAATTCCTGAACG
>CAZYPJ010000603.1:0-1568 GCA_964649365.1 uncultured Anaerolineales bacterium | reverse complement strand
CCCAACTCCCAGCCCAGCCCGCGCCCCCGAAAGGCGCGATCCACCAGAATCGTCCAGATGCGGGCTGTCTTGCTCCATTCCTCTGGCTTTACGTCCAGCCACGCCGCCAACCGGCCTTCATGCTCGGCAGCCAGCAACAAACCGCGTCTCTCTTCCAGGTGTGAGCGAATATCTGCTAATTCGGCTTCATCGGGTGGAGCATAACACCGCCGATGGACCTGAGTAAGTAGCTCTTCTCTCAAGCGCCACGCGACTCCCAAACCCTCAACAATCTTGTTTACACAGAGAATCGCATCGCTCTCGAAAGCAGCGTCCACCTCTCCCAGTCGAGCGAGGTCATCTAGCGTAAGCTCCCGAATCACAATCTCGGACGAAACCTGGCTGGACATGCTTCACACTTTTACCTGGCGCAGATGGCTCAATACATCGGGGTTCACCACCCATTCGGGCGCGCGCCCTTGCACGGTGTCTATCGAGATTTCGCAGATTAAGCGATAAAGATCGTGCTGCGCCTCGGGCGAGTTAGCGCTGATGTGCGGCGTCAGGATGACGTTGTCCATTTGAAGCAACGGCGAATCGGGCGGCAGCGGCTCTTGCTCGGTCACATCCAGGCCAGCGGCCCACACGCGGGCATCGCGCAATGCCTGCGCCAACGCCGTTTCATCCACAATGGGGCCGCGAGCGGTATTGACCAGGATCACACCTGGCTTGACCTGGGCGAATTGCTGCTCGCCCAGTAGGTGATAGGTCTCGTCGGTCAGCGGCGAATGAATGGTAATGAAATCGGCGCGACTCAATAGCTCATCCAGGCTCACCAATTGCGCGCCGAAGTTGGCGGCGCGCTCGGCGGTAATGTACGGGTCATAGGTGAGCACCGTCATCTCCCAGCCCTTGACGCGACGAGCCACGGTGCTGCCGATCCGCCCCAAGCCGATAATACCCAGCGTCGTGCCCTTGACGCGGCGCGTGGGTCGCGCCAATTCGCGAGCGTAATGCCCCTGGCGCATGGCGGCGTCGAGCCGGGGAATGTGACGGATAGCCGCCAACATCAGCGCCACGGCATGATCGGCCACGTCGTCGGTGCAATAGGTAGGCGCGTTGCAGACCATGATGCCCAGCTCGGTGGCGGCCTTGTAATCAATGCTGTCGTACCCCGCGCCGGCGCGGATAGTGCAACGGCAGCGCGTCGTCTGCTCCAACACGCGTCGCGTGAGCAGCGGGCGCACCGATTGCACAGCGATCACGTCAGCGTCGCGCGCCACTTGGAGCGCCTCGTCTTCGGTGCGGCATTGATATGTCTCCCAACTGGCCCCAGCCGCCGCCAGCATCTCGGCCTCAAAACCGATGGGGGCAAAGAGCTTTTCATCGTAATCAACCAACACCACTTTGTAGGGCAAACTCTTGGCTTGGGACATTGTAGCTCCTTATCGTAATAGAATTGCGGTCTTTCGTTCACCGAACGCTAGAGGGTGACGCGCCGGCCCTCTTCCGCCGAGCGATAGGCTGCATAGATCACCTTGACCACATCTAACCCCAACCGACCCGTCGAACGCGGTGGGCGCCCCAGA
>CAZYPJ010000602.1:307-1573 GCA_964649365.1 uncultured Anaerolineales bacterium | reverse complement strand
TGATGTCGCGGGCGCGCAGGCCGGTGCGCCGGTTGAGGTCAAAGTAATAGTCGCTGGCCGATTCGCGGATGGTGGGGTCCACCAGCAAGCGATAGGGCTGGTCCTGCTGATCTACCCCCTGGATCAGCGTCGAGGTGCAGGTTGAAGGCTGCCCGCGCGGCGGGTTATCGGCGCTCTCGCCGAAATAGCGGTTCCAGCGCAAATGGCCGACAACGATGATGTCGTAATCGGCGATCTGGCCGGTAGGATGGGGAAAGTGGGTCATTGGCAACTCCTTACGCTCGTTCATCATCATACATGGCAGGGCGCACCAAAGTGCGCCCATACAATCCGCCTACGACGCCCGTATTGCGAGACGCACTCCCATGTGCACAATGCACTCTGTCGAGCAAAGTGCAAAGGATCGCCTCTACGACTGGGCTGCTAGACGAATATCGAGCAGACGCTTGATATCGGGTAGATCTCCGAGGCGGAGGGCAGGCGACTGGTACCAGGGAATCCTGCACAAGCGGTGGACATGCTCACCATGCGTATAGAAAGTATGCTTGCCACAGTGAGAGCAGTCCTTGCAGGCCACAGCGGTCAGATACGCCTCCTGGAACTGCGGCGACAACTCGTCAATGCGCTCGAACAGCTTGGGGAGCACCTTGGCGTTAAAGACGATCCGAACAATCAAACCTTGCTCACCAGCGCAGATGCTCCACAAACCATAGTCGTTGTCCCTCATGGAGTAGTGGGCCGCCCAGCGGCGAGCGCGAAGGAGAGGGGCATGGAAGTAAAGCCGATACTGAGGGTAGCGGCTGGCCATGAAATCGGTCAGTTCGCGCCACAGCGCCAGGGTTGCTGGGTCGAATGTGCGAGTGACCTCCTCCTCTTCTGTCGGCAGATTGGGGATGTGGTAGGTGTATCCCGGCAGCAGAGGACGGAAATCGGCGCGCAAAAGAACCTCCATGATGGTCGCTTTGACCTTGCTGCGGCTCTCCTTTTCTGGCAGGCGTGCGACATAGTAGGCTATCGCGCGCAGCACAGGGTCGTTGTGGGCCGGATAGCGCAGGGCGACTGCTGCGCATTTCTTGTAGCCCGCTGGGCAGGCCAGGCCGTCCGCGCTCCGGTAGGCCACGCTGAACCCTACCGTCTCTAGCACCGCCAAGGCGGCCGCCGCGTTCTTGCCGCCGCAACGTTTCATAGCCTCATCAAGATCCTCCCGGCTCGCGCCAAGCTCAAGCCCATCCGCGCCCTGCACAAGCTGGCCGGCGACAGCACAAG
>CAZYPJ010000602.1:0-297 GCA_964649365.1 uncultured Anaerolineales bacterium | reverse complement strand
GACAGCCCCCCAAGGAGGGCCGCCTGTTCGCCGGCCGGGGCATCGAGATGTTCGGGCTTGAGTCCTGAAGGAAAATCGGCCAGGCAGAGGCGGTAGTTATGGGCTATGTGACGGATCAGGCCACTTGTGTCTGCAGTCATCATTATCTCCTTCACAACAACGTGAAGCATGATAAAACAAAGGCCGAACTAAAAAACAGGTTACAAATAGAAAAACTGCGACATTCTAACCTTTCACTGCAACCACAAACACCGCCCGCGTCGCCAGGTCGTCGTCCGAGATGGCGCGAAAGGGCGC
>CAZYPJ010000601.1:1166-1588 GCA_964649365.1 uncultured Anaerolineales bacterium | reverse complement strand
CCGTAATCCGCCGGCAGCGAATGGTACAGCCAGCGCCAGATCTGCATGGCGCGAAACCGCGGCTGCCCCCAACGCACCACAAGCGCGACGAGCTCTTCGAAAGAGAGATCCAACAGGTTGATGCGGTCAGACGATGAGGTCATCTCGCCTTCCTCGTGGTTGCCTAGTCTCGTCGCCGTGAGCCCCCCAACAAAAAGACATAGTACAACAGCGTCGAGAGCGATTGAATGACTGCCGCTACATAGGTGAGCGCCGCGGCGTTGAGCACCGCGCGGGCGCCATCCTGTTCGGCAGCGCCGACCAGGTTGGCATCGCGCAGCATAACCAGGGCGCGGCGGCTGGCATCGAGCTCTACGGGCAGCGTCACCAGCGAAAATAGCAAAGTGCCAGAGAGGAGGATCAACCCGATCAATGCCAGGTTA
>CAZYPJ010000601.1:523-1156 GCA_964649365.1 uncultured Anaerolineales bacterium | reverse complement strand
CTCACCCCCAGCATAACGACGATGGGGCCGAGCCAGGAGCCGATCTGCACCACGGGCACCAGCCCCGAACGCAGCTTGAGCGGCCCATAGTTGGGGTGGTGCTGCACGGCATGGCCCACTTCATGGGCGACGATGCCCATTGCGGCGATAGAGGCGGTGCGCGCTACGCCAGAGGAAAGGGCCAGGGTGCGCTGACGCGGATCATAGTGATCCGAAAGCTCGCCGCCCACCTCGCGCAGGCTGACGTCTGTCAGACCATTGGCGGCCAACAGCCGTCTGGCCACCTCGACGCCAGAGAGGCCATAGCGATTGGCTACGCGCGAGTATTTGTTATAAGCCGAGCGCACCCGCCACTGGGCCCACAAGCCCAGGATGAGCGCGGGGAGAGCAAACAGGTAATAGGTTGGGTTGAAATACATCGGTAGACCATCCAATCGGTTTTGATGATAACTTTACTCAAATATAGTCCAGGACGGCGCCGTTGTAAAGCGCACCATTCGGGTTGACGCGGCGAGGGCGCCAAGTGCGTGGGGGCCTGCGCAAGTGTAGGCGCATCATGATGCCGCGCCTATCAAATAACACATAATTCAACGTGTCAACTAAAATGATAATCGAACCGAGAGTTCTCTCTCA
>CAZYPJ010000601.1:0-513 GCA_964649365.1 uncultured Anaerolineales bacterium | reverse complement strand
CGCCCTCTATGTGCTGGCCCGCATGCGCATGGGCATGTTGATGGGAGGCGGCTCCTCAGGGCCTTCGGGAGCCGGTTTCTGAGCCGAGCCACGGGCCAATTCTTATTTCGCCCTTGTGCGATGCGATGACAGCGCGCGGGGAGCTCTTTTCGAGCCCCCGCAATCCACCGCTGCGTTCCCAAGCCCGTGTCAACTCAAATGATAATCGAACCGAGAGGTCTCGGTCAGATCAAATGATAATCAAACCGCCAGCCCAGCTCCTTTCTGGTGTAGATCAATGAGGGCATCGCGGACGTCGATGGGAGTATCTGCTTGGGCGCCGGGCATGCGGCTCAGCGCGTCGAGTTGCTGGCAGATCGTGCGTCGCAGCTGACGCGGATTGATGCTGTCGCGATAGGCGCGCCAGTAAGCGCATTGTTCTGGAAAGCACGTCTGTAGTGCAGAGGCGCTCAAAGGGTGTTTGGGCGCAGTCGAAGCGGCGTCTCATCCGCTTTGTACCTTGCGGGTCAGTCA
>CAZYPJ010000600.1:0-1591 GCA_964649365.1 uncultured Anaerolineales bacterium | reverse complement strand
CGGCGGAGTACATCGAGCGCATCGGCAACGGCGATGTGCCGGCCAAGATCACCGATACGTATCAGGGCGATTTCAACGAGATCAAGAACAACCTGAACCAGTGCATTGACGGCCTGGGCGGGTTGGTGGAAGCCAACGCCGTGCTGCAACGCATGGCCGTCAACGACCTGACGCAAAAGGTCGAAGGCCACAGCCAGGGCGTCTATGCCCAGGTGGGCGAAGCCGTCAACGCCGTGCGCGAACGCGTGCTGCACCTCCAGAATACGGCGCTCAACATCGCGGCGGGCGACCTGAGCGACCTAGCGGGCTACAAAGCGTTGGGCAACGGCGCGGGGCGCCGCTCTGAGAACGACCGGCTGGCCCCAGCCTTCATCACCATGATGGAGACGCTGACGGCTTTGGTGAACGACGTGAACGGCCTGGCCGAGGCCGCCGCGCAGGGCAACCTGCGGGCGCGGGCCGAGGCGGGCAAGTTCAAGGGCAGCTTCCGCCAGGTGGTGGAGGGCGTGAACCAGACCCTCGATGCGGTGGTGGCCCCCATCCGCGAGGCCGACGCCGTGTTGGCCCAAGTGGCCCGGGGCGACCTGGCGGCCAAGGTCAACGGCAACTTCCGGGGCGATTACGCTGCCCTGGGCGAATCCATCAAGGGGATGATCGAAGGGCTGCGCGGCATGACCATCCAACTGCAAGAGGGCGTGTCCAACATCTCGAGTTCGACGGCGCAGATTCTGGCCAGCTCCACCGAGATGGCGGCGACCACCCGCGAGCAGGCCAGCGCCGTCAGCCAGATCACCAGCACCGTGGAAGAGATCAAGTCCTCGGCGGCGCAGGTGGCCCAGCGCGCCCAGAGCGTGGCCGAGACCTCTAGCCGCGCGGCGCAAGCGGCCGATCAAGGCACGGCGGCGGCGGACGAGACCATCGCCGGCATGGACGAGATTCGCCAGCGAGTGGAGGCGATTGCCGAGAACATCCTGGCCTTGAGCGAGCAGACGCAACAGATCGGCGAGATCATTGACACCGTGACGGACATCGCCGACCAATCCAACATCCTGGCGCTGAACGCGGCCATCGAGGCGGCGCAGGCGGGCGAGGCCGGGCGCGGGTTCCGCGTGGTGGCCGACGAAGTGAAGAACTTGGCGGAGCAGAGCCGGCAAGCGGCGGCGCAAGTCAAAGTGATCCTGGGCGACATCCAGCGCGCGACGAACCTGGCGGTGATGGCGACGGAGCAGGGGACGAAGCAGGTGGACGCGGGCAACCAGTTGGTCAAGCGCACGGCGCAGACCATCGAGCAGTTGGCCGAGGTGTCCAAGGGCGCGGCGATGGCGGCGCAGCAGATCGTGGCCGGGGTGCAGCAGCAGACCGTGGGCCTCGACCAGATCGCCATCGGCATGGGCGACATCAACCAGGGGGCGCAGCAGGCCGCCGTGGGCGCGCAGCAATCGCAATCCGCCGCCGAGGACCTCTCCAGCCTGGGCGACACGCTCAAACGCCTGGTGGCGCAGTACAAACTATGACGCACAGGGGCGCGCCGGGGCGCGCCCCCACGCCCGACCTCGTAGGGGCGCGATACATCGCGCCCCACCCACGGGCG
>CAZYPJ010000599.1:0-1594 GCA_964649365.1 uncultured Anaerolineales bacterium | reverse complement strand
TCGTGGCCGCCCACCCTACTCGCTGTTGCCCCACACCGCCCGGCGCGGTACAATGCCCCCGTCAACGATCTTACGGAAGGAGCAGGCACCATGAGCGACCATCCAGGCGTTGCCCAACCCGACATCGTGCGCGTCGAGAGCGGTTTGCTGGCCGGAACCGTCGGCGCCGACCCCGCCATCCGCGTGTTCAAGGGCGTTCCCTTTGCGGCCCCGCCGGAGGGCGACCTGCGCTGGCGCCCGCCGCAGCCCCCCATCGCCTGGGAGGGCGTGCGTCGCGCCGACGCCTTTGGCCCCATCTGCCCGCAATTCATCCCCGCGCCCGACACGTTCTATGGCCGCGAGTTCTATCTGACCGAGGAGCCGCAAAGCGAGGATTGCCTTTATCTCAACATCTGGACGGCGGCCCGCGCGCCCGGCGAAAAGCGCCCCGTGATGGTGTGGTTCCACGGCGGCGGCATGATCGAAGGCTCTGGCTCGCTCGCCTCCTTCCATGGCGAGGCGCTGGCCCGCAAGGGCGTGGTGCTGGTGACGGTGAACTATCGCCTGGGCGTGTTCGGCTATCTGGCCCACCCCGAACTGAGCGCCGAATCCGCACAGGGCGTCTCGGGCAACTATGGCCTGCTCGACCAGATCGCGGCGCTCCGTTGGGTGCAGCGCAACATCGCCGCGTTCGGCGGCGACCCCGCCAATGTGACCATTTTCGGCCAATCGGCCGGCTCGATCAGCGTCTCGCTGATCCTGACCTCGCCCCTGGCGCGCGGCTTGTGCCATCGCGCCATTGGCCAGAGCGCCAGCGCCTTTCTGACGATGTTCGGCGTCCCCACGTTGGCCCAGGCCGAGGAGTCGGGCGTGCGTTATGCCGCCTCGCGCCAGGCCCCCACGCTGCGCGACCTGCGCGCGCTTTCGGCCCAGGCGCTGCTGGGAAAGAGCCGCGCCGAGTATCAAGCCATCGGCTGCCGCCCCATCGTGGACGGTTGGGCCGCGCCCGATAGCCCCGCCAAGCTGGTGGCCGAGGGCGCGGGTGACGCGGTATCGTTGATGGTGGGGGCCACGGCCAACGAGTTCACCACCCTGTTCGGCGATGGGCCGCTGTCGTTGGCCGATTATCGGCGGGAGGCCGAGCAAGCCTATGGCGAGCGCGCCGCCGAGTTCCTGCGCCTCTATCCCGCCGAATCGGACGAGCAGGCGCACCGCGCGCGCCTGGCCAGCGCCGCCGAGGGCATGTTCACCGGCATGAGGCTCTGGGCCAAGATGCAGGTCGTACATGGCCGCCCTCAGCCGTACCTGTACTACTTTGATCGCCGCCTGCCGGGGCGCAACAGCGCGTTCTATGGCGCGTTCCATTCGAGCGAGCTGTACTATGTGTTCGGTACGCTGGCAAATACCGACCGACCGTGGGAGGAGGTGGAGGCCAAGCTGGCCGACCTCATGACCTCGTACTGGGCCAATTTCGCCGCCCGCGGCGACCCCAACGGCCCCGGCTTGCCCGCCTGGCCCGCGTTCGACCCGCAGCGCGACGAGGTGATGGAATTGGGCGCCAGGGTCGGCCCCATGCCCACGCCGCACCCGGCGGGCCCCGCCTTCCAGGAGGGGG
>CAZYPJ010000598.1:1057-1596 GCA_964649365.1 uncultured Anaerolineales bacterium | reverse complement strand
GGGTTCCTCCTAAACGTTGACCGCGATTATCACCTCACAGCGCCCGCGTAGCGGCGGCCCTTGTGGCCGCCCACCATACGATTATAGTTCGGCGGCCACCGGGTTGCGCAATACGCCGATGCCGTCAATCTCGATCTCGACCACGTCGCCGGGGCGCAGGAACACCGGCGGCTTGCGGGCAAAGCCCACGCCCGATGGCGTGCCCGTCATAATCACCGTGCCGGGCAGCAGCGTAAAGGCGTCGGAGAGGTGCGCGATCAATTGGCGGCAGGAAAAGATCATGTCGTTGGTGTTGGAATCTTGCATCGTCTGCCCGTTGAGCCGCGTGCGGATGGGCGCGGCGTCGGGGTCCAGCTCGGTCTCGATCCACGGTCCCAGCGGGGCAAAGGTATCGAACGACTTGCCGCGCGCCCATTGCTTGTCCAGGCGGATTTGGCAGTCGCGGGCGCTGACGTCGTTGCCGCAGGTATAGCCCAGGGCGTAATCCAGCGCCTCGGCTTCGCCCACGTGGTGCGCCGTCTTGCCGATGACGATGGCCA
>CAZYPJ010000598.1:0-1030 GCA_964649365.1 uncultured Anaerolineales bacterium | reverse complement strand
CGCCCGCAGCTTGACCTGGGCCAGCGGCAGGCTCTTGCCCGTCGTCTGCCACGCGCCGAAAATGTCGCCCTCGATGGGGCGCGCCACGTCGCCCTCCACCACGCCATAGGTCACAGCGCCGTCGGGGGCGCGAAAACGAGCGATCTTCATTGAACTTCCTCCAAGATGTAATGGATAGACAGGGTATTAGAGTTTTTTGATGGCTTCCAGGCGCAAATTGTCGAACCGCACTTCGACCACTTCGGCGTTGACACTGGATGCGACCAGGCCAATCGTCCCCGAGGGCAGCGTGAGGTCGGATACCTCGGCCAGCATCTCGTCGTTGACGTAAAAGCGCATCCGCTCGCCCAGGCACTCGACGCGCAGATGGTTAACCTCGCCCAATGGGCGAATAGCGGCGCTCTCGGTCCAATCGCGCAGCGTCGCCCAATTATCTTGGCCCTGGAGCTGTTGGATGGAATACGTGCCGTCGCTGGCAATGGCGCACATGTAGAAGCGGGCGTCGGGCTGCACGCGCACCACCACGCCGTAACTGGCCTCTTTGGGGCCGCGCAGTTGGCGGGCGTCCACCTCCAGGGCGAAATCGGCCAGGTCGTAGGGCTTGGTGGGGCTGCCCCAGACGGTCGAATCGGCCTCGTTCACCACGATACGATACTCGCCATCCTGATAGCCGACCTCGTAGGTGCCGTCCGCGCCCGTATCCCAGGCGGGCGTGGGGTCGCTGAAATCGTCCATCAACGTGACCCCTTCGGGCAGGGCCGAGGTGGGTGTGGGCGAAGGCGGCGGCGGGGTCGGCGTCGCTGGCGGTTGGGTGGGCGCCAGGGTAAAGGTGAGCGTGGGCTGGGGCGTATCCGTCGCGGCGAGCGTGGCCGTCTCGACGGCGGTTGGTGCTAGCGTGGGCGTGGGGTGGCGCAGCCAGCCGACCTTGTCCGCCGAGGTGAGGAACGTGGCGATGGCGGCGATGACGCCGCCGATGGCCGTCAACAGGGCGGGAAGGTTGGTGAAAATGGATTTGATCCCGCCCGCCGCC
>CAZYPJ010000597.1:0-1615 GCA_964649365.1 uncultured Anaerolineales bacterium | reverse complement strand
GCTGATGGAAAGCGGGCACGCTGGCGTTGTCGGCTATCTCGTACAGCCGACCTTCGTCAATATCGTCGAGGCCGTAGGGGATGCCGCAGCCCCAGTCGTTGCGCTTTTCCTGCAAGATTTGCATGTGGATATTCCACGTCTCTATCGGCATCGGCTCATCGTAGAGCGCCTCGTATTCGGACATCACCAATTCGAGCCACCGTAAGCGGAGGGGCGTGGGCATCACCACGCCGCCGATGGCCGTCTGGGCGTTGGGGGCGATGCTTTTGATGAAATAGTAGAAATCGTGGTAGCGCGCGGCGAACTCGGCGGGCGTGTGCTGGCCCTGGCCGCGCGTCTCGGGTTCATTGCCGATGATCCACAGCGCCTCGGGGTTAGCGCGGATTTGCTTCTCCAGCGTCGTCCAGTTGGGCGGCCAGGAGCGCGTGTTGATGAGTTGGGCGTACTCGATGCCGTTGGGCTGGGCGGGGTTTTCGCGCGTCCACCAATCCGAATACCAGCCAAAGCCCAGCGTGTCGGCTCCGGCGTAATCCTCCAGCTCGCCCGGAAAGTTGGGGATGCCGCCGTAAGCGCGCACCACGCACACGCCAAAGCGTTGGCGCGTGGTGTAGAGCGGCCCGTCGGCGCTGACGCCAGCGGCGCCCAGCCAGACGATGGAGAGCGCTGCGACAAGAAACATCGCTCGACGCAGCATTCGCAATGCTTTCGACCTGGTTGGCATGGTTCGCCCCGCTTTCCTAAAAGCTGGCCCTATTCTAGCAGCAAATGGGCGCGTCTGCGTAAAGAATCCGTAAAAAAGCCTCGAAATGCACCAGAATGATCGCATGTAGAGACGCCGTCTGTACTCAGACGCCGTCTCTACGCGCTTGCCAACGAGCCAGCGACTATCATATCATAAGACGTAATCGCCGCCCGATGGTCACGTTGCCCGGTAGATTGAGCCTTGTGGGAGGATAGTGAGCGACCTCTACGCTCGCTCGTGGTTGATTCTGCGCGCCTTCTGGGGGCAATTCCGCGACCTGACGCCGCTCTGGCTGGCGGGCATGGTCGTGGGGGCCAGCCTTTCGTGGGCGCTGCGTCCTCGCCTGAGCCGGGGCGCAGCCTGGCCGGCGTTGGGGTTCGGCGGCGCGCCGCTCCAATTGCTGGCAGGGGCGCTGATCGGCATCGTCTCGCCTTTCTCGCTGCTCAGCCTGGCTGGGTTGATCCGCGAGTTGCTGCGCGACCGTCGCGCCGCCCCCTTTGCGCTGGGCCTGGCGCTGGCCAACCCCTTGCTGAACCCCTCGATTCTGATGTTCACCTGGCTGGCGCTGGGGCCGAGGTGCGCTCTGTGGCGGATCGGGGCGACGCTGGCCGCCGCGCTGCTGGGCGGCGCGATCTTGTTGCGCCTGCCAGGCGGCCTGCCACTAGCAGAGCCGCAACGCGCCGCTGCGGGCGCGCCCTCTGCGCCGCGCACATGGATCGCCTTTTTGCGGCATATGGCCCACGAGATCGTTATCTATGGGCGCTACTACCTGTTGGCGTTGATCCTAGCGGCCTGGCTGGATGCGTTCGCGCCGCTGCGCGGCCTGTGGGTCTGGTTGGGGCGGGCGGGCGGCCTGGCTGCGCCGTTGGCGGC
>CAZYPJ010000596.1:0-1615 GCA_964649365.1 uncultured Anaerolineales bacterium | reverse complement strand
AGCAGAATCATATAGCGCCCCGGCTTGAGGGCCATGATCCGCCGCGCCAGCTTCATCACCCATTCTGGCATTCAGTCCTCGCTCTCAAACTCGCCCGCAACCGCCTGGTAGAGATGCTTGAGATGCGTGCAAACTTTGCGAAGCGGCATTCCCGCCCGCAACATCTCACAACCCACGCGATAGAACACGTCGCGGTGCGCGGCGCTCCACCAGTTGCCGCCCTCCGGCACGTCGTTATCTACGCAATTCTCCAGAGCGGCGTCATCGGCATCACTGATTGTTTTCATCCTTTGTTCCCCTCGCCAATCAATAACCACACCGGCTGCTGACGCTCGAACCAGCGGTTCAACGCCGCCGTCTCGCCGTCGTGCTTGCGGTCATCCTCGAAGGCTTCTTGATCCGTCATCATGCGCGGCCTTAACTTGCCGTTGCGCCACTCGAACGATAGTTTGCGGCGCGGCATAATGCCTCTCACTGCGCCAACACCTTAAACCGCTCAGCTAATAGATCGCTCTCGCCTCTGGCGATAATGACGGCTTCCGTGTTTTCTCCACTCCAGCGCTCCACCTTGTCTACCGAAAATCGCTTGGATGTGACGGGTAGTCCAAGAGCAATGTATTCCGATGCGGCGCGGGCTGCACTCTCGGCGTCGTTGGCTACAACCAGTAATACCCACCACGGGTGATAACTGTCTGGGCGCTTGCCCTCTACAATCCAAACACTATCTTTCATAGCAGAAAGATCAAAAGTGTGAGCAACAGTCCCATTAAATGCCATCTCTTTTGCTCCTTATAGAATTACCATCCACAGCGCGATAGGCAATAACACCCGCGTCTCTCGGACGCGCGCCATCGTCCAAGAAGCGATGATCCACAATAGCGCGCACCAACGCGACGGCTCGTGACCCAGCGCAATCGCCGCAATCCCCCCTATCGTCCAGACCACAGCCCATAAGGGGGCGGCGTCCAGATTGGTAAAGGCGGCCTTGAGATCGGGCCAATTGTAGGCTTTCCACGTCCAGCGGGCGCAATACGACGCGCCCTTGCCCTGAATCAGCCGCGCCGCCGCCCAGCCGACGCACCCCGCGACCCCGGCCAGGCCGTTGCCGTCCAATAGCGTCACAGCGGGGGCGAACAGCGCCGTCTCTTTGCTCAAGCCCCATAGAAAGGCGCCCGCTGCTGCTCCCCAATAGCCGCCGTGCAGACAGGCCAACACACCCAATAACTCGGCGTAGTGCTCCCAGTAATCATACTCGAAGGTCGTGGCAATCAGTATGCCCAAGAACGCCGCCGCTGTCAAGCCATAGACGGATTGCGCCCACCACAACGTCGCGCCCAACATCGCCGTTCGCAGGGTCAGGTAAGCCCACAGCCGCGCTTTGATGGGCAGCCAGCCGATCAACCAGGGCATCAGCACGCGCGTGCGCGCGGGGGCGGGCGAGCGGCGTTCTAGCGTCATGCGCAGCGAGCCGAACCCGTTGTATTCCGTCGCCATGTTGTTCAGGCTGACGCGCCATTCGAGCAATGACAGGCCCAGGGCGAGAAAGAGAATCATCATCGTTCCTTCAAGATTCTCTCGGCGGCGGGAGATTTCGCGTCCTTGCCGTAGGATTTCA
>CAZYPJ010000595.1:0-1629 GCA_964649365.1 uncultured Anaerolineales bacterium | reverse complement strand
AATAATACATTTAACACATGCAAGCGCGTCAGCCCGCGAAGGCGGGCTTGGTAATCGCACCCTACTGGGTGCACCGTAGCCTGCCGCTTCAGCGGCTGGCGCTCTCTAGCTATCCCCCTTCGTACTCACTCCGCAGCAGCCCATAGTGCAGCGTGCCGGTGATTGTCCCGTCGGCATGCTTGTGGTTTTGGCGGATGTGGCCCTCGCGCGTCATGCCGCAGCGTTCGGCCACGCCAAAGCTGCGGACGTTGGTGTCGTCGCACTCCAGCCGCACCCGGTGGGCGCACAGATGCTTAAAGATGAACCCCAACGCCGCGCGGGCCGCCTCAGTCACATAGCCTAGTCCCTCATGATCCACATCGGCAAAATAGCCCAATTCGAACTCGGGCAGTTCCCAACTCACCACGCCGATATAGATCTGCGCCGCGAATTCGTCGGTGGCGCGGTCGAAGGCGCCCAGGAAAAAGACGCGCCGCGCCGCCCAGCCGATGGCGAAATCGCGCATCAGCACCTCGGCGTCTTCTTCGGTGCGCAGGGTGTTGGCCGGGTTGTCAGCCTCGTAGCGCGATAGGTGCATCGCGGCCTGGTTGCGCTGGCTCATGGCGAAATACCACGGCCCGTCGCCGGGCTGGTAGGGGCGCAAATAAAGACGCTCGGTTTCGAGGCGGGTAGGCAGGTCGAGCAGCAGTGGGTGCAAAATGAAAGCCTCCAGTTTTTGGGGTGCGCCGGCGTCATCCAAGCAGCACGGAAAATCGCGTCTAGTCGTCGTCCGATTGTTCGACGCGCCGTTTGATAGCCTTGTCAATCTCGCTCAGCAGGCGCTTGTGCAGATCGGGGCGGGTGTGCTCGCTCTCGGCCAACATCCGCTGCACCGACCCCGCCGATTGCCCCGCCGCCAGCGCCGCAGTGTTGGAGGGCAGGCTGTATTCGACGCTGCGAAAGATGCCCAGCGTCTTTTTCTCGTTGGCGGCGAGCAATCCTCGCTGAGCCAAGCCCGCCTTGACCATCTCCACCAGCGCCGACCAGGGGTCGCCGCTATCGCGCTCCAACAGGGTATAAACCAACATATAGATGTCGCATTGGCCGCGCGTTTGGCGCAATTGCGCCGCGATGGGCAGCACGCGCGCTTCGAGGGTGGCTGGCGGCCAGGCGTAAGAGGAGCCGGTCGGCTCGGCGACGCAAACCGTCGTCTGCGCGAGGCCCAGCAACGCTTTTTTGCTGCGCACCTCGAGACGCAATACGCCCACGCGCTCATTGGCCAGCAGCGTCCCCGCTGTGATGGCGCGCGCCAGGTCGCGCACAGATACTTTGAGATCGCCCTGTAGCAACTTGGTGGCGTTGACCAACCCTGCCTTGGGGGCGAATTCGTCGCCGCGCAATAAGATTAACTCGCTCGGGGTGAAGGTTGCACCCGAAAGGGCGTCCATCGGCAGCCTCCTTACGATATTGCTTCTGCCAGGATGTTACCAGCCTTGGGGCGGCCTGTCAAAGCCACGGCTGCGCCACAGCCATCGTAGCTCTCATCTCCGCCTGCCAGATCGCACGCCGCATAGAAGAACAAACACCGAAGCGGCTAACAGAAAGCGATCAGCCGCACCTGGCGGCTGATCGCTGATCGCTGACTGCTTG
>CAZYPJ010000594.1:0-1631 GCA_964649365.1 uncultured Anaerolineales bacterium | reverse complement strand
TATAGCGCAACATGCGCCCCAACAGAGTCGGTCTATCGCTATCGCGTCTGGTCATGTATTATCCTGCTTTACACAGCACGGAATATCGGTCGCAACGAGGAGTGCGCCGCCTTGTGCATCAGCGCACGCGCAATCACCGTATCATCGTTCATCCCCGCCGGCGCGCTGTACGTGCTGCGCCCCGTTTTCCCCGACGCCTTGCTCTCGTAAGCCTCTAGCTCGCCGCGCCAGATCGGATCATCTACCCATTGCCATTCGACGCGCTCGAAAGCCAGCGCCAGCGACTCGATCAATGGCGGCTTGCTCGCCGCCGTCATCTGCCAGCCTTGCACCCGCAAGCCGTCGCGCACCAATTGCTCACAGTGCGGCTCGCCCCTCGCATTCAGTTCCGCCAACGTTGCGGCGCAATCCCATTGCCCAATCAGCGCCTTCAATCGCTCACGCTGGAAGGTGTAGTCAATCTGGTTGAACCGATCCTTCGCCAGTTCCACATGGCAATCAGCGCACCCGATAGAAACGGCGGTGAAATCGTTGTGCTTGCCCCAGTCAATGCCCGCCACAATGCGGTGCCCCGCGTGTTGCGCCGGCGTTGCGCCCTTTGGCGCGCCCATACACGCCGCCAGGTTGCGGAACACCTGCCCCTCGGATTCCAGAAACTCGGCCAGAATCTCTTGGCGATATGCGTCCTCGCCCATATCCTGGGTGATCTCGGCCAGCGCCTCGGCGCTCAAGTGCGGATTGTCATGGCTGGTAAAGTGAAACGCCGCCCAGCGCCCCGATGTATCGTCCATTGCCCGCTGGTACATGGTAAAGGCATGATTCTTGCGCTTGGGAGTAAAGATGAACACCGCGTCGCCGTTATTGTCCAGCAACATCGGCGCGCCCACTTCCTCCCACGCGCTCGGGTGCATGAGGCTGTACTCGTCTAGGATCAACAGATCGGCGTAATCGCCGCGCAGTGAATCCGCGTCCCAGGCCGTCTTACAGCGGATGCGCCCCTCGCCCCATTGCAACACGCGGTCGGTCTCGTTCTTGTAAACGTACCCCGCCGCCAACGGCTCAGCCAACGCCTTGCGGCATGTATCCCAAAAGGCGCCAGTTTGATCGGCGGTTGGCGCGGCTTCGAGCACGCGCCGATGTTCCAGCATGGCCTCGACAGCGATGTCGGCGACGCCGGTGGTTTTGCCCCCGCGCCGCCCGGCGCAGATCACGCGGCGCTTGGCCGTGCTGCGCTTGAACGCGGCCTGTTTGGCGTGCGGCCTATGGAGCCTAATCTCCAGCGTGGTTTCCATCGCCGTCCTTGCCGTCACCATCCTTGCCGTCGCCATAGGTCACATGGAACCTTATATCGCCGCCGCCCGGCCCGCTGACCTCCAGTCGCTCATGGGCGTCCAGCCCCAACAGCTTGGCCTCGCGCTCTAGCGCCTTGAGTATCGTATCGTAGCGCCCCTTTGCCCAGGCCGCGCGTTTCACTTCCGCGATTTCGGCCAATTGCCGCGCGCGGTGTTCCCCGTAGGCTTCGTTGGCGCGCCGGTTCCATTCCGCCTTGAGCGCAATCAAGTCCTTACCGATGGTGCCCAGCGACCATGGCTTGCCGGTGCGCCCGTTGATGATGCGGTTGTCGCCGCTGG
>CAZYPJ010000593.1:0-1647 GCA_964649365.1 uncultured Anaerolineales bacterium | reverse complement strand
CGCGTATACTCTGAGGCAGATCTTGCGTCCATATAGATAGCCTGGTTCGATGCAAAGAGGTGCGCCATGAAACGCTGGTTGGCTCGCGGCGGATGGCTGAACGCGGCGCTGGCCCTATTGTTGGGGCTGCCCATATTGGCGCTGGGCGCGGGGCGTGCGCTGGGGTTCGGGCAGCGCACGGCGACGCGCCCGCTGGCCGCGCCCGAGCCGCGCGTGGCGCTGGTGCACTGGCCCGCCGCCCCCTCCGACGACGAGGTCGCGACGATGGTGAACCAGGCGCTAGAGCTGGCGCTGGGCGAGCAGGGCATGGCCGCGCTGGTTAGCCCCGGCGATACGGTGCTGCTCAAGGTCAACCTGGGGCTGGGCGTCGAGGCGCACGAGATCACCTCGTGGCAGGTGGCGCGCGCCGTAGCGATAGCGGCGCAGGCCGCCGGCGCGGGGCGCGTGGTGATCGGCGAATCGCCCCAGTTGGGCCTGGCGCACTACGATCAGGCTGGATATACTGAGCATATCCAGGGCGTCGAATACGTGGATTTCAGCGCCGCCAGCGCGCCGCTCACCAGCGTCGCCGCGCCCGATGGCTTTTGGCCCCAGGGCGAGGCGCTGATCCTGCCGCAGGTCTATCTTGATGCCGATGTGGTCATCAGCATACCCAAGATGAAGACCCACAGCACAGCGGGCGTCACCTGCGCGTTGAAGAACGCTGTCGGCGTCCCGCCGTTGGGGTCGTATAGTTCATCCGCCGAGATGGGCTATCGCGACCTGTTCCACAACCAGTACGGCATCCACAAGACCATCGCGCAGATCAACCTCATCCGCCCGCCTGACCTCACCGTGGTGGATGCCATTCTCTGCGGCGAAGGAGCCGGCCCCTGGGGCGCCGCGCCGGTGCAGACCAACCTGATCCTGGCCAGCCGCGACCCCGTGGCTGCCGACGCCGTGGCCGCCAGCGCGATGGGGTTCACGCCGTGGAAGGTGCGCCACATCGTCTATGCCGCCTCCGGGGGCTTGGGCGAGGCCGACCTGGGGCGGATCGAGATGGTGGGCGCAAGCCTGGATGACGTGCGCCGCGCCTTTGACCCGCCCGTCACGCGGACGGCCACGCTCTTTCGCGGCGCGGCGATCTTGCCCGCCTCACCCGGCGGTTTGACGCTGGATGGCGACCTGGCCGAGTGGCAGGGGCGCGATCCGTGGGCCGTGGCCGGTTCCGCTCAAGTGCAGGCGGGCGCAGCCCAGTGGCAGGGCGCCGCCGACGCCAGCCTGAGCGCCTGGGCCGCCTACGACGAGGATGCCCTCTACCTGGCCTGGCGCGTGTGGGATGACGCCCTCGCGCCCAACGCGCGCGGCGCGGGCGCGCTGTGGGATGGCGACGCCGTGGAGGTCTATTTCAGCGGCGCCAGCCAGGATCAGCCGGGGCGCGGCGCGGCCTACGCCGCCGACGATTTCCGCCTGGGCGTGGGCTATGGGCAGAGCGCCGTGGCCGACATCGGGCGCGGCGCGTGGCTGGCGGGCGCGCCGGTAGCGCCGCAGGCCCTGGCCGATGGTTACGCCCTGGAGGCGCGCCTGCCCTGGAGCGCGCTGCACGGGTTCGTTCCCGCCCGCAACCGCGAGGTGGGGCTGGATTTCGCGCTCGACGACGCCGACGGC
>CAZYPJ010000592.1:0-1653 GCA_964649365.1 uncultured Anaerolineales bacterium | reverse complement strand
GACCAGATCTGGTCAGGCCGCCGCTTTGTTTCTGCTCAGCGACCCACTTTGCTGCTCAGCTCCTGCTCCGACAGTTTCTTGCGCGTGATGAAATAGGACAACGTGGCAAGCCGCGCCGCCAGGTCCTCGTTCTCTAGCAAAACATGGTCGGGCACGTCAAGTCGGCGCGGCGCAAAGTTCCAGATGACCTCGATGCCCGCCGCAACCATCAGGTCGGCTACCGCCTGGGCATGCTCGGCGGGAACAGTGATGATCCCCATGCGAATGTGCAACCGGCCCACGAGATTGCCGAGTTTTTCCAGGGGAAAGACCTGCCGTTCGGCGATGGTCATACCGATCAAGCGCGGGTCGTTATCGAACAGGGCGACGATGCGCAACCCGTAGCGTTCAAAGCCGGGGTAAGCGGCCAATGCCCGGCCCAGGTTGCCAGCGCCCACCACGACGGCCTCTTTATCGTTGGCCAGACCGAGGAAATCTTGCAAGGTAGCGGCCAATCTGCGCGCATCATAACCGACGCCAGCGCGACCCAGTTCGCCTAGGTGGCTTAAATCCTTACGCACCTGGGCTGCGGGCACGCCAGCGGCATCGCCCAGGCTTTGAGACGAGACCACCTGTTCGCCATCATCCAGGGCGCGCAACAAGCGGCGATAGTAAACGGGCAAGCGGGCCAGACTAGGACGCGGGATTCCGATGGAGGCGCTCATCTCGACCTCTGTCGCGGACTAACGTTCACCGTCAGGAAGTGAACTCATCTTTGTGCATTACGTCACAAAGTATATCGAAGAGCGGTTTGGCTGTCAAAGCGTCCATAGTTCGGGAGAGTGAGAACAGGTTAATTGCGCAGCAATGAGCCAGGCTGACAATGGCGGCAAAAGTTGGTGGCGCGCTGTTCGACCTTGATCTCGGAAATGATCTGGCCGCAGCGCGGACAAGGTTGCCCCTTGCGGTTGTGCACTTGCAGAAAATCGCGCACTTCGTTGTGGATTTCCTCGCCTACCCGCTCGCGCAGGATGGGGATCGCCTCGCTGAGCACATCGCGCATGGCCTGATAGAGCGTCGCCACCTCGTCGCGCGAGAGGCTGGTGCGCTTGCGAAAGGGATAGATGCCGGCGCGAAAAAGGATTTCGTCGGAATAAGCGTTGCCGATGCCCGCCGCGACCTGGCCGCGAGTGAGGATACCCTTGATCTCGCCGCGATGGGACTTGAGCAATTCCGTGAAACGCTCCAGGGTTAGCTCGGGGTCGAGCGCATCCGGCCCCAATTCAGCGTAGCCCGGAATCAGGCTGAGATCATGCGTCAGATAGATTTTGCCCATGCCCATCGGGTCGTGGTAGCGCACATCCCAACCGTTGGATAGGTGCAACAACACATAGTCGCGCACGCGGCCCCGCTCCTGGCGGGGGCAATAGCGCAATCGCCCGGCCAGCATTAGGTTGATGGCTGCCTGCCCACCATCGGAGAGCGCGAACAGCAGAAACTTGCCCCGGCGCGCCACGGCCTCTATCGTTTGGCCAGTGAGAAACGCCTCCGCCGCGATGGTTGGGTCGAGCGGGCGCACCACCAACGGACGCACGATCTCGGCTTCTTCGATGCGCTGCCCGACGATATGGCGCGTCAGCACTTCGCGGATGATCTCCAGATCGGGCAACTCGG
>CAZYPJ010000591.1:0-1654 GCA_964649365.1 uncultured Anaerolineales bacterium | reverse complement strand
CCAGCGCGCCGAGCGAGGTATTGGCCGCCTACACCGTGGATGGCGGCGCGGAGACTATCTCAGGGCGGACGTTCATCGCATCCGACACCGATGAATCCGCCATCTATGTCGCCAACGGCGGTGCGCTGACCCTGACGGATGCGACGATTACGACCACCGGCAATACGTCTTCGTCGGATAGCAGCAGCTTTTACGGCGTGAATGCGGCGGTGTTGGTCGCGAGCGGCGGCGCGATCCATCTTTCCAACAGCGCGATTACCACCGAGGGCGAGGGCGCCAACGGCGTTTTTGCCACAGGCGAGGGATCATCCGTGACGCTCTCTGATGTGACGATCAACGCTGTGGGCAACGGCGCTCATGCGGTGATGGCGACCCTGGGCGGCGCGATGACGCTGACACATGTGGATATGACCACAGCGGGGGCCAGCTCTGGCGCGATTGCTACCGACCGGGGCGGCGGGACGATCATCGTTACAGGTGGTACAGTAACCACATCTGGGCAAAACTCGCCGGGCATCTATTCGACGGGCGCGATCACGGTTTCGGGCGCGACGATCACCGCCACAGGGGCCGAGGCCGCCGTGATCGAGGGGGCCAACTCCATTGCCCTGACGAACACCACCCTATCGTCGAGCAAAGACGGCAAATGGGGCGTGATGATCTACCAGAGCATGTCGGGCGACGCGGAGGGGACCGAGGGGACATTTACGATGACGGGCGGCTCGTTAGCGTACACTGCCGCCAACGGCCCGCTATTCTACGTAACCAACTCGACGGGCGCCATCACGCTCAAGGGCGTCGAGATTATCGCGCCTTCGGGGTCGCTGGTGAAGGCGAGCGCCGGGGATTGGGGCAATAACGGTTCGAACGGAGGCAACGTGATTCTAACCGCAGATGGGCAAACTCTGAAAGGCAACATGAGCGCCGACAGCATCAGCACGATCACTGTGACGCTTCAGAATGGGGCGTCGCTATCGGGCGCCATCAACGCTGATAACAAAGCAAAGGCGGCAAGCCTGGCCCTGGATTCAAGCAGTACCTGGAATGTCACCGCTAATTCATACCTGACATGTCTGAGCGATCCTGATGGGATAGCTGGAACCGCCGTGACCAACATCATCGGCAATGGCTACACCGTTTATTACGACGCTGACGCCTGCCCCGCTCTGGGCGGCGATACTTATGCATTGCAAGGCGGCGGCATTCTGACGCCGATGAATTAGCCCTCTATGGGCGTCAATCCAATGCAAACCGATATGCTATTTCCCCAGCTTGGCAAACCCCTCGCCCAGCACCTCGTCCGCCGGCGTCAAAATGACAAAGGCGGCAGGGTCTATTTGGTGGATCAGCCGCTTTAGCCGGCTGACCTCCGATTGCGCTACGGCGCAAAGCAGCACCGGGCGGTTCTGGGCGGTGTAACCGCCCTCCCCTTGCAGCACCGTCACGCCGCGCCCCAAGTCGCGCAGCAGCGCGGCCTTGATTGCATCGGGCTGCTCCGAGATGATGAACGCTGAGCGCGATTGCGCCAGGCCCTGTTGCACCACGTCAATCACCCGCGTCGAGACATAGGCGGCCAGCAACGCATAGAGCGCCGGCTCGACGCCGAACACCAGCGCCGCCGACCCCAGGATGAGCACATTGGCCGCCAGCAGCG
>CAZYPJ010000590.1:1406-1655 GCA_964649365.1 uncultured Anaerolineales bacterium | reverse complement strand
GAGGGCCTTGTCGAGCGGGTCGCCCGGATCAATGCGATTCTGCACGCCGTCCAGGCCGGCCATCAACAGCGCCGCAAAGCACAGGTACGGGTTGCAGCTCGGGTCGGGCGGGCGGAACTCGATGCGCTTGGCTTTCGGACTCTTGGAATACACCGGGATGCGGCAGGCCGCCGAGCGGTTGCGCTGCGAGTAGGCCAGGTTGACGGGCGCCTCATAGCCGGGCACCAGGCGGCGATACGAATTGGTGGT
>CAZYPJ010000590.1:0-1396 GCA_964649365.1 uncultured Anaerolineales bacterium | reverse complement strand
CTTCTGGATGCCATCCAGTCCGCAGGCCAGCATGACGGCGAATGCCAGGTAGGGGTTGCAGCTCGGATCCGGGCAGCGCAGCTCGGCGCGCGTGGATTGCTCGCGTCCCTTGGAGACCATGGGAATGCGGATGAGGGCGGAGCGGTTGATCTGTCCCCAGCACACGTAGACGGGCGCCTCATAGCCGGGCACCAGGCGGCGATACGAATTGGTGGTGGGCGAGGTCAGCGCCAGCAACGCCGGGGCGTGCTTGAGCAGGCCGCCGATGTAGTATTTGGCCGTGTCCGACAGGCCAGCGTAGCCCGCCTCATCGTAAAAGACGTTCTTGTCGCCCTTCCACAGACTCTGGTGGACATGCATACCGCTGCCGTTATCGCCGAACAACGGCTTGGGCATAAAGGTGACGGTCATGTTGTTCTGGCGCGCCACATTCTTGATAACGTACTTGTACATCAGCACCTGGTCGGCCATGCGGGTCAAGGTTCCATAGCGCATGTCAATCTCGGTCTGACCGGCGGTGGCCACTTCGTGATGGTGCACTTCGACGGGCACGCCCGCTTCGAGCAGCTTGAGCACCATCTTGCTGCGGAGATCCTGCAACTGGTCGGAGGGCGGCACGGGGAAATAGCCGCGCTTGGGCGCGATCTGCCCGCCCAGGTTGGGACCGGCTTTGCCGCTGTTCCACCACGCTTCGGCGCTATCCACTTCGTAGAACTGCGAGTTGACGCCGCCGCCATAGCGCACGCTGTCAAAGATAAAGAACTCGGCCTCAGGCCCCCAATAGCTAACATCGGCGAGGCCGGTCTGCTTCAGGTAAGCCTCGGCCTTGTGGGCCACATAGCGCGAATCGCGGCTGTAGGGCTGGCGAGTAACGGGGTCGAAAATGTCGCAGATCAACACCATCGTTGGCACTTCGAGGACGGGGTCCTTGAAAGCGGTAGATGCGTCGGGAATCAGGATCATGTCCGATTCGTGGATGAGCTGAAAGCCGCGAATGGACGAACCATCAAAGCCAATGCCGTCCACGAATAGCTCTTCGCTCAATTCCTGCACGGGAATGGAAAAGTGCTGCCAGATGCCCAACAGATCCACAAAGCGCAAATCTACGATCTTGACCTCTTTGGCCATTTTGAGTACGTCGGCCACTGTCATGGACATGATTGCTCAACCTCCTGAATGTTTGTGCGCGCCAAGGCGCGAGATTACCGTACACAGCTTCGATCTCTGAACCGGACTTGTTTTTCGCGCGTCCTTTCGCTGATGAGGCGCCGGAGCAGCCCGAGCGCGGGGAGCGTTCCATTGGCGTCGTAGCCGACCCATTCAGGCGTCGAGTGGGAGAGGAACCGGGGGACTTGCCCGCTCTGGCAGCTAGTGTATCACAATAGCGTTGGCGCAG
>CAZYPJ010000589.1:0-1655 GCA_964649365.1 uncultured Anaerolineales bacterium | reverse complement strand
TTCCACGTTTCCAATAGACGAGGCGAAACATGATCGTTGCCGAACGCAAACCTCTTGCCGAGATCGTGGCCAATGTGCACGATCTGGATAGTCTGCTGATCGTGGGGTGCAACACCTGCGTGGCCGTGTGTCTGGCGGGCGGGGCTAAAGAGGTGGCCGTATTAGGGTCATCGCTCAGGTTGGCCTTGCGCGACCGCGCCACGAAAATACACATCACCGAGCGTAGCGTCGAGCGCCAATGCGAAGCCGAGTTTAACGCCGAGTTGGCCGACGATATTGCCGCCCACCAGGTGATGCTCTCGATGGCCTGCGGCGTGGGCGTGCAGACCTTGGCCGAACAATTCCCGCAAGCCATCGTCTATCCGGCGTTGAATACCACTTTTATGGGGCGGCCCGAAGAGCGCGGCGCCTGGTCGGAGCGCTGCCTGGGCTGCGGCGATTGCGTGCTCGACCGCTTTGGCGGCGTCTGCCCCATCACCCGCTGCTCCAAGAATCTGCTCAATGGGCCGTGCGGCGGCTCAGCCAACGGGCGCTGCGAGGTGAACCCCGACAAGCTCGACTGCGCTTGGCAATTGATCTATGACCGCTTGACGCGCATCGGCCAACTCGACCGCCTGCTCGAGGTGGAGCCGCCCAAGAATTGGTCTACCTCGCATCACGGCGGCCCGCGCAAAATCGTTCGAGGGGACATGGCGCTATGAAATCTGGCAGCAAGCTCGAGCGGATCCTCGCAACCGGCCAATTCGCTGTCACTGCCGAGCTGGGGCCGCCCAAAGGGCCGGATGTCTCGGTGGTAGAGCGCAAAATGGCGCTGCTAAAGGGCGTCTGCGCTGCGGTCAACATCACCGATCACCAGACGGCTATCGTGCGCCTCAGCAGCGTGGCCGCCTGCGCGCTGCTCGCGCAGGCCGGTTTGGAGCCGGTGATGCAGATGACCTGCCGCGACCGCAACCGCCTGGCCATCCAGGCCGATGTGTTCGGCGCGGCGGCGTTCGGTGTGCGCAACTTGTTGTGCCTCACGGGCGACCATCAGTGCTTTGGCAACCACCCCACCGCTAAGAACGTCTATGACCTGGATTCGGTGCAGCTGATCCGCATGATCAGGCGCTTGCGCGACGAGGGCCTCACCGAGGGCGGCGAGCCGGTGGAGGGCCAAGTTCCCATGTTCATCGGCGGCGCCGCCAACCCCTTTGGCGACCCGTTCGAGATGCGCGTCATCCGCTTGGCCAAAAAGGTGGCGGCGGGCGTGGATTTCATCCAGACGCAGTGCATTTTCGACCTGCCGCGTTTCAAGGCGTGGATGAAACAGGTGGTGGATCGCGGCTTGCACGAAAAGGTGCACATCTTGGCCGGGGTGATGCCGCTCAAATCGGCGGGGGCGGCGCGCTATATCAATGCCAACGTTGCAGGCATTTATGTGCCCGACCCCCTAGTCAAGCGCATGGCCGACGCCGGACGCGGCAAAAAAGCGCAGGCCGAGGGGATCAAGCTCTGCGCCGAGACGATCCAGGCGGTGCGCGAGATCGAGGGCGTCCATGGCGTGCATATTATGGCTGTCGAATGGGAAGAGGCTATCGCTGAGATTACGGCGCAAGCCGGATTGTTGCCCAGGCCTGTTATCGCCGAGGCCGATGCGCCGCAAGCTGAAAGCTGAC
>CAZYPJ010000588.1:0-1673 GCA_964649365.1 uncultured Anaerolineales bacterium | reverse complement strand
TGATGCCCTGCACGATCTTGCGATAATCGCCCTGGTGCTTGGTCGCGTCGGCGCGCACGTCGAGCCGGCCCGCCACAGCGCCCTGGGTCAGCATCTTGGCGTCGGCGATCATGGCGTTGACGGCGTCAATGCATTGGTTCAGGTTATTCTTGATCTCGTTGAAATCGCCCTGGTAGGTATCGGTGATCTTGTTCGGGATGTTGCCCTGGGCGATGCGCTCGATGTGCTCGGCGGCCATGTTCAACGGGCCGATCACGGCGTCGAGGGTGTTGTTGAGGCCCTGCACGATGTCGCGGAAGCTGCCCTCGAATTTGCTCGCGTCGCCGCGCGCGTCGAGCTGGCCCGCCGTCGCGGTCTCGGTGAGGCGCTCGGTCTCGGCCACCACGCCCTGGATGCTATCGCGCATGGAGACCATCGCGTGGCCCAGCATGTCGTTCGGGCCGCGCGGCTCCACCCGCACGCCCAGGTCGCCGCGCGCCACGCTATCGGCCACGGTGGCCATGTCGCGCAGATAATTCACCAGCTCGCCGAACGCTCGGCCCATCATGCCGAACTCGTCCTTTTGCTTGGCCAACCGGTCGAGCAACTTGCGCCCCACTTCCGAGGATTCGATGACGGCCACGTCGCCCTGCGCCAGGGCCTCGGCGTCCTCGGCCAGCGAGGCGATCTGCTTGGCCAGCTTGCTGATGACGACCCACACCAGCACAACCAGCAACAGCGTCGCGCCGCCGATCAGCCCGGCGTTGATGTTGCGCAATTCGGTCGCCGCCGCGAACGCCTCGCGGCTATCCTGCTCGATGATCAGCGCCCAGCCCGTCTGCGCGATGGGGGCGTAGGCGCCCAACACTTGGTTGCCGCGATAGTCGGTGTATTCGGCCACGCCCGTCTTGCCGGCCAGGCCCTCTTTGACGGCCAGGGTGTCGGCCTTGAGTTCCAACTCGGCGTGCTCTTTGATCAGCCCCTCTTTTTTCAGCTCGTCCGTAAAGCGCGATGGGGTCATCAAGAGGCCCTGCTTGTTGACCAGGTAAGCCTCGCCGGTCTCGCCCAGTTGGGCCGATTCGAGCGCCTGGGCCAGCGCCGTGGTGGGCAGCGAGCCGAACATCACGCCCACAATCTTGCCGTCGCGCTCGATGGGCGCGGAGAGCATGATGACCAGGTTGCCCGTCGCCTTGGAGACGAGCACGTCCGAGATGAACCGTTCGCCCTTGATGGCCTTTTGGTAGTATTCGCGCTGCGAGAGGTCAATCTTGCGGCTCTCGGCAAAAGTCGCGCCTACGTCGGCGGTGCTCCTCGCCTGGTCGTTGCCGACGCTCAACGTCTCGAAATAGCCGTATTCCAATAGCGCCTGCTGCAGCGTCGCCCAGACCGCCGGGTCCTCTTCTGTGGTGATCGCCGGCATGGAGGCCAGCACGGCCACCTCTTTCATGCGCGCATCGAGCCAATTCTCGATCAGCGCCTTTTGGCCGCTCGAGATTTCGCTCAACGTCTCGCTGGCCTCAGCGCGCAACGTCTTTTGCGATTGGTTGTAGCTGACCACCCCCAAGATGGCCAGCGGAATGATGGTTAACGCCAGGAAGGTCAGTAAAAGTTTGAAACGCAGAGAACTCGTGAACCGCATAGCTTTCCCCCCCGAATAATGTGTGTTTGCCCCGATGCGTCATGAGGTCGCCTGG
>CAZYPJ010000587.1:0-1683 GCA_964649365.1 uncultured Anaerolineales bacterium | reverse complement strand
CGCGGGCGGGGGGTCGGTGAAGGGCAAGCGGTCGTAGCCTTCCGTCAAAAAGGCGTACCATTCCGCTTCGCTGGGTTCGGCCCCCAACACCGCCCGCGCCGCCGCATAGCCACGCTCGTCGGTGCGCTCGGCGACGAGCACCCAGAACGGATCATCGAACAAGATCGTGACCTGGCAGGTCACTTGGATCATTTTGTCCAGCGCAATGTCGCTTTCATCTGGTCGAACGTCGCCGCCATCGCGGCCCGATCCGCCGGATAGTCGGCGCCCTGGAACTGGGCGATCAGCGGGGCCAGGTCCTGGTTGGCGTCGTATTCGCCCAGGGTATAGACCACCGCTACGTAATCGTTGGCGCGCGGAAAGACGTAGGTCAGATAGACGGGGCGCGCGCCCAGCGCCAGCTCGGCGGGCTTGATGCGCACGAACCCCAGCGCGCCGTTGATCTCGATGGGTGTGACGCTGCTGAGCGCCAACACCTCGCGATCCTTCTCCGTCGCCCAGGTCTCGTACTCCGTGCCGGCGGCAAAATCGTAGGTGCTATAGACGATGAACCCATCGCTCCAGCCGGCGCCGTGATAGAGGCCCTCAAAGCCCAGCGAGATCATGCGGCCCGTCTGGGCCGTGCCATAGGCGGCGCTCCAATCGGCGTTGATGAACGGCGCGCCCACCTCGGGCGGGATGCACACCGAGGCGATGCCCATCTCGGCCAAGAGCTGGTTCAGTTCCTGGGTCGAGAGGGTGTAGCGCGGCTGGCCGGTAGTCATCTGGTAGGGCTGCTTGAGTTCGCGGCGTTCGAACGCCTGTACGCAGGGCGCGCCCGGCTGTTCGCCGCCGGCGCCCGGCTCGCCGCCCTCTACGCCAAAGGTCACGATGGCGCGCGCCAATAGCCCCTTGTTGGCGTCGTAGGCGCTCACCTCGGCCTGATAGGGCCTCCCGACGGGCAGCGGCTCCTCCACCGTCAGGGTGGTCTCGGTCACGACCTTGTCCACCCACAAAGCGGTGGTGCCGGCGTCCAAGATCCAGACGCGATACTGGCTCGCTTCCGCGAGCGGCTCCCAGCGCAAGGTGGGCGCGGCAGGCCAGGCCGTCTCGGGGGCCGGTTCGACCCAGGCGAGCGACTTGGCGAGATAGACCGTCACGTCCTCCAGCACTTGGAGGACGCCCACACTCACCGGCGTGACCTGAGCCTGGCTGGGGGCGCCGTCGGGCCAGAGGGCGACCATGAGGTAATCGCCCGGCGGCGGGTTGACGATGGCATAGCGCCCCTCGGCGTCGGCCACAGCTTGCGCCACGGCGTCGGCGGGTTGCATCTGCCAGCCGCGCGCGCCCAAGAGCACCGTCGCCCCGGCCACGGGCTGCGACCCCCACAGCACGCGCCCGGCGATGCGCGCCCCCGATACGACGGCGGGCGTGGGCAGGGCGGCGGGGGCGAGCGTCGCAGTGGGGGCAGCCGTGGCGGAGGGGATAGCCGTCGCCGTTGGTTCAGGCGCTGTTGTCGGCGGGATAGCAGTGGCCTCGACGACCGCCGTCGGCAGCGCGGGAACGGGCGTCGCGGTGGGCGCCGGGCCGCAACCGGCCAACAGCGCCGCGCAGAGGAGGATCAGGACGAGCGAGACCAAGCGGGAACGTGACATCGTTGCTCTCCAAACCGTGTAATATTGTGCTCAGGGGCTATTGTACACG
>CAZYPJ010000586.1:1389-1698 GCA_964649365.1 uncultured Anaerolineales bacterium | reverse complement strand
ATTGAGCCGAGACGCGCGCGCGTCTCTTGGCTCGATTCTTTCGCCCCTACTGCTTGACGGGTAACGCCAAGCAACAGATAATAGGATCAAATTCTGGGGAGGTGTGCATCATGGGAGCTTTGAGCGGCAAGGTAGCAATCGTCACTGGCGGCGGCAGCGGCATCGGCAAAGGGATTGCGCAGATTTTCGCCGAAGAGGGCTGCACGGTCGTCATCGCCGGACGTCAGGGCGAACGCCTGCAGGCCGCAGCGCAAGAGATGGGCAAGACTGGCTCGGGCGTTCTGGCGGTCCCCACCGACGTAGCCGATG
>CAZYPJ010000586.1:0-1379 GCA_964649365.1 uncultured Anaerolineales bacterium | reverse complement strand
GTTCCAGCAGACGATGGAGCGAGTTGGCAGACTCGACATCCTCGTACCCAGCGCGGGCGCGTTCGATGGCGGCCCGTTGGAAAATGTGACGTTGCAAGCGTGGAACAATGTCATGAACGCTAACGTCACTGGCCCGTTTTTGTGTATGCGCGAGGCGTTCCCGATCATGAAAAAAGCTGGCGGCGGGCGCATTATCAACATCGGCAGCATCTCGGCGCAGCGCTCGCGCGAGAACTCGTCGCCCTACACCACCAGTAAATTCGCCATCGAAGGGTTGACTCATTCCGGCGCGTTGGAGGGGCGTGATTTCGGCATCGCCGTGAGCTGCCTGCACCCGGGCAACGTGCTGGTCGAACGGCGCGCCAAGGCGAAAGATCCGGAGCCAATGATGGATGTGCGCAATATCGCCCGCACAGCCCTGTTGATGGCCACACTCGACCCGGAAATCAACATGCTGGACGCCATTGTGCTGCCGCTAGCGCAAAAATACATCGGGCGCGGCTGAGCGCCGGGAGCGCCAAATGGAACGCCGACATGGCCATTTATGAAATCCAGGCCAAGACCTTACTGGCCAGCAACCCGCACCCCGATCCTTGGTTCGGCATCAGATATAACATGAACATCTATCGGGGCTGCGAGCACCAGTGCATCTATTGCGACTCGCGCAGCGAATGCTACCAGATCGAGAATTTCGCGGATGTGCTGGTGAAAGTGAACGCCATCGAACGGTTGGAAGATGAGTTGCCACGCAAGCGCCAGAAAGGGATCATCGGCACCGGCTCGATGAGCGACCCATACGGGCCAGTCGAAAGTGTGTATAATTTGACGGGCCGCGCCATGCAAGTCATTGCGCGGCTCGGTTTTCCAGTACACATCATCACCAAAAGCGACCTGATTCTGAAAGATATCGAGGCGCTGGCCGAGATCGCGCGCGAGTATGCGGCTATCTCGTTCACTATTACTACTACCGACGACGCACTGGCGCTCCAGATCGAGCCAGGCGCGCCGCCGCCCTCGCGGCGGTTCACGGCGTTGGCGGCGTTGGCGGCGCGAGGGGCGCACGTGGGCGTGACGATGATGCCGCTGTTGCCCCATATCACCGACACTGCCGAGAACATCACGGCGATCATGACGCGGGCGCACGAGTGCGGCGCCAGCTATGTGATGCCCGGTTATGGCTTGACGATGCGCAACCGTCAGCGTGAGTATTTCTATGACAAACTGGATGCGCTCTTTCCCGGCTTGCGCCCACGCTACGAGCGCGCCTATGGCGAGAGCTATCAATGCACCTCGCCGCGTGCGCCCTATCTGAGCCAGGGTTATGAGGAGCTGCGCATCAAATTTGGCTTAGGCAACCGCGTGCCGCCCTACACGCCTCG
>CAZYPJ010000585.1:0-1720 GCA_964649365.1 uncultured Anaerolineales bacterium | reverse complement strand
TCGGGTGCGTACGTCAAAGAAGTCAGTGTGAGATGGTCGAGAACCAGCGTCGATCGAGATCATCGAAAAAACCATTATCGCGCGTTTCGGCCAGCGCGGTGTTGATCTCGGCCAACAACTGCGGCGCATCGAGTCGCACAGCGATGACATAGGGCGCGTCAGTGAGGGGCGCGCCCACCAGTCGCAGGTCGTCGGCTTGGCCCAGATAGCCGTTGGCTGTCACACGGTCGCAGATCAACGCCCGCGCACGACCCTGGCGCACTGCTTCTACCACCTGCTCCGGCTCGCGCTGGGGCAAGATCGTAAACGATAATCCCTGATCGCGCACAAGTTGCCGGGCGAGCTGGTGCGCCTCGCTGCCCAACTCAACAGAGATAGCGTCGTCGCCGAGATCGGCCAGCGTGGACAAAGCGATATCGTCGCTGCGCGCCACCAGCACTTCGCCGGCGTTGAAATAGCTTTGCGAATAGAGCACGTCGCGGGTCAGCGTGCGATCGTAGGGCAGGGCCGAGATGAGCAGGTCGAACTTGTCGGTGCGCAGCGCGTCATAGAGGCCGTCAAAGCTCACACTGGCGAACTCGGCCCGGCAGCCCCAGCGTTCGGCCAACGCTCGCGCCAGGTCCACATCATAGCCGACGAATTGGCCGGCCTCATTCACTACCTCAAAGGGCGGATAGCTGGCATCCATGCCCACGCGAAACACACGGTCCCGCTGGATGCGCGCCCAGATCTCGTCGCGGGCGAGCAGCATATCGCCCAGCGGCCCATGCGCCAGCCATAACGCAAGCGCGACGAGCGCCGCCGCGAGGCCCACCCACCCGATGCGCCTACTCTTCCAGGTATTCATACGGCTCCCCGTGAGCATAGTGAGCCACTTCGCTATAGATCGGTTTCAAGATAAACTCGGGCGTCACAAAGGTAAAATAATCCTGGTAGGTCCGCTGCGGCCAGGGATAGCGAAAGGCCCACAAGCACACTGCCTGGCACCAAGGCCATTCCTGCTGCGCCTTTTCATAGGCGCGAATAGTGTATTCGATGCGCTGGTAGGGACGCACGGCTTGCGTCCAGCGAGGGTGATCGTTCCAGCCGCCTTCGGTGATGAAACAGGGTTTGTCGGCGTCGCCGTTGCGGGCCATCACCCCGTAGAGCAGCTCGGCGCGGGCAAAGTTGATCTCGTTGGGGTCGGCCGGGTCGTCGGGAGGAAAGTGCAAGCCATAGGCGTGAATGGCGAGGGCGTCGAACGCGTCGCCCGCGCCGGCGTCATAGAGTCGCTGCAAAAACAGTAGGGCGCCCATGCCCCACTCGCTGCCTTCCGGCGCCAGCGTTGGAGCCAATCCCGGCGCCAACACCATCATCTCGGCGTTCGCCTCTTTGACGCGAGTATAGGTCAGACGCAACAACTCCGCGAACGCCTCCGGGTCGGGTTGGCGCATACCCCACTCAAAGCTCAGGTTCGGCTCGTTCCAGATGACGAGGTAACGCACTCGCCCACGAAAATGCTCAGAAAAGGCAGCGGCAAAGGCGGCATAGTTGACATAGTGGTCGCGGTCGAGGTAACGGTAGGTGGTTTCTTTCGGGCGCGCCCATTCGGGCACGAAATCTATGCGGGCGATGACCTCTAGCCCCTGGGCGCGAGCGTGGTTCACCACCAGGTCGGCGTGGGTCCAATCGTAACGGCCCGGGGCCGGCTCGTAATAGCCCCAGGGGAAGTATTCTACCA
>CAZYPJ010000584.1:0-1721 GCA_964649365.1 uncultured Anaerolineales bacterium | reverse complement strand
TATCCGCCGCCGTGCCCTGGATGGGCATGTTGATGGCGGCGCGTTCGGCGGCGCGGCGCACCTGCACGTTGGTGGCGCTTGATTTGAGTTCGGGGAAATATCGCCGCCGCCCCAGCAAGGTCTCGACGTAGCCCAGCTCGTGCGCGCTACGGATCGTCTCATCGAGGTATTCTTTGACGCGCCTGAAGCGACCAAAGTAAGCATCTATGAACTCTCGGGCCTGCGGTACCGTGAGGTTGGCACGCGCCGATAGGCCGTAATCACCCATGCCGTACATCAAGCCAAAGTTGATGGCCTTGGCCAATTGGCGCTGATCTTTACTCACTTCTGCCAGCGGCACGCCGAACACCGCCGCCGCTGTACTGGCGTGTACGTCCTCATCGCGATGGAACGCGCCCAACAGCTCGGGGTCTTGCGAGATGTGCGCCAATAGACGCAGTTCCACTTGCGAATAGTCGCAGCTCAACAGCCAATGTCCCTCCGGCGCAATGAAAGCGCCGCGCACCTGGCGGCCCAATTCGGTGCGCACGGGAATGTTCTGCAAGTTGGGGTCGCTCGAAGAGAGGCGCCCGGTGATCGTGCTGGTTTGATTGAATGAGGTATGCACTCGGCCTGTGCGCGGGTGCACCAACTTGATGAGGGCGTCCACATAGGTGCTGCGAATCTTTTCATACTGGCGGTATTCCAGAATCTTTTCGATGATGGGATGTTCGTCGCGCAGTTGCTCTAGCGCTTCTACGTCGGTAGAGGTAGAGCCGGTGCGCGTGCGCCCCTTGGCCGCCAGGCCCAATTCATCGAACAGCACTTTGGCCAATTGCTGCGTGGACTTGATATTGAACGAGCGCCCGGCGTCGCGGTAGATCGCGGCCTCTAGTTCATCGAGCTTCTGGGAGATGTTGCGCCCCATCTCTTCCAGATAGAGCATATCCACCATCATGCCGTGAGTCTCGATGTTTACCAGCACGGGCACCAACGGCATCTCGATCTCGTAAAAGAGCTTGCTCTGTTGTTGCCGTTCTAGCTCGGGCAACAACACATCGGCCAGGCGCAGGGTCATATCGGCGTCGGCGCAAGCATAGGGCGTTACGCTATCAATCTTGACCTGATCCATGCTGATCTGCTTGGCGCCCTTGCCGATCAGCTCCTCGATCTCGGTCATTTCGACGCCCAATCGCTGCCAGGCTTGATTTTTCAGCCCGATGCCGCGACCCGAAGGCTCCAATATCCAGGCGGCGATCATCGTATCCACCGTCACGCCTTCCACCGGCATCCCGTGTTGGGCAAGAATGGTCATATCAAACTTGGCGTTATGGCAAAGTTTGGCGATCTTGGCGTCAGCCAGGATCGGCCCCAGCCGAGCACGCACCAAGTCGAGCGGCAATTGCGCCCCCACGTTCAGCCGCCGGTCGTGGCCTACAGGGACGTAAAACGCTTCGCCAGGAACATCCGACAACGAGATGCCCACCAGCGCAGCGCGCATCGGGTCGGTGCTGGTGGTCTCGGTATCAAAGGCCAGGCGAGAGCAGCGCCGTAAACGGGCCGCCAGATCATCTAACGCCTGTTTGGTATCCACCGTATGATAGTTGCCCAGAGTCTCTTTGACGGTCGCCGTTGGCGCGCTAACGGCGGGCGTGGCCGCGCCGAACAACCCGAGCTGCGCCATCTCGGGCGCTTTGGGTTGCGGGATGCGCGCCCCCAACCTGCGCAGGTCGAGGGCGCGC
>CAZYPJ010000583.1:1432-1736 GCA_964649365.1 uncultured Anaerolineales bacterium | reverse complement strand
CACGATCTCCCCGTTGCGCAGGTAGCGGCCCTCGAACGCGTCGTACGGCCCGTGCGTCAACTGGCGGATGCCGGTCCCGTCCAGATTCATCTCGAAGAGATGGAAGAAGCAGTCTTCCGGCACCTTCTCCTTGCTCGCTTTCTCCACCATCGCCACTTCCGGGTAGAAACGCGAGTAGGCGAAGAGCACTTTGCGGCCGTCGTACGACAGGTCGGGCCGGAGGAAGTTGCCGTCGGGCCATCGCTCGGTAATCGAGCGCGCCTGGGGAGCACCTGTTTTGAAGCCCTCGAGGATCCAGCTCCCG
>CAZYPJ010000583.1:0-1422 GCA_964649365.1 uncultured Anaerolineales bacterium | reverse complement strand
TGATCCGACATATGCGGGAACATCGGCGGAGCCCGCTTGACGAACAGGATCTGGTCGAAGGCCAAGCGCGGGTTGGCCAGCGCCATGCTGCGGACGGCGCGGCGGGCATCGAAGTAGAGACGCCGCCGAACTTCGTCCGCGGCCTCGTCGGCGAGTTGCCCGAGTTCCTTGCCCAGTCCGCCCAGAACTTCTGACTGACCCGCGACGTCAGCCCCCAATAGCTTAAGATGCTCGGCCAATTTCTGGCCGCGCTCGATCGCCTCCGCCGTTTGATAGGCAGGCACTTGCGCGGCCGTACCCGTGTGCCGCTCCGACCATTGGCTCACGCTGCTTTGCGTGGCGGGCTTGCCCAAGGCGATGTTGGCCGGACTGCCGGCTGCGAACACCTCTACCTCGTCGAGGTGGAAATAGCTGGTGCCGGGCAACTGGAGCCTGACATAGCGGGCTTGCTGCCCGGTGAGCGCGACCGATAGCGGCTTGCCGTCGCTCTGGCCGTAGAATACGGTTCCGTCGTGCTGGTAGACCTGCCGCCAGGCACATCCGATGCCTCGCTCACAGTTATGCAATCGCTGCCGGTTAATGGGATCATTATGGTCACAACGCCGCAAAGCCTGGCATCCATGATTGTGCGCAAGGCGGTGTACATGGCGCAGGCGGTCAAGACGCCCATCGTTGGCGTGGTGGAAAATATGGCCTACTTCATTTGCCCGGATACCGGCAAGCCGCATGCGATTTTTGGCGCCAGTCATTCGGATGAAGTGACGCGGGCTGCATCTGCGCCGCTTCTGACCCGTTTGCCCATTGACCCAACGATAGCCGCGCTGTGCGATGCCGGACAGGTTGAAAAGGTTGAACTCGCGGAGATTTGCGAGTTGCGAGAGGCGTTCACTGGCATCACGGCTATGCAAATCGCAAAGTACATGACGGATAGCCGGTTGTTCTCTGCAACAACCCGCCAGTTGATTGAAAGCCCGGAAAACTTCGGATCGCTTGAAAATCCAGATGCCCGCGGGTGGATACGCGGCTGGTGCGGCGACAGCATGCAGATTGATTTGCGGTTAGCGGGAAAAACCATCCAAGAAGCGCGGTTTAAAACGGAGGGCTGTGAGGCGGCGATTGCTTGTGGCAGCATGATCACCCGGTTGGCTCGGGCGAGAACTCTTGATGAAGCGCAGCGGATTACCGCCGATGATGTGATGGCGGCGCTGGAGTGGCTTCATGAAAGCCATGAACATTGCGCCGATATGGCGGTGAATACATTGCGCCAGGCGATCCAGCATGCGATCGAGGTTCGGGGGGCCGGTTTATGAACGGCAACAGTTGTTTGTAGGCTTATGGGAAGCCGCCGCGCCGGCGCCTGGATTGCGGGATGCAATCTGTTCCTGGCACCAGTGCACGCCGTCCATGGCGTCGGCGGACCAG
>CAZYPJ010000582.1:0-1748 GCA_964649365.1 uncultured Anaerolineales bacterium | reverse complement strand
CTGGCCGACCGGGTGCTCTCGGGCGCGCCGGGCGCGCGCGAGAGCTATTTGGCGTTCCTGCGCGCCGGCGATTCGCTCTATCCGCTGGACGCGCTCAAGCTGGCGGGGGTGGACCTCGCCTCGCCGGAACCTATCGAAAAGGCGTTCGTTGCCCTGGGCCGGATCGTAGATCGGCTGGAGGCGCTCATCTAGCGCGATTGGAAGTTGCGGCTACCCGCGTAATTTAGGCGTAGGCGTAGCGCGGTTAGAAACCGCGGCTACCCGCGTAATTTAGGCGCGGTTTCCAACCGCGAGCGTGGCATGAGGGTGATTTGAGGAGGGGGGCTGTGCGACGCGCTTTGGGCATTCTGAGTATAATGGGTGTTCTCTTGGCTTTGCTGGCCCCTGCGCCGCAGCCCACCACCGCCCGCGCCCCGGCGCAAGAGGTCGCAACCGAGGTCGCCGCGCCCGCAGAGCGGCCCGCGCCCCTCGAACCGGCAGACCCCGCCGCCTGGCCGGCCCAATGGCCTACCCGCTCGCCCCTCTCCGGTTGCTTGGCGACGCCCCTCGATGGTTTGCTGCGCGCCTATCGCGCCGGCGGCCCCGACGCCGCTGCGGATTACGCCCAGGCGCACCACCTGGGCGCCGGCGACGCCGTGCGCGTCGTCGTCCAGGCCGACCCCGCGACCTCCGCCGCCGCCCTGGGAGAGAAACTCGGCGAGGTTGGCTTTCGCTTTGAGACGCACCACGACCAGCGCGCCCAGGGCGTGATCGCCGTGGCTGAGCTAGAGAGCCTGGCGACTTATCCGGGTGTGCGCTATGTGCGGCCCCCGCTGGAGCCAGTTCTAGACGTGCCCGCCAGCCTCGACGCCGCCGACGGCGTCACCATCACCAGCGAGGGTATCGCCGTTATCGGCGCCGATGTGTGGCAGGCCGGGGGCTATACCGGCGCGGGCGTCAAAGTGGCCGTGCTCGATGGCGGCTTTCAGGGCTACGCCGCGCTGCTAGGCAGCGAATTGCCCACCACGGTCATCACCCACTCGGCGCGCTCCGACGGCGACCTTCAGGCAGGCGAGGCGCATGGGACGGCCTGCGCTGAGATCGTCCACGACACGGCCCCCGGCGCCGACCTGTACTTGGTCAATTTTGGCACCGATGTCGAGTATGCCAACGCGGTGGATTGGATTCGCGCCCAGGGCGTGGATGTGGTCTCGTGCTCGCGTGGCTGGCGCATCGGCGGGCCGGGAGATGGCAGCAACAGCGGCCCGATTGTCCCTTCGGTCATCAATGCGGCCAACGACGGCGTGCTGTGGGTCAATTCGGCGGGCAACCATGCGCAATATCACTGGATGGGAACCTGGGCAGAGACCACCTACGCGGGGCTGCCGTGCATGGCCTTTGGCCCAGGAGATGCGACCAACCGCATTTACGCCCAATCGGGCGACCCCATCCGCATCGGCCTGCGTTGGGATGATATTTGGGGCGATGTGAAGAACGATTTTGCCCTGGCCCTCTATGACGAGGGCGAATCGCTGATTGCGGCCGAATACTTGCCGGCCACCGGCGAACCCGACCCCAACCGCTTGCTCAGCATCACAGCGGGCTACACGGGCAACTATGATATCGTCATCGTCCGCCTCGATTCCAACGTCACCACGCCGACGCTCGAGCTGTTCACTTTCGACCAAGAGCTGACCGAGTACTATACCTCCACCAGCAGCCTGCTCGTCCCAGCCGACGCCGCTGATGCGCTGGCGGTGGGCGCCGTG
>CAZYPJ010000581.1:0-1751 GCA_964649365.1 uncultured Anaerolineales bacterium | reverse complement strand
CTGCCGCTTTAGCGGCTGGCGTCTCTAGGCGTACCGCGTGGTTTTGCGAAACGCCGCGCCTCTTCGAGCGCCATTTCACACCAAACGTTTCAGCGGCTGGCGCTCTAGGCATACTCCCATCAGCCCGCGAGCCTCTGGCAGATACCGAGCGATGGAGCGATCCCCCCTTCACCCTCGGGCCTCAAAAATCCACCCCCCGCCCCTCATAGGCATATCGGAACAACCGCTCGAGTTCGTCGAACGATGGCTCGCGGGCGGCGGTGACCATCTGCGTGTCGTTGAAAGCGTCGTTGACCAGCTTGACCAGCTCGGCCTCGAACGCCTCGCGCGGGACGCCCGCCTCGGCGAGGCTGATAGGGTTGCCGATCTGCCGCGCCAGGGCGCGGATACGCTCGGCCAGGGCGCGGGCGGCCTGCTCGTCGTCGGAGCGGGGCAGACCCACGATGGCCGCCAAGTCGGCGAAACGTTGCGGCGCGCAGCGCGCGGCGAATTCGATGGTGTAGGGCAGGCAGAGCGCCACGGCGCGGCCATGATGCAAGTGGAACACCGCCCCCAACACGTGGCCCATGGCGTGCGCCATCGAGGCCATGGCGTTGCCAAAACCCAAACCGGCGCAGGCGGCGGCGTTGTGCATCTTTTCGCGGGCCTCCCGGTCGGCGCCGTCGGCCACGGCGCGGGGGAGATACTCCAGGATCAGGCGCACGGCGTTCAGGCACAAGCCGTCGGTCAGGTCGGTATGCCAAGAGCAGGTATAGCCCTCGACAGCGTGGGTCAGCGCGTCCAGGCCGGTGTCGGCGGTCAGGCGTGGGGGCATTCCCGCCGCCAGCGCCGGGTCTATGATGGCCAGGTCGGCGATGTTTTCGCGGTTGCCCAGGCCCATCTTGCGCCGCTCGGCGGGGTCGCTGAGCACAATGGCCCAGGTGGCCTCGGCGCCAGTGCCGCTGGTGGTGGGGATGGTCGCCAGGCGCGCTTTGGCCGGGCGCCCCCATCGGCTGCGCAGCCCCAGGCGGAGAAAGGGGTTGATCTCTTCGGGCTGCAATTCGGGCCGCTCGTAGAGCACCCAAATCGCTTTGGCGGCGTCCATCGCCGAGCCGCCGCCCAGGCCGATGATCCAATCCGGCTCGAACGCGCGGGCCTGCTGCGCGCCGAGGCGCGCGGTAGATAGGCTAGGGTCGGCCTCGACGGCATCGAAAACGCCCACCTCAAAGCCCGCCCCCGCGAGGCGGGCCTGCACCTGGCCCACTACGCCCAGCTTGACCAGGGCGGCGTCGGTGACGATGAGGGCGCGGCGGCCCTCCAATTCATCCAATGCGTCCAGCGCCCCCTCGCCGAAAACGATCTGAGGAGCCGTGAAATACCACATCGCGCTCCTCCTTCCTCAATCGAAATGGGTGGGCACTTGGGCGCAGCACGCGATGATCTCTTTGGCCGCCTTGGGGTAGCGCATCACCTTCATGAGGTTGCCTTGCAGCTTTAATTTGCGGGTCATCATCCCCTGGATGGGGTCGAGCTTGCCTTCCACCACCTGCCGCCAGGTGCTAAAGGGGGCGGTGACGACAAACTCGGCCTGGCGCTCATCCGGCGTCGCCAGGGCCTTACCCTCGGTGCACTTGCCGTGATAGAGGCCGAGAAACAGGTAGGCCGGCTGGGCGAGGTTCGCGTCTGGCTCGATGACGAACACGAAATCTCCCTCCCAATCGGCGGCGGAGCGTTCATACGACGGGCTGGCGTTAAGTTGCGCGGCCAATTGT
>CAZYPJ010000580.1:0-1752 GCA_964649365.1 uncultured Anaerolineales bacterium | reverse complement strand
TTCATGCCCCTACGCGCCGCGACGCGCCTTATTTCCCGTTCTTGGTCGGGAAGAGGAGGAAGATCACGTTGAGCAAAATGCCTAGCACCGCTGCGGTGGCGATGGCCGGCAGGCCATCGGGGAAGGCCGCTTTCAGAGCGGGCACGGGCAAGGGCAGTTGGCCGCCCGGGAACATCGAGCCGCCAATGCCCACCACCAGGATCACCGCGCCGATGGCCAGGTTGCGCGGATCGAACATGTTGACCTTTTCCGATTGGATCAGCGCCACACCTTGCAGGCCGATGATGCCGAACAGGAAGATAGCCAAGCCGCCGGTGACGGCGGTGGGCAACGTCTGCACGATAGCCGCCAGTTTGCCGACAAAGCCCAGCAGCATGGCGATGACGCCCGCGCAAATCAGCACCGTCCCGGAATAGTTGCGGGTAATGGCCATTAGCGAGTTGTTTTCGCCATAGTTGGTGCCGGCGCAGCCGCCCAGCAGGCCGTTGATCGCGTCTCCGACGCCGTCCAGGATCAGGTTCAGGCCGATCAGGTTCTTAATCGCGATCGGTTTGCGCCCCAGTTCCTCGGCCAGCTCATCCACATAAAGGCTGATCTGGTAGAGGTGGGCGGTGGATTCGGGGATGGTGGCGATGGCGATGGGCGCGATGGCGATGATCGCCGACCACTTGAAGATCGGCAGGGTGAACGCCGGTACGCGCACCCACTTGGCCTGGGCGACGGCGTCGAACAGGCTGCCAAAGGTGAGGCTGACCTTGTCGCCAAAGGGCAACGCGGCCCACGCCGGCCCCATCGAGGCGGCGAACTGTCCCGCCTCGACGGCTTTGGCCAGAACATAGCCGCACAGCGCGCCCAGCAGGATGGGGATCATCGAGATAAAGCTCTTTTTGGGCAGATAGACCGAGAACAGGATGGTCATCAGCAGCGTAAAGAACGAGACCAGCCAGTTGGCGGCGGCCATGTCGAGCGCGGTCTTGGCCAACGAGATGCCGATGACGATGGCAACCGAGCCGGTGACGATGGGCGGCAATACCTTGTCGAGCGCGGCCTTGCCCACCTGGCGGATCAACAGGCCGGCGATGATCGAGACCAGCGCCGTGGCCACGATGCCGCCCTGGGCCACGCGCACGCCGCCCCATTCAGCCCCCACCACCGCCACCACCGCGGCGATGTAGGAAAAGCTCGAACCATAGTAGAGCGGGATGCGCCGCCCCGACCCGAGCAGCGCCACGATGGTGGCCAGGCCCGAGGCGAACAGCGTGACGCCGACATCGAAACCGGTGAGGATGGCCACCAGCACCGTAGCCGGGAACATCGTGAGCACATGCTGAATACCAAAAGCGATGAGAGCGGGAACGGAAGGCGTGTCGGTGGGCAGATAGCCCCGGATGGTGGGTTGCTTGGCGGTCTGAGCAGTCATATGGTCCCCTTTCAATGATTGTGCTGATCCCTACACCCCATACTACACCTCTAACCCCATCGTTCAGCAGCCCACGCCGGCTCAGCATGGAGGGCGACAGCCGCGACGCGCCGCCGCCCGGCGGATAAAAGAAAAGGACTCTGGCGGTGGATCAGAGTCCTCTTCTGAGCAAAAAAGAAACCTGGCCCCTGCCCGGGCGGCCAAGTTTCGCTTGCGTTATGGGGTTTCTTCGAGTCATCGTCTGCTTCCCCACAGCGTCAGAGTGTTTACTAAACGGATAGTATAACACAACCGGCGCGGAACGCCAAATCGGGCCGGCCAGAGCGCCAGCC
>CAZYPJ010000579.1:0-1775 GCA_964649365.1 uncultured Anaerolineales bacterium | reverse complement strand
CCGCGCCTACTGGCTCGCAAACATCATTTCACACCAAGCGTTTCAGCGGCTGGCGACTCTGGCGACGCCCCCAAGTTAACGCCTAGTTATATCCTGCCGCTCTCATCGCGGCGCCATACTTCCTCTAGCAGGCGCGTGGGGATTTGGTCGCGGTCGCGTTGGGTGAGCACGATAACTATCGGGCGCATGGCGCGCAACAGCTCTTGCAGCCGCAGCGCCAATTCGGTGCGCACGATCAAAATCGCCGCTCTGGCCCGCGCCTGGGGCAGCGCAGTCAGGGCCGAGGCGAACCCCTGGCCGCGTTCCAGCTCCAGCGGGCCGATCTCGTCAATGACGACCACATCCAGCGGCGCGTTCAGCGCCCACAGGGCGCGCTCGGCCGCCCAGGCCAGAGCGTCGGCGTCAAAGCAAAAGCGGCCCACCGTGCGCTGCGCCTCGTCGGACGCGACGATGGCCAGCTCACGCTGTTCGCCGCTGGCCAGGTCCACAGCGTAAAAGCCGCTCTTGGCGCCCGAGGCGTCGTAGCGGGCGGGGGTCAGGATGCCGCCCACGCTTAGGCCCGCCTCTCGCGCGCGCTGGATCATGCGCTCGCAAGCGGTGGTCTTGCCTGCGCCTCGGGGCGCCGTCAACAGGAGGATTCTCGTCATGGTTGCCTACGGTTTGGGAGAGGATGGCGGCGCAGCGGCGACCCCTGCGCTCGGCGCTGCGCCGATGCCTGCGCCCGATGTAACATTGATCGCCACCGGCGCTGTGGCTATCGGTTCGGCCTCGTCTGTCTTGGCCGGGGCGCGCAGGCTGACGAGCTTTTTCAGCATATCGAACCAAAAAGGCGCGCCCAGCGACACCGCAAAGGTAGTGAGCAGCACGCCCACCAACTTTTGCAGCCAACCTTGCGCCGTGACGGGCGCCTCGCGCGGGTCAACCATCTCCAGGTTGGGGGCTGTCCAGCCCAGCGGAAGCTCTAGCACCTGCAACTCGTTGCGCAGCGCGATGGCCTGTGTGATGGGCGTGTCGCTCTCGGCTATCGCCGATTCCTCCAACGACCGTTCCGCCGCTGCGACGACGGCGTTGCGCAGGGTGGGGTCGCGATAGAACGAGTTGGCCAGGGTAATGGTGTCCACGTTCACCGCCGCGCACAACAGCAGCGAAAACGCTAGGATGATGATCTGCGCCTGCCGCTTGTACCAATCGCTGACGCGCTCCATCGTATCGTTGAACCAGGCCTCGATGTTTTGGCGCGCCTTCTGGAGATCGCCCTGGGCTTCATCGAGATAGAGCAGCAGGGTCTTTTTCATGCTGCCTTCGGGCAGGGTCGCAACCGTCGCGCGCACATCGCGAAACGATTTCGCGCCCACTTTGGTATCGGCGGGGACGAGCGTATCGAGCAGGGCCAGCGCAAAGGTGCGCGACGGGATATAGTTCGGCTTCTTGGCGTTCCAGCCCTGCGCCAACGATTTGATGAGCGGGAGCTTGTATAGCTTGGCGGCGCGCTGCGCGTCGCCGCCGTCATTCAACATACGGCGGATGCCTTCCTCCAGATTGCGGGCGCGCAACGCCAGAAGGTTCGAGATCAGCTCGGTAAAGGCGGAGCAGGTGAGGCTCAAGAGCAGGTACACGAAAGCCAAGCCGATGGCGACTTCGAGCATCTGAGAACCGAACATAGTAGGCTCCTTTCGCGCGTTGGGGCGCGTTGCTGCGCAGCACGACAAGCACACGCCCCGTTTACCGCAAATCGCAGCCACTGTCAAGCAAGTAGTTGCGCAGACTCATCAGGG
>CAZYPJ010000578.1:0-1777 GCA_964649365.1 uncultured Anaerolineales bacterium | reverse complement strand
CCCGTTGACGTATAATCTCCCCTACGAACGAACAGCGCGCCTCAACGCCGAGGCGAGGCCATATCAGCCAACGAGCAGCGACCGGCTCCATCACCCACCCGCCGTCGGCGGCGTTGATGAAGCCGGTTTTTTTGTAGTGGTTAGTCGTTAGTTGTCAGTTATCAGTTGTCCCTGTGGGGGCTGATAACTAACCACTGATAACTAACCACCGATAGCTTTTCAGGAGGTTCTTTTCATGTCGAACATTGCGTGCGAGAGCGTGCTGGCGGGGGTGGACCCCGAGGTCGCGCAGGTGCTGGCCTCGGAGGCCGAGCGCCAGGCCAACACCATCGAGCTGATCGCTTCGGAGAATTATGTCAGCCAGGCGGTGATGGAGGCGCAGGGGTCGGTGCTCACCAACAAGTACGCCGAGGGCTACCCCGGCCATCGCTGGTACGGCGGTTGCCGCCACGTGGATGCGGTGGAGCAGATCGCCATCAACCGCGCCAAGGCGCTGTTCGGCGCCGAGCACGCTAACGTCCAGCCCCATTCGGGCAGCCAGGCCAACGCCGCCGCCTACATGGCTGTGCTCCAGGGGGGCGATACCGTCTTGGGGATGAGCAAGGCCCACGGCGGCCACCTGACCCACGGCGACCATCTGAGCTTTTCGGGGCAGATGTACCACTTTGTGCAATACGGCGTCAGCCGCGAGACTGAGCGGATTGATTACGACGAGGTGGAACTGTTGGCCAAGCGCCATCAGCCCAAGCTGATCGTGGCCGGGGCCAGCGCCTACCCGCGCATCATTGATTTCCCCCGCCTACGTGCCATCGCCGACCAAGTGGGTGCGCTGCTGATGGTGGACATCGCCCACATCGCCGGGTTGGTGGTGGCGGGCGTGCCCCCCAGCCCCGTGCCCTATGCGCAGCTCGTGACGACCACCAACCACAAGACCATGCGCGGCCCGCGCGGCGGCATGATCCTGTGCAGCAAGGATTTGGCCAAGAAGGTGGATCGCGCCGTGTTCCCCGGCATCCAGGGCGGCCCGCTGGAGCACGTCATTTCGGCCAAGGCCGTGGCGCTCAAAGAGGCCATGCTGCCCGAGTTCCAAGAGTATGGCCGCCGGATCGTGGCCAACGCCGCCGCGATGGCCGACGAATTGATGAAACTGGGCGTGCGCCTGGTCTCGGGCGGGACGGATAACCACCTGATGCTGCTCGATTTGACCTCCTTGGGCGTGACGGGCGACGTGGCCGAGGAGCGCCTGGAGCAAGCGGGCCTGGCCGCCAACAAGAACATGATCCCGTTCGACCCGCAGCCGCCGCTCAAGACCAGCGGCATCCGCCTGGGGACGCCCGCCATCACCACGCGCGGCTTCCGCGAGGCCGAATCGCGGCGCATTGCACAGCTGGTAGTGCGCGTGCTGCAGAACGTCAAGGACGATGCGGTCATCGCCCAGGTGCGCGCCGAAACGCTCGACCTCTGCCGCGCCTTCCCCATCCCGCGCTAGAGGGATTCACCACGGAGGCGCGGAGGACACAGAGTTTTAAACACGGAATACACGGAAAGAACGGCATACACGGAAAGCAGAGAACGGGGTCTCGAGAAGAAACCCCGTTTCTTTCTTTTTCCGTGTTTTCCGTTTATTCCGTGTATTCCGTGTTTAAAACTCTGTGTCCTCCGTGGTGAGCCTTATTTCGCCAGCTTGAAGCCGGTACCCCAGGCGCGTTGGCGTTCGTCCATAATGCCGTTGACACCTTCGCGGTCGGGCGTGAGCGGCCAGAGGGTAAGGAATTCC
>CAZYPJ010000577.1:303-1782 GCA_964649365.1 uncultured Anaerolineales bacterium | reverse complement strand
CTGCACGCGCCCGACGCCCCCCGCCCCTTTCCCGGCGCCGCCGCGCGCGGCCGGGGCCGGCCCCTCGCCGGGCGCGTGACGCTCGACCCGGCGCGGCCCGGCTGGTTCCGCCTTACTGCGCTCACCGACGAGATGGAATCGGCCCTGCGCCGCGCCCTGCCCGCCCCGGGCGAGCGCCTGACCCTGGCCGAGGCCGACTTTGTGGCGCAAGGCGCGACGACCGACCCCGTCGAGCACCCCTGGGCCGGGCAAGCCGCCTACGCTGACTTGGTGCAGCGCTGCACCTTGCGCGGCGGCCCCGCGCCCCGCGCCGTGACGCTGCGCTTTTCCTCGCCCACGCTCTTTCGCAACGACGGGCGCGCCCCGCCCTTGCCGGCGCCCGAGCTGGTGTTTGGCGGCTTGTTGCGCAAGTGGAACGCCTTTGCGCCCATCGCGCTGCCCGAGGAAGCCTTGCGCTACGCCGCCGAGTGCGTGGCGCTGGGCCGCTTTGCGCTGCACAGCCGCCTGATCTCGTTCGAGGCCGCCGACAAGGGCGCCCACGTGGGCTGCGTGGGCGAGGCGCGTTACCGCTTCCTGGTGGGCGATGCCTATTGGACACGCCTAATGACCCTCCTCGCGGCCTATGCCTTTTGGTGCGGCGTGGGCTACCGCACGGCGGTGGGGCTGGGCCAGACCAGGGTGATCGAAGAACAGGGGTCGGGCAGCTGGGAGCGGGAGGATGGAACAGTCATCGCCGATGATCGCGCGCATTCTTTCCTGGCCCAACCTGCGTGACGCCTGGGACGACGTGCGCGCTCACCGGGGCGCGCCAGGAAGTGACGGCGTCTCGGTCGAACGCTGGGGCCGCGATTGGGAAGATCGCCTGGCCGATCTCCGCCAGGCTGTGATGGCCAACACCTACCAGCCGGCGCCGCTCAAATGCTACACCGTCCCAAAGAAGTCGGGCGGCGCGCGCCGTATTACGTGCCTCACTGTGACCGACAAAGTGTTGCAGCGCGCGGCGCTCAACATCCTCGACGCGCTGTTCGACCCCACCTTTCTGCCGTGCAGCTATGGCTATCGCAAAAGGCGCTCGACCGCCGACGCGGTGGAGACGATCTGCGCCCACCGCGACGCCGGCTTTACCTGGGCGCTGGACGCCGATATTGACGAGTGCTTTGACAGTCTCGACCACGAAATCATCATGGGCCTGCTGCGCCAACGGGTGGATGACCCCATCACGCTGCGCTTGATCGGGCAATGGTTGGCGCAAGGGCGGCGCGACGCCGATGTGGCGCGCGGCATCCCTCTGGGTGCGGTGATCTCGCCGCTGTTGTGCAACGTCGCGCTGCACCCGCTCGATGAGGCGCTGGTGGGCGCAGGCCATCTGCTGGTGCGCTACGCCGACGATTTCGTCGCGCTGTGCCCTTCGGAAGCAGCAGCGCGCCAAGCTTACGACCTGGCCGGGGCAACGCTCGACTCGTTGCGTTTGCGCTACGA
>CAZYPJ010000577.1:0-293 GCA_964649365.1 uncultured Anaerolineales bacterium | reverse complement strand
CCGCACAAGACCGCAGTCACGACTTTTGGCGCCGGGTTCGACTTCCTGGGCGTCCATTTCGAGCGCGACCGCTACACCTATACTTGGGAAGACAAACGCATCACCGTGGAGGGCTATTTCCCCGATTTCCTGTTCGCCTATGCGCCCGAGTACGAATAGTTAGCAGATCGCCCACAAGGGGCTAAGCTACTGTAGCATAGGGCCTTGCGCCCGTTATAACCATACCACACAAGATATCTTGAGAAAATGGCCACACTCTATGTCACCGAACAAGGCGCGCGGCTGGAAAAGGA
>CAZYPJ010000576.1:0-1799 GCA_964649365.1 uncultured Anaerolineales bacterium | reverse complement strand
CCCTTTCCTATCCTCCGTGATGAGTTAACAGATGGATGGAGTGATTTCGGCGGCGGCGGCGCTGGCGACCGAGTGCAGGTCGTAGGTCCAGATGGTGCGGTTGGTGGTCGCGTCGAAATTGGCGTGGGTAGCCAGCGCCTCGATCACCAGCTCGGAGCGGCTGGCGCCCGATTTTTCGCGCACGGTGAGCGTCACCGCGTGGGCCGCCTCCTCGTTGCGCGCGCCGAGCAACTGCACATCGGCCTTCAAGTTTTGCGCGGCGTGGGCATAGACGGTGACGAAATAATGCGCGCTCACCGATTCGCCATAGCCGCTGGTGTGGCGCCCGGTGAACGTCACCGTCAGCGCGCCCGAACAGACGCCGCGCTGCGTGGCGCTGGAGGCCGTCCCCGGCGCGGCAAAGCGGAGGAGGTCGAATGGGGTGTTATCGGCGGCGCCCTCCTTCAACCCCACGCGGCTGTGATAGCGGCGCGCTAGGTCGTGGGTGGGGGTGAGCAGGTCGAGGGGCGAGACGATCTCGCCCTGCGAGATGATCTCGCCCTGGGCGATGATGTCGCCGCCGGCCCCGATGTCGCCGGACGCGCCCACCGCGCCGGCCAGCGTCAAATCGCCGCCCAAGGATAGCCCGGCGGGCAAGGCCCAATCGCCCACCACGTGGCCGACGGGGCCGAGCACCGCGCCGCCGCCGTCGGGCCACAGCAGGGCGATGACCTCGCGCCCCGCCGCGAGCAACGCGGGGGGGCAAGCGTCGGCCACGGGCAGCTCGGTGAGCAGCGCCGCCGGAGCGCGGTTGGGCTGCACGGCGGCGCGATGGGTGGAGGCGTCGTAAGCGCGCAACGTCGCGCGAATGATGTGCATGGCAGTCTCCTTGTAGAAGGGTGTAGGGTGTTGGGTATAGGGTGTAGTCGCGGCCCTTGTGGCCGCCCTGCGTCGCTGCCGCCCGCGAGGGGCGGGGCTACGGACGAAGAGCCAAACCCTATACCCTATACCCTACACCCTATACCCTAGAACTCGCCGCGCAGGCCAGGGGAGACGAGCGCGACGCGCGGGTCGCCCACCAGGGCGGCGGATTCGCGCAGCGCGTCCAGCTCTAGCCGGAACTGGCGCAAGCGCAGGGTGGCCCAATCGAGAAAGTGGCGCGGCGCGGCGACGTTGGCGTTGATGGCGTCCGCCGCCGCGAGCGAGGCCTGCAAGCTGGCATAGCCCGCCGCCCCCAGCGCCACGATCTCTTCGCCGTAGGCGTCGAGCGTGGTGGCCGTCGCGCCGTCCAGCCCCGCGATGGCGTGGGGCGCGGTGTAGAACAGGCGGATGTCGTCGGCGCCGTCGCCCAGGGGGGCCTCGGCGGTCTCTAGGCGCAGGGTCTCGGCGTCGAGCAGCGTCCAGGGGGCGCGGCGGGGCGGATAGCTCGTCTCCTCGCCATCCCACGGGTACCACACGTCGGTGATGGTCAACACCCGGCCCAGCGCCGCGAGGCTCACCTCGTGCTGCCCCGCAGTGGTCGCCACGGTAGCCGCCATCCGGCGCGGCGAGGCGCGGTTGATGAGTTCCAGCGCGTGGCGGAGATGCAACGTCAGGTCGTCGGCGCTCCAGCGGGCGTGGTCGGCGTCGTCGAGCGCCAGCGCCACGCGAGCGATCAATTCGGCGAGGGTGGCCATGAGATACCTCCTATGATAGGGATCGGGGGTCGGGGGCCAGGGGTCGGCTGGGATGCAGTAGGCGCGGTTTCTAACCGCGTTGGCAGCTGGGATGCAGTAGGCGCGGTTTCTAACCGCGTCGGTCGCCAACCGCGCCTACTGGCT
>CAZYPJ010000575.1:0-1806 GCA_964649365.1 uncultured Anaerolineales bacterium | reverse complement strand
ATGGCGCCGGCCTCGAGCCCCTCCTTCACGCCCTTCGCGGTCAGAGCGGCGATGTTTCTTTGGACATCACGCCGATATAGTACGCCCTCTACGTCCCTCGGATTCTGAAGGAGCCTTCTATCGCCTGCTGCACTGATAGCATACACTCAATCTATTAAGAACCCATCGGAATCTTGTTAAGTAATTGTTAGGATTGTCCGTGGTGACAAAAACGGCCCCCTGCGCTATGATATGGCCTATAGTCTATCGAGGAGTTGCTATCATGCCGATGTCTGATCTGTGTTTTCTCACCGCCGTCGAGTTGGCCAAACTAATCCGCGCCGGGCAGCTTTCTGCCCGTGAGGTGATGCAGGCGCATCTAGCGCAGATCGAGCGCGTCAACCCGCTGGTGAACGCCATCCCCACACTCTTGCCCGAACGGGCGTTAGCTGGCGCCGCCGCCGCCGATGAGGCGCAAGCGAGGGGCGAACCGCTAGGGCCGTTGCACGGCCTGCCCATTGCTCACAAAGACCTCGTGCCTACTCGGGGAATCCGCACTACCTGGGGTTCGCCAATCTATCGGGATTTCGTGCCCGATCAGGATGCGCTGATCGTCGAGCGCATTCGCCATGCGGGGGCCATTACCATTGGCAAGACTAACGTGCCCGAATTCGGCGCCGGGTCGCAGACCTATAACCCCGTTTTCGGCGCGACGCTCAATCCCTACGACCTGACCAAGACCTGCGGCGGGTCTTCTGGCGGGGCGGCGGTAGCGTTGGCCTGCGGGATGATCCCCATTGCCGACGGCAGCGATATGGGTGGATCGCTGCGCAACCCGGCCAATTATTGCAACATAGTGGGCTTTCGCACCTCGCCGGGGCGTGTGCCCGTGTGGCCTTCTGGATTGGGGTGGTCGCCGTTTTCAGTAGAGGGGCCGATGGCGCGAACAGTCCAAGATGCGGCGTTGTTGCTGAGCGCCATCGCCGGACCTGATCGGCGTTCGCCCATCGCGATTACCGAGCCTGGAAGCGCATTCGCGCGCCCTCTGGAACGCGATTTCATGGGTGTGCGCTTAGCCTGGATGAACGACCTTGGCGGCGAATTGCCGCTCGATCCACGCGTGCCCGCTGCCATCGAGGCGCAACTATCCACGTTCGAGGCGCTCGGTTGCATTGTGGATGCCGCCGCGCCCGATTTCAGCGGGGCCGACGAGGCATTCAAGGTCTGGCGCGCCTGGCACTTTGAAGCGGGACGAGGGGCGCTGCTGGAGGAACATCGCCATGAGATGAAAGAAACTGTGGTTTGGAACATCGAGGAGGGGCGCAAGCTCACCGGTCCGCAGCTTGGCCAGGCCGAGATCAAGCGCACTTTGCTCTATCATCGTGTGTGCGAATTCATGGAGCGCTACGAGTTTCTACTGTTGCCAGTGAGCCAGGTTCCGCCCTTTGATGTAACACAGCCCTACGTCACCGAGATCGCTGGCGTAGCGCTAGAGACGTATATTGACTGGATGAAATCGTGCTACTATATCTCGGTGACGGGCCTACCCGCCATCTCGGTTCCCTGTGGCTTTACGCCCGAAGGCTTGCCCGTGGGGGTACAGATCGTGGGGCGTCATCAGGATGATTTTGGTGTGCTGCAACTGGCTCACGCTTTCGAGCAGGCGACAGGCTTTTGGAAGCGCCGCCCAGCAATTGCCTGATGTGGCTCTCAACAAAGCAGGCTTGAACTGTTCGATCTGGCTTGCCTTGATTGCGAGGTTGAGGAACGATAGGATTTGTGCGATACTCTCAGCATCTCTCGCTGTGTGTCTCTGTGGCCGATATC
>CAZYPJ010000574.1:0-1806 GCA_964649365.1 uncultured Anaerolineales bacterium | reverse complement strand
CCCTGATCCCCGACCCCTGACCCCTCATTCGAAGGGAGTATCATGCCACAACCTGTCTCATCCTCTCGCTTGGCCGCGCTCGACGTGTGGCGCGGGGCCGTGATGGCGCTGATGGCGCTCGACCACACCCGCGATTTCGTCCACGAGGCGGTGGGCCGCTACGACCCCACCAACCTGATGCGCGCTTCGCCGGCGCTGTTCCTCACCCGCTGGATCACCCATCTCTGCGCGCCGGCCTTTAGCTTGCTGGCGGGGGGGGGGGCCTATCTTGCGCTGGCGCGCGGGCAAAATAGGGCGGCGCTGTCGCGCTTTCTCGCGCTGCGCGGGCTGTTGTTGATCGCCCTGGAAGTGACCTGGGTGCGTTTCGGCTGGCAACTGGGGTGGGATTATCGCGAGACCACCTTGTTGCAAGTGATCTGGGCGCTGGGCTGCTCGATGATCGCGCTGGCGGGGCTGGCGTGGCTGCCCTCGCGGCTGGTGGGATTGATCGGCGCGATCCTCATCGCGGGGCACAACCTGTTGGATAGCGTCCACCCGGGGGGCGGCCCGGCGCTGCGCGCGCTGTGGCTGATCTTGCACGAGCGCGGGACGTTCGCCATCGCCTACCGCTACCGGTTCGAGGTGCTGTACCCCATCTTGCCGTGGATCGGCGTGATGGCGGCGGGCTTTGGCCTGGGCGAGCTGTTCACGCTCGCCCGCCCCGCGCGGCGGCGGGCGCTGCTGGGGTGGGGCCTGGCGCTGACGGCGGCGTTCGTGGCGTTGCGCGCCGCCGGCTTTTACGGCGACCCCCAGCCGTGGACGGCGCGGGGCGGGCCGCTCTACCAGGCGCTCGCTTTCCTCAACTGCGAAAAGTATCCCCCCTCGCTGCTCTACTTGCTGATGACGCTCGGCCCGACGCTGCTGGCGCTGGCCTGGCTCGACGGCGCGCGCGGTTGGCTGGCCGATGCGCTGGCGACGTTGGGGCGCGTCCCCTTGTTCTTTTACCTGGCGCACCTGCCTTTCGCGCACATGCTGGCCGTGATCCTGGGCATGGTCACAGGTCGCGGCTTGTACGCCTTCCCGCTGTGGGTGGTCTATGCCATGTGGCTGGTTGCGCTGGGGGCGCTGTACCCGCTGTGCCGCTGGTACGCCGGGGTCAAGCGCCGCCACCCGGGGGGCGCGCTGCGGTATCTGTGAGCGCCATTTTAGGAGCGTTTCGATGATTTGTTCTAATCGCGGGCCGATAATATGACGCTCATTGGCATGAAATGGCGCTATACTGGGGATGCTCAAGCGACGAGCCTGGTCGCGACCCATTTATTAGAAAGGATGTTCCCCATGCCTTACCAGTGCCAAATCCAACCGGCCCCCTTTACGCACGCGCTGGCCCTCCGCGCGCGCACCTCGGTGGACAAGTTGCCCCAATTCTTTGGCCACGCCTTTGACGCCGTGATGCAGCGTCTCGGCGCGCTGGGCGAGCAGCCCATCGGCGCGCCCTACGCCGCCTATTACAACATGGATATGCAGAACCTCGACGTGGAGGGCGGCTTTCCAGTGGCGCGCGAACTCGCCGGCGAGGGCGAAGTGCAGCCCAGCCGCTTTCACGGCGAGCAAGCGGCCGTGTGTATGCACGCCGGCCCCTACGACCAGATGGCCGCCGCCTACGAGGCGCTGACCCAGTTCGTGGCCGCGCAGGGCCGCGAAACCACCGGCGTGGTCTATGAAGTCTATCTCACCGACCCCTCCGTCACCCCGCCCGCCGAGATGCAAACGCTGATCGTGTTCCCGCTCAAGTAGCGAGTGGGGGATGGGGATTGGGGGTTGGCC
>CAZYPJ010000573.1:0-1810 GCA_964649365.1 uncultured Anaerolineales bacterium | reverse complement strand
CCGAGTCAGTGTAATTTCTCGGGATGATCCTGTAGCCTTCCCTCAATATAGGTTTGCACTGCTTCGTCAATGCCTGCCACGTCGGTGACGATGGGGGTGATGCCCAAGCGTTGCATACTGATATAAGCCCCCTGCCCCATGCCTCGGCACAGCAAAACCTCGCAGTCGCTGATGGCTTGAGCCATGTTCACATGGCGGTCGTGGCTGGCCGCGTCGGTGCCGTGGTGCCCCGCAATGCCATGCGCCGATTCCTGGGCGCTGAAATGCTGATGGCCCAGCTTGTCGCGCAATTCGCGGTTCACGATCTGACCATTCTCAATGGTCAGCACTGCATAGCGCAGGGCGCGCCCAAAGTGGGCGCTGATGGTGCGGCCGTCGTCTGTCACACAAGCGATTTTCATTGTTTGTCCTCCGATGATTGTAAAAGCATAGCAGACGTCGCTATGGCGCTATCTGCATCCGTTAGGTGTTGTTGGCGATGTTGATCGTAGGCGTCCATGAAGTGATGAAGTAGCCGGTCTGTGGCGCGCAGCTCCTCTACCCAAGCGCGCAAATACTGGTCGCCTGATTCAGTCAGTTCATAAACGCGGCGCGGAGGCCCGGCGCTCTGTTCGGCATCCTGGCGCGAAACGAGCATCCCTCTGGCTTCCAGATCGTTCAGTGCGCGATAGATCGCGCTGATGTCGGTCGGATAGCTTTCCAGCCCGAGTTGGCGCAGCCCCTCGACTAACCCGTAACCATGAGTGGGATTGCAGTGAAGTAGAAGTAAAAGAGCAGGCTCGATGAAACGGCGGATGCGACGCGGTTGAGCGTCATTTTGTGCATAGCAGTTATCGAGTCCGCGGGGACATCGCCAACGAGGCATGGTTGCACCTCTATATGCTACAATCTATTTGTTATTTGCAAATAGATTGTAGCATATAGAACATCGTGTGTCAAGTCGTTCTGTGCAACAGAATGCGCGAACCGGAATTGATCTTCTTTGCGTTTTGAGGTACCTTCAGATGATATAGAGCAAAATCGGTGGGAGGCAAGGATGGCAATTGTTGTGGCAGTGTGCGCAAGCCAACAACGGGGCGACCCAAAGGTGGATGTTGGCGCGGGTGAACTACGAGCCAATTACGGACTGGTGGGTGATTCTCATGCGGGCTACAGCGAACGCGAGATCAGCCTGCTGGCAATAGAGAGCATCGAACAGGTCAACTGCGAACGCAACATTGGCGCTGTACCCGGTTCTTTTGCCGAAAACCTCACCGTGCAGGGACTTGATCTGATGACCTTGCGGGTCGGAGATCGGCTACGGGTGGGACCAGCTGTGTTGGAGGTGGTGCAGATCGGCAAGCCGCCCGAGATCGCCCACACGTACAATTTCAAGGGTGTGTCTGTGCTGCCTCGCAAAGGTATCTTTTGTCGCGTTGTACAAGGCGGCCATGTGTCGCGGGGCGATCTCGTTGAGGTTGTCGCTACGGAACAGGCGTGATGGCTGTAGTCGCTAGGCGGAATTCACTGACCGAGTTCCTCTAGCACGCGCAACATTTCTTGCTGGTCGGCCTCGTCCAATTTTAGTTGACCGTGGTCAGGCCGAGTGTACGAGGTTTCGAACACGCCCAGGTGCTTCAGATAAAGTTTGCCGGCCTCTTGCGCTGAGGTGTGCCAACGCCAAAAGACCAACGGCAACAAACGATTCCAGACGCGGCGCGCTTCATCGCGCTGGCCGGCTTGCCAGAGATCGAAAATCTTGCCATGCAAGTCGGGCGCGAGACAACTGGGCATCACACCCATTGCACCCCAGCCCAACTCTGCCGGGTAT
>CAZYPJ010000572.1:0-1811 GCA_964649365.1 uncultured Anaerolineales bacterium | reverse complement strand
TGCGCGCGCTGGATCAGGTTCTGCGGTGTAACACGGCCATGCGTCACCTCCTTGCGGGCATAGAGTCAGATAATCTATCGGGGACGATAGATCATTTACATTATAGCGGCAAAACTTGTCTGCGCCAAACGTTTGGGCGCTACTGGCTTGCGCCATCCGCCGGCGGTGAACTGGATGTCGGCTGCGCTGGCACGCTTTCTCTTTTTGCCTTCCCGCGATTTCGCCCTCCTGCCCGCAAACCAGTTTACAATCTCGCGAGTATCTGGTATATTTTACATAGAACTAACAATTGTAACGCGCCCTGTGCGACGCCCTATACCGTTATTGACCGTTTGGAGGATGCAACCCATGTTGCTTGCAGGCGATATCGGCGGCACCAAAACCGATCTGGCCATCTATGCGCTCGAAACCGGCCCGCGCCAGCCTTTGGCGCAAGCGACGCTGCCCAGCGCCGACTATGCCAGCCTCGACGCCCTGGCGCGCGATTTTCTGGCGCAGGCCAAGCTGCCCGTCGAAAAGGCGTGCTTTGGCGTCGCTGGGCCGGTGGTGAATGGCCAGGCGGCGGTGACGAACTTGCCCTGGGTGATCGCCGAGGGACAACTGGCCGAGTCGCTAGGGGCCAAAGCGGTCAAGCTGCTGAACGACCTGGAGGCCATTGGCTACGCCGTGCCCAACTTGGCCCCTGATGACGTGGCCACGCTGATCCCCGGCCAGCCCCAGCCGCATGGCCCTATCGCCATCGTGGCGCCGGGCACGGGCCTAGGGGTGGGCTACCTCACCTGGGATGGCGGGCGCTATGGCGTCCACGCCTCCGAAGGAGGGCACGCTACCTTTGCGCCCAACAGCGACCTCGAGTTGGGCCTGTCGGCCTTTCTCCGGCAGCGATTTGACCATGTAAGCTACGAGCGCGTCTGTTCGGGGCGCGGTATGCCGAATCTGTACGCATACCTCAAAGAGACCGGCTTGGCCGCCGAAGAGGAGTGGTTGTCCGCCAGGTTGGCCGGCGCCGACGACCCCACGCCGATCATCGTACAGGCCGCGCTCGACGCAACCCGCCCCAGCCCGCTGTGCCGCCAGACCCTCGAACTCTTTGTCTCGATCCTGGGCGGCCTCGCGGGCAACCTGGCGTTGACGACGTTGGCCGACGGCGGCGTCTATGTAGCTGGCGGCATCCCGCCGCGAATCACACCCTTCCTGCAAGGTGGGGTGTTCCGCGCCAGCTTTTTGAACAAGGGTCGGCTCGCTTATGTGATCGAGCGTATGCCCGTTCACCTTGTGTTGAACCCCAAAGCCGCATTGCTTGGGGCGGCTTGTTATGTGTTGAGTATGTAGCGCTTGATACAATAGAAACCCGGCAACGACGCCGCGTAACCCTGCTTTGCGTCTCGCGATCATTGATCTCCTGGGTTCCGGGCCAACTGGTGTTGGAGGAGGTATCCCCGTGATCCACAAGGATTTCCTGGAGGTCGAAGGCCGAACCATTGCTCGCGTGAATTTTACCCTACCCAACTGCGTCTGGGCCGATGTCGTCTCCCTCGTCGGCGATTTCAACGGGTGGAATCCTTCCTCGCACCCCTTGACCCATGATCGGGAAGGCAACTGGGTGCTCACCATTGATCTGCCCGCCGGCCGCAGCTTTGAGTTCCGCTACCTGTGCGATGGGGATAGATGGATGAACGATCCCCAGGCCGATGCGTATGCCCGCAGCGTCTATGGCAGCGAGAACTCGATCATCGAGACCACGCTCCCGCGGACGCCGATGCCCTAGAGGATAGCGCCCATGCGAGCAGGGTCGGCTATGCGCCGACCCT
>CAZYPJ010000571.1:0-1824 GCA_964649365.1 uncultured Anaerolineales bacterium | reverse complement strand
AACGCCAAGATTTGACAGCGCTTCGCGCTTGTGTTAAGCTCACGCCAATCGAATAAGGAGCGCGTGCTCTTATCCAGAGAGGTGGAGGGACCGGCCCTGTGAAACCTCGGCAACCCGGCGCGAGCAAGTCATCTTCATCCGACGTGATCGGCGACTCAGCTCGGCGTCCAAGGTGCCAACTCCGGCAGAGCCTCTGCGAGAGGATCTCTGAAAGATGAGAGGCCATTGCAAGTTGAAAGGCGCCTCTCTATCACGCTTTCAGCGTGGATAGAGACTTCTTTTATCTATACGGCCTCAGCTCTGGATGGAGCTGAGGTTTTTTTGTTATCGTCCAGGAGGTTCAATGTTCACCACACCTGAGAAACTCAACGGCAGCCATTTCTCGACCCAGAGCGTACACGCGGGCGAATCGAAGGAAAAGCCTTACGGCGCGTTGACCATGCCCATTGTGCAGACTTCGACCTATCACTTTGAAAACAGTGCTGCGCTGATCGAGCACATGAGTCGCAAGCAACAACACTTGGAGCCGCTGCGGGGCGAGTATGGCCGCTATGGCAACCCCACACAAGAAGTGGTCGAGCGCAAACTTGCGGCGCTGGAGGGGGGCGAGCGCGCTCTGGTGCTGGCCAGCGGCATGGCGGCGGTCACCTGCACGCTGTTGGCGTTGCTTTCGGCGGGCGACCACTATATCTTGACGGCGGATTGCTACCGACGCACGCGGCAGTTCTCGCAACAATTCATGAGGCGCTGGGGGGTAGAGTGTACTTTGGTCGAGCCGGATGATTATGCCGGGCTGCGGGCTGCCATCCGCCCCAACACACGCTTGCTGCTGACTGAATCGCCCACCAATCCCTATCTACGCGTGGCCGACCTGCCGCGTTTGGCCGAAATCGCTCACCAACACGGCTTGTTAACGCTCATTGACGCCACTTTCGCCACTCCCTACAACTTGAGGCCGCTCGATCATGGAATTGATCTGGTGATTCATAGCGCCACCAAATATCACGGCGGGCACAACGACTAGATTGCTGGTGTAGTGGTAGGACCGACGGAGCAGATCGCGTGCGTCATAGACGGTAACGACGTAATCGGCGCGACGCCCGAGCCGCAGACGATGTATCTGTTGTTGCGGGGACTCAAGACGTTAGGCTTGCGCATGGCGCGCCACAATGAAAACGGCCAGCGCGTGGCCGAGTTTCTTGAGAATCACCCCGCTGTGCGGCGCGTATGGTATCCGGGTTTGCGCTCGCATCCCGATCACGCCATCGCCAGCCGGTTGATGAAGGGCTATGGCGGCGTGGTGAGCTTTGAGCTAGAGGCGGATCTCGAAGGGACGGCTCGGTTCATTGATGCGCTACATATCCCCTACATCGGCCCCAGTCTAGGCGGAGTGGAGAGCATCATCGAGCAGCCGGCACTGATGTCGCACTTTACACTCAGCGAAGAGGAGCGAGCCGCTATCGGCGTTCGCGGCGAGTTAGTGCGTTATGCGGTGGGCATTGAGGATACCGATGATCTCATCGCTGATCTCTCGCAGGCGCTCGACAGCCTCATGGCAGCGACCCACACTTGGGCCTGCGCCGCAAACGGATAGTTTGATTGTTGTTTGCTCCAACATACGCCCCGGCGCTTATCCGTGCGTCGGGGCATTTATCTGCCGACGAGGAATTGACGATCAAGATACAACCAGTTAACTTTTTTGTAACCTTCTCCCCATACAATGGAAAAAGAACGACGCTGATTTTCTCGATTCACCTACCGATGGGCATTATGGAGAGGAGCTTGCAATGAAGATCACTCGCAGAATCCTGATCGTGTTGACTC
>CAZYPJ010000570.1:0-1827 GCA_964649365.1 uncultured Anaerolineales bacterium | reverse complement strand
GCCCATCTTCCTTTCATCTCCGAGCGCCATTTCACACCAAGCGCTAAAGCCGGCTGGCGTCTCTGGCCGATCCCCCAATTAAGGTATAGAGGCCCCCGATGGTGAAGTGAATGAACACGCGGCTTCACAAACGCAACGATCATTGTATAATGCGGGCGTCGCGATATCGAATGAGGCATAGAGATGAGCACGCGGATTCCTATTGATCGCGAGCGCATCGCCGCGTTTTGTCGCAAACATCACATCCGCTAGAGGAGGCCCCATGTTGATTGATTCTCACACCCATGCCTGGAAAGTCTGGCCCTACCAGCCGACCGTGCCCGACCCCGAAAGCCGCGGGCGGGTGGAGCAGCTCCTCTGGGAGATGGATCGCTTTGGCGTGAGCAAGGCCGTGCTGATCTGCGCCAACGTGCACCTCAACCCCGACGACAACGATTACGTGGCTGAATGCGTGGCCCGCTACCCCGACCGGCTGATCCAATTCGCCGATGTGGATAGCATGTGGACGCCCACTTACCACGCGCCGGGCGCGGCGGAGCGCCTGCGCGCGGCGGCGGAGCGTTACGCCCTCAAAGGGTTCACCCACTATGTCAAAGAAGATACCGACTGGTTCGCCTCGGACGAGGGGCTGCGCTTTTTCGACGTGGCCCAGGAATATGGCTTGATCGCCAGCCTGGCGCTGCCGCCCACCTGGCAGCCAGCCTTGCGCGAGCTGGCGCGGCGTTACCCCAAGATCACCTTCCTGCTGCACCACATGGCCTATCTGCACGTGGGCGATGACGAGGGGCTGCGGCAAGTGTTGGAATCCGCCGCGCTGCCCAACATCTATATCAAACAATCGGGCTTTCATTATGTGTCGGCGATCCCGTGGGATTACCCCTGCGCCGACGCTCACCCAATCTCGCGGGCGCTGTACGAGGCCTACGGCCCGACGCGCCTGTGCTGGGGGTCCGATTACCCCGTAGTGCGCTTTTCGATGACCTATCAGCACGCGCTGGAGGCGTTCCGCACCCATTGCGATTACGTCCCCGCCGCCGAACACCCGCTGATCCTGGGCGGCAACATGGAGCGGCTGCTCAACGCGGCGGGCAGATAACAGCAAAAGATTGAGATGGCGAGGGGGAACGCCGCCTTCCCAGGCGGCCAATTGCAGGCAAGATGTCGGCGCTCCCCGGTGGCAAGCAACTAGGCCCTGGGAGGGGACGCCCCAGGGCCTAGCTAAGAAGAAGGGATGGTGGTTAACGCGAAACGTTCAGCGCATAGTTCAGCGCCACGCCGTCGGCATAGTTGTACACCTGCACTGTATAATCGCTGGCGTCGGCGGCGGCAAAAGTCGCTTTGCGCTGCCCCAGCACGCCAGTGGAGACGCCGTGCGCTACGACCGCGCCGTTCGCGGCATAGACGATGAACCCGAACGCTTTGGCGTAGGACGGTTCCTCAGGCGAAAAGGCCATGGTGACGGTGACATCCTCGCCCGCGCCCGACGACTTGATCGTATGCATGGCATAGGCCCCGCCGACGTTGCCCACCAGCACGCCCGAGGCGCCCACGCCGGCGATCTCTGTCGGCGCTGCGGGGGTTGCGGTCGGCGCAGCGGCGCCGGCGGCCGCTGCGGTTTGCTCAACGGTGGGGATGCCGTTCGCCGCAATGCTGTAGGCTACCGTCTTGGTCGTATAGTTGAAAAGCTGCACGACGAGCGTGGCGGGGTCGTCATCGCTGTAGGAGAACTCGAACAGCCGCTGCGCCTCTTTCCAGACGCCGCGCCCCGCGAAAGCGTTCGGGCCGGGAACCGCAGAACCTAGCCCTTGCTGATACGCATACGGGTTG
>CAZYPJ010000569.1:0-1842 GCA_964649365.1 uncultured Anaerolineales bacterium | reverse complement strand
TGTCTTTGCCGAGCATCCGGAGGGGCGATTGCTGGGGGGCAAGGGGGAGGATCCGCCGCCGAAACAAAGATTTGGGGGCGCGGATGCGCGTGGAAGGACGCGGATATCTTGCGCTGCGCTATCCTCAACCGTCCGCGCCGGCCCGCGCGCCTTCGCGCCCCCAAATCTTGGCCGCTGCGATGAAGCCCCTAATCCACAATCGCCGGCAACGCCAGGCAGGGCAATTCGTCGGCGCCGAGGTCATAGCCGCCGCAGGCCGTGCGGGGCTGGCCGTCGAGGTCGGCGGGGGCGGCGGCCTCGACGCCCAGGCCGCGCGCCGCCGAGTTGGGCCGCAGGTGGTAGCCGTCGGGCGCAAAGGCGGGGTCGCCGTGGTGATCGGCGCTGCGGGCCACGGCGCCGGTCGCCTGGGCGTCGTTGTTGTACCACAGGGTCGCATCCAGCGCGATGGCGCTGCCCGGCCCCGCCGCCGCGCCCAGGGCGTGGCCGGCGATGATGGCGTTGGTCACATGGACATCGCTATCAATGAACCCGCCCGGGTCCGCCGCCGCGCAGAGCGCCCCGCCCGGCCCGGCGTTGCGCGCCAGGGTGGGGTGGATCAACGTGGGCGAGGCGCCCGCCGCATAGAGGCCGCCGCCGGCGGTGTGGGCGTCGTTTTCCACCAGGACGAGGTTGATAAAGCGGGCGTCGGTTTCGCGCGCATAGACGCCGCCGCCCTGGCCGCGCTGCCCGGGCGCCCCCGCCGCGACGTTGGCGCTGGCGATGAGGCCATCCCACGCCGCGCCCGACCCGCCCAGCAGGTACAGCCCCCCGCCATCGCCCGCGCCGGCGGCGCTGGCGATGTTGCGCTCCAGGCGGTTGCCGCGCGCGGTCATGCGCGCGCCGTTGGCGATGTAGGCCCCGCCGCCGCGCCCCTCGCCGCCGAGCGCGGCGGTGTTATCGGCCCACACGTTGCCCGTGAGCGTCGCGTCGTCGCAGCGCGTGAGGTACAGGCCGCCGCCCACGCCGTTGGCGGCCCCGGCGGTGTTCCCGGCGATGACGTTATCGCGCAGGGTGATGTGGTCGCTATCGCCGATGTACAGCCCGCCGCCATAGCCCGACCCCGCCGCGCGCGCGTTGCCGGCGTTGTCGCGGATGGCGTTGCCCACCAGCGTCACGCCGTCGCAGCCCTCGATGAACAGCCCGCCGCCCCAGCCGGCCCGGTCCGCTTGGTAATCGGCGGTGTTGCTGATGATGATGTTGTTCAGCAGCGTCACGCTGACCGCATGGGTCAGATACAGCCCGCCGCCCGCGTCCTGCCCCGCCATCGGCGCGCCGCCCTGGCCGTTGGCGTTGCCGCCCGTCAGCGTGAGGCCCCGGATCGTCACATAGTTGGTCTGGCTGATCACCACCGCGCGGCCCAGGCCCAGCGGGTCCAAGATGGTGGGGTTGGCGACGGGGTCGGCGTCCGTCCAGTTGGACGGGGTGTACCCGCCGCTGAGGATGAGCGGCTTGGTGATGACAGCGACGGCGCTGATCTCGTTGGTGCAAAAGACGCCGGTGTAGCGCCCGGCGGCCAGGCGGATTTCTCCGAGAACGGGCGCGGCGGCGATGGCCGCCTGCACCGAGCCGTAGCAAGGGGTTTGGCCGCCGCAATCGCCGCCCGGGGCGACGTAATAATAGGGGATAGGCCCAGCGGCGGCGGCGTTCGCTGGTCGGGCCGCCAGCGGCTCGGGCGCGAGAGCGAGGGCGAACAAGGTCAGGGCGAGGGCCGCGCCCACGGCCCACCAGCGCGAATTGTGCATGATCCAGTCTCCTTTCGATTGGCGGCGGTAAAATAACACATCGCCCGGGCGGGGTCAAGCG
>CAZYPJ010000568.1:914-1849 GCA_964649365.1 uncultured Anaerolineales bacterium | reverse complement strand
GCATGATCGGCCATGCTGCTACGAACTCGCGCCATTTTACACCAAGCGCCGAAACGAGTTAGCGCCCCCGGTAACCCCGTAAGCCAACGCCTATGGAGAGATTGGGGACGAGGCGACCTCTTGCGCCGTCAGCCTTGTTTCTGCGCCACTTTGGCCCAGGTATCGCGCAGTTGCACCGTGCGGTTGAACGTCAGTTTGCCCTGGGCCGAATCGGCGTCCACGCAGAAATAGCCCAGGCGCTCGAACTGGTAGCGAGCGCCCGGCGCAGCCCCTGCCAGGCTTGGCTCTACCCAGCAGGCGGGGAGAACCTCCAGCGAGTTGGGGTTGAGCGAATCCATCCAGGTCTCGCCCTCTTCCACATCGTCGGGGTTTTCTCGGGTGAACAGGCGGTCGTACAGCCGCGCCTCGGCGGGCAGGGCGTGGGCCGCCGACACCCAGTGCAGCGTGGTCTTGACCTTGCGCCCATCGGGGGCCGAGCCGCCTTTGGTCTCGGGGTCGTAAGTGCAGTGCAATTCTACGATCTGCCCTTGCGCATCCTTGACGACGCTCACGCATTTCACAAAGTAAGCGTAGCGCAAGCGCACTTCGTTGCCCGGCGAGAGGCGAAAGAACCCTTTGGGCGGAACTTCGCGAAAGTCATCCTGCTCGATGTAGAGCTCGCGCGCAAAGGGCACCTGGCGCGTCCCGGCGGCGGGGTCCTCGGGGTTGTTCACCGCGTCGAGGTATTCCACCTGGCCAGCGGGATAGTTGTCAATCACCACTTTGAGCGGGCGCAGCACGGCCATCACGCGCGGGGCGGTCTTGTTCAGCTCTTCGCGGATGGCGTACTCTAGCAGCGCCACATCCACCACGCTATCGCGCTTGGCCACGCCGATCAGCGTCAAAAAAGTGCGGATGGCCGAGGCGGTATAGCCGCGTCGCCGCAGGCCGCACAG
>CAZYPJ010000568.1:0-904 GCA_964649365.1 uncultured Anaerolineales bacterium | reverse complement strand
GCGGGTCGTCCCAGCCGGTCTCGTGGCCCTCGGTCACCAGCTTGACGAGACGGCGCTTGCTGAGCACGGTGTAGCTCAGGTTCAGCCGCGCGAATTCGATCTGCCGGGGATGGTAGATGCCCAGCGCGTCGAGGAACCAATCGTAGAGCGGGCGGTGAATCTCGTATTCCAGCGAGCAGAGCGAATGGGTCACGCCTTCGATGCTGTCGCTCTGGCCGTGCGCCCAGTCGTACATGGGATAGATGCACCACTTGTTGCCGGTGCGGTGATGCTCCTCGTGCTTGATGCGGTACATCACCGGGTCGCGCAGGTTAATGTTGGGCGAGGCCATGTCGATCTTGGCGCGCAGCGTGCGCGAGCCATCGGGGAATTCGCCGGCGCGCATCCTTCGGAACAGATCGAGGTTCTCTTCCACCGAGCGATCGCGGTAGGGGCTAGGTTTGCCCGGCTCGGTGAGCGTGCCGCGATACTCGCGCACCTCGTCGGCGCTCAGGTCGCAGACGTAAGCCTTGCCCTTTTTGATGAGCAGCTCGGCCCACTCGTAGAGCTGCTCGAAATACTGCGAAGCAAAGTACAGCCGGTCGCCCCAATCATAGCCCAGCCAATGGATGTCTTCCATGATGGCTTCGACGTACTCGGTCTCTTCCTTGCTGGGGTTAGTATCGTCGAAACGGAGGTTGCACAGGCCGCCATTCTCCTCGGCGACGCCGAAATCAATGCTGAGGGCCTTGGCGTGGCCGATGTGCAGGTAGCCGTTTGGCTCGGGTGGGAAACGGGTGTGGACGCGCCCGCCAAAGCGGTTGGAGGCGATGTCTTCCGCGACGGCCTCGCGGATGAAATCGGTCGAGGCGGTGGTTTCCGGCGCGGTGATTGGTGTGCGCCCTGCGGGTTCGAGACAAGTCGC
>CAZYPJ010000567.1:0-1865 GCA_964649365.1 uncultured Anaerolineales bacterium | reverse complement strand
TATTATCCTCTTTGTGCCTTTGTGTCTTGGTGGTTGAATTGAGGTGATTATGCCTGCCATTCTCGATGTGGGGTGCGGCAACAACAAAGCGCCCGGCGCGGTGGGGATTGATTCCAACCCCCGCACCCAGGCCGACATCCTCCACGATCTGGATGTCTATCCCTGGCCGCTGGAGGACGCCACGTTCGACCACATCATCTGCCGCCACATCGTCGAGCACGTGCGCGACCTGGTGCGCTTTATGGAAGAGCTGCACCGCGTAGCCCGGCCCGGCGCGGCGGTCGAGATCGTGACGCCCCACTTTTCCAACCGCTATTCCTACACCGACCCCACCCATCTGCGGCATCTGTCGCTCTTTTCGTTCGACTATTTCGTCGCCGCCGACCCGCCGCGCCTGGGGCTGTTGACGCGGGCGTTCGAGACGCTGGCCCCCGTGGCCGATTTCTACAGCGCGGCGCGGTTCGTCAAGCGGCGAGCGGTCTTGCGCTTTGCCCGGCCCTATCGTTGGCTGGGCGTCCAATGGTTGGCCAACCGCTTCCCCGCTTACTATGAAGCTTACTGGGCTTTTATCCTGCCCGCCCGCGATTTGTATTTCACGCTCGAGGTGGTGAAATGATGCCGTTGCGGGGCGGCCACGCAGGGCCGCGCCCTACGCCGCGCGGCGCAATCCTGTGCGGGCGGCCACATAGGGCCGCGCCCCATGTCGTGCGGCGCGGCCGTAGAATGTTGTAGGCGACCATGAAAATCACTCTGTTCCGCGACCTACCCACCGAACGCTGGCCCAGCATGGAGCGTTACGCCGACGCCTTGGGCGATGCTTTGCGCGCCCAGGGCTATGACGCAACCGATTACGTGGCGGCGCGCCCCTTGCCGGGCCTGAGCGGCATCGCCGACACGCTGGGCAACTACCTCTGGCGCACGCTGATCTATCCGCCATTGGCGCGTTTCCACCAGGGCGAGATCAACCACATCATAGACCACTCCTACGCCCACCTGCTGGGCGCGCTCGACCCGCGCCGCACGGTGGTCACCTGTCACGATGTAGCGCCGCTGGCGCAGGGACGGCAAGGCAGCGGTGTGGCGCGGCGCCTGTGGCAGCATTCCTTTCGCGCCATGATGCGGGCGGCCTATATCATCACCGTTTCAGCGTTCACTCGCGATGAATTGCTGGTTTGTTGCGACTACCCGCCCGAACGAGTGGTCGCTATTCACAACGGCGTGGATGCCTCCTTTTTCGCGCCCGCCCCGCCCGATCAGGTGGCCGCGCTGCGCCGCCGCGTCGCGCCGCGCCAGGGGCAGCGGATCGCGCTGCACGTGGGGTCGTGCCAGCCGCGCAAGAATATCGAGACGCTGCTGAACGCCCTGGCGCGCCTGGATGATGTAGATTGGCTGTTCGCCCAGGTGGGCGGGCGCTTTAGCGCCGAGCAACGCGGGCTGATCGAGGAATTGGGCCTGGAGGAGCGCATCATCCAGCCCGGCCCCGTCTCGGAGGACGAATTGCGCCTGTGGTACGCGGCGGCGGATGCGTTCGCTTTCCCCTCGCTCTACGAGGGGTTCGGGCTGCCGGTAGCCGAGGCGATGGCGGCGGGGCTGCCGGTGGTGTGCGCCCGCGCCGCCAGCCTGCCCGAGATCACAGCGCTGCCCGATGCGCCGCCGGCGGCGCTGCTGGTGGACCCGCACGACGAGGCTGCCCTGGCCCGCGCGCTGGCCCAGGCGCTAGCCGACGAGCCTCAGCGGCAGGAATTGATCGCGCGGGGCCGCGTTCGCGCCCACCAATTGACCTGGGCCGCGACGGCTCGCCGCACGGCGGCGGTGTACGAACAGATGAGGACGTAGCAAACCGCCGAGGCAAAGGGTTTTCGCCA
>CAZYPJ010000566.1:0-1881 GCA_964649365.1 uncultured Anaerolineales bacterium | reverse complement strand
CCGTCATCGAAAAGCCTACCCCCACTGTGGCCGAGCAATGGTTGGCCGTGCCCGGCCTGCGCGCGGGGCGCTATTTGTGCTTCTTTGGGATGCACGTGCTCACTCCGACCATCATGGATATCCTGAACGATTGCGTAGAACGAGCAGCGCCCAATCAATCGGTGACGCTCGCAGAGGCGCTTGATATCCTCGCCAAACGCGAACGCTATCTGGCGGTCGAGATTTCGGGCCGGCGCTACGACGTGGGCGTGAAATACGGCCTGCTGACGGCGCAATTGGCCCTGGCGCTCAGTGGGCGCGACCGCGAAGAGGTGCTGGCCCGGCTAGTCGAGTTGCTCGCCCTGCGCGACGCGGGCCGGAGGGATGAGTGATGGCCACTGGCAGCCGCCTTGTCGAGATTATCACCTCGTCCGACCCCGCTGTGCGCGATCTGCCGCTGGAACGGTTCTGCCGGGCCGCTACGGTGAATGCGCTATTGGTCGAATGCCAAGCGCTAGACGCTTTTCGCCGCGCCGCCTCCAACCTTTACGAGCGCGTGCGCGCCTGTTTTTTTCTCTACGCCATCCATCGCTTTCATCTGCCCAACACGCCCAGACTTGCCGCCGCCGGTGAGATCCCCTATCGCGGCTATACCTACCTGCTAGAGCGTCGCTTTGAGGAGGCGATAGATGCCTTCCTGGCCGCTCAGAGCCAGCGCGGCCCCTCCGCCGAGGTATCTAGCGCCCTATCCGCCGCCTATCACAGCCTGGCGTTTCAGACCCTGGCCGATCAGGTGCGCCGCAGTGTGCGCTCGGCGCGCGGCAACCAATGGATGTTTCGCATGGGTCACCCCGCCGATCATCCTTTGCGCGTGCGCTCGGAATTGCTTCAGCGCGAGGCAGCCAGCGGCGTCTATCCCATCCTGCGCGAACGCACGCCGGTGCGCATGGATCTCTCTCACAGCGGTTGGAGCGACATCTTTTTCCTGGGGATGGATTACCCCGAGGGCGCGCGTGTGCTCAACGTCTCGATTGACCTGGCGGTGCGCGGCCAGGGCCAAGACCCCCAGCCGCCAGTGGAGGCCTATTTCCGCGTGATAGACGAGCCGTTGTTGCGCTTGGTGAGTGTGGATCTGGGCGCCAAAGCCGATGTGACCACTTTGGCCGAGGTGTTCGATTTCGCCCGCGACTATTTGGGCTTGCTCAAAGCGGCCATCATCGCCGCCGGCGTCGTGCCGCCTGGCATTGAGGGCGCGCAACAAAACCTGGCTGATCTGCTGGCTCGCTTGGTCGGCCCGGGTCGGGGCGTCGAGCTGGTCAGCCGCGTGCGCGACATCCCCAAAGGCTCGCGCCTGGCCGTCTCGACCAGCCTGCTGGCCGCGTTGATCTCTTGCTGTATGCGCGCCACCGGCCAAATGCACTCGCTCACCGGCGAGTTGGAGGATCACGAGCGGCGTTGGGTGGCCGCGCGCGCCATCCTGGGCGAGTGGCTGGGCGGATCGGGCGGCGGCTGGCAAGATTCGGGCGGCGTGTGGCCCGGCATCAAGCTCATCACGGGCGTCGCCGCCTCTGAGGGCGACCCCGAGTTTGGCGTCAGCAAAGGGCGGCTGTTGCCGCAGCACCACATCCTGGGGGCAGATGCAGTGACGCCCGCCACCCGTCAGGCGTTGCAAGATAGCCTGGTGCTGGTGCACGGCGGCATGGCGCAGAACGTCGGCCCCATCCTGGAAATGGTGACGGAGAAATACCTGCTGCGCTCCGAGGCCGAGTGGCTGGCCCGGCAAGAGGCCATGCGCGTGCTCGACCGCGTGCTGGCCCACCTGCGTCCGGGCGACGTGCGCGCCATCGGCCAGGATACGACCCACAACATTATATAGCCGATCCAGACCAACATCCCCTCCGC
>CAZYPJ010000565.1:0-1885 GCA_964649365.1 uncultured Anaerolineales bacterium | reverse complement strand
TCTTTGCTCGTCTTTGCGCGAGAGATAGTTGAGATGACGACGGCGCTGCCCCACCAGTTTCAACAAGCCGCGACGAGAATGCTCGTCGCTCTTGTGTTCTTTCAGATGCTCAGTTAACCTACTGATACGTGTCGTCAGGAGGGCAATTTGTACCTCGGGCGATCCCGTGTCAACCTCGTGCCGGTGGTACGTATCTACGATAGAGTTCTTTTCGCTCTTGGTCAGAGCCATAACCTACGTTCCCCCCTACTGCTTAAAATCGCTCACGTCAAGGAGTATAGCACAAATGGGCGTATTGGGCAAATCTACACAGGCGCTAGGCGCACGATGAGTGCGCTGCGCGCTATGAGTTACCAAGCTACAATGTCGCCTGTCAGATAAAGGATCGCTTCCCCGCCAATCTTGACGCGTTCGCCGAGGGCCTCGCAATACAGTGTCCCACCCCTTTTCGACAATTGCTTGGCGACCATTTTGTTCTTGCCGAGCCGCTCCGCCCAAAAAGGAATCAAGGTGCTATGGGCCGACCCTGTCACTGGGTCTTCGGGGATACCTGCGTTGGGCGCAAAAAAACGCGAGACGAAATCTACTTCTTCACCTTTTGCGGTAGCCGCGTCACTGCGAGCAGTGACGATCACAGCAAAACAGTCGGGGATCCGCTTCAATTGCTCGAAATCGGGGATCAGCGCGCGCACCTGTTCCTCGCTCTCCACCAATACGAGCAGATCGCGCGACTGCCACAACTCTAGCGGCGCCGCGCCGAGCGCCTCGGCAACCTGTTTGCTGTCAATCGCCGTCGTGCGGATAGGCTTCCGAGAAGGGAAATCCATCTCGTAGAGTGCGCCGCTTTTGGCGACGCTTAGCACGCCGCTCCGGGTGTGAAAATCCATCCTAGCGGCGTTTGCATCCACAAAATTGGCGACGACAAAGGCGCTGGCCAACGTGGCGTGGCCGCATAAGTCCATCTCGACCTCCGGCGTGAACCACCGCAGGTCATAATATCCGTCTCGCTTGACCACAAAAGCCGTCTCGGCCAGATTGTTTTCGGCGGCGATGGCCTGCATCAACGCCGCATTGGGCCATTCATCCAGGATGCAGACGCCGGCAGGATTCCCTTTGAAAAGCTGGCTGGCAAAAGCGTCCACGACATAGTATCTCATATCATCACTGCCCTCATATTATTGTGCTTCTTGCTCCCAAGCTGCTACCGCTTCGACCGGATGCTGAATCGCCTTGGCGATTTCCCCTACGAACAATCTTTGATTCAGACAGCGCCTTGCGATGCTTAGCTTGCAGGATCATTCACGAGCAGCGCTTGCCAATGTTTGCTAAAAAACTCGGGAGCATCCAGATTATAGTCGCACCATTCCTGTGGCGACTGCGCGAATGTCCAATCGGCAAACAGCTTTTTCAAGTCATCAACACCCACATAGAAATGCGGAACATCCCTTTCAGTTTCGTGCTCGTCTCTTACAATAGTATTATCGTCAATTCTTCTATAATTTTCTTTATGCTGGAAGCTCCATGTGTTTTTCGAGATCATAGTTAAGAATAACTCGCCACTTGGTCTTGGCACTCGTTTTATCTCTTTTACAGCATTCATAAAGCCTTGCGTATCTGTGTGATAAATCACGTTATATGCCATGACACAATCAAAGCTATTATCCTCAAAGGGCAGGTCAAGCATGTTACATACTTTTGCTGCAATGGATAGATGTTCTCTGGTTGCCCAATTCCTTAAATGGTCGATCCCGTAATCGGATAGGTCAACCGCCGTAACCTCAAATCCCTTTTGAGACATATAAATCGAATGCCTACCCAAGCCGCACCCCAGATCAAGGAATTGGCGATATCCTTTGGACGCCCATCGTTCAGCCAAGTAGGGGGC
>CAZYPJ010000564.1:0-1886 GCA_964649365.1 uncultured Anaerolineales bacterium | reverse complement strand
ATAGCACTTGCGACCTTGTCCCCGCCCTGGCGGCGGCCAACAGGATCAGCGTGCTTCCGCTCTATATTAACATCGGCCCGCGCAGCTATCTCGACGGCGTCGAGATGAGCCGCGAGCAATTCTACGACGGCCTGCCCACCTTCGCTCATCACCCCACCACCGCCGCGCCCGGCGCCGAGACCTTTATAGCGCTCTATGAAAGGCTGGCCGCCCAAGGCGTGACCGAGATCGTCTCGATCCACATCGGGCAAGCGTTGAGCGCAGTGGTGAACGTGGCGCGCCTGGCCGCCGCGCGCGTGCGCGGCGCGCGGGTGGAGGTGGTGGATTCGGGCAATCTCTCGCTGGGCGTGGGGTTGACGGCGCTGGCCGCCGCGCGGGCCGCCCAAGCGGGCAAGTCGCTGGCCGATGTGCTGGCCATCGTGCGCGACCGCATCCCGCGCACCTATTGTTTCGCCGCGCTCGACACGGTGGATTATCTGCGCCGCAGCGGGCGGATGAATCACGTCATGTGGAGCCTGGCCACGATCTTGCGGAGCAAACCGCTGCTCAAGATGAACGACGGCGTCACCGCCACCGAAAAGATTCGCACCTTGCGCGCCGCCTACGCCCGGCTGATCGAGCTGGTGTGCGAGCTAGGGCCGCTGGAAGAGTTGACGCTGGTGCACACCCATGCCCTCGACAAGGCGCGGGCGCTCTATAACCAGGCGCGGGCGCTGTTTCCATCCGCCGCCGAGCCGCTCTACGCCACCGTGACGCCCGTCATCGGCGCGCACATCGGCCCTGGCGCGGTGGGCTTGGTCGCCGTGAGAAAGTGACCCACCACAGAGACACGGAGAGCACGGAGAGAGGATACAGAGATCGGAAACATATTACTGACAAGAGCATAGAATACTAGACGCCATATCACGCGCACAAGGCGCTATGCTACCGTAGTCGCGCCCCTTGTGGGCGCCGGGGTGTTTAGAAAATCGTGCCTGGATCAGCAAATGCATAATAAAAACGATCTTTTTCGTGTTCTCTCCGTGCCTCCGTGGTGAATTATTAGGAGGTTAGCATGACGTTTTTGCAAGTGTATCTGGTCGGGTTGGGCGTGGCGATGGGGATGATGGCGTTGCTGTGGTTAGCGAGCTTGGCGCTCCGCAATGCCAGCATTGTGGACATCTTTTGGGGCGCGGGGTTTGTGCTCGTGGGTTGGGTCTATTTTGCGTTGACCCCCGATGGGTTGCCCGCGCGCAAAGGACTGGCCGCCATCCTGACGACCATCTGGGGGCTGCGGCTGTCGCTCCACATCCTGCGGCGCAATTGGGGCAAACCGGAGGATTTCCGCTACGCCAAGTGGCGCGCCGAGAACGGGCCAAGCTGGTGGTGGCGCAGCGCCTTCAAGGTGTTTGCGCTGCAAGGCGTGTTGCTGTGGATCATCTCGGCGCCGCTGCTGGGCGCGCAACGGGGCAATGGCGCGGCGGGCGTGTTGGATGTATTGGGCGCGACGGTGTGGGCCATCGGCTTCTTTTTCGAGGCGGGGGGCGAATGGCAACTGACCCGCTTCAAGGCCGACCCCGCCAACAAGGGCAAGCTGCTCACCAGCGGCGTGTGGCGCTATACCCGCCACCCCAACTACTTCGGCGATTCGGCCCAGTGGTGGGGCTATTGGCTTCTGGCGGCCTCGGCGGGCGCCTGGTGGACGATTTGGGCGCCGATCTTGATGACGTATTTGCTGCTGCGCGTCTCGGGCGTGGCGCTCTTGGAAAAGTCGTTGGCCGTGACCAAGCCCGGCTATGAGGAATACGTCCGATCCACCAGCGCCTTTGTGCCGCTGCCGCCCAAGCGCAAGTGAGGGGTTGATAGTGACTAGTGGTCAGTCAGCAGAGCGCCTGCCGCTGAAACGC
>CAZYPJ010000563.1:0-1908 GCA_964649365.1 uncultured Anaerolineales bacterium | reverse complement strand
TCCGAACGCCATTTCACACCAAGCGTTTCAGCGGCTGGCGCTCTAGGCGTACCGCGCTATTGATCGAACCTCATCAACCTCGCCCCCCTACGAGACCAGGATCACCCCCGCCACGGTGAGCGCCGTCCCCGCCAGCACCGTGCGGTTCACCTTTTCTCGCAAAAAGATCACGCTGAGCGGCAGGGCGAACAGCGGCGAGGCGGCGGTGATGATCGCGGCGCGCATCGAGCCGATCAGCGCGATGGTCCACAGGAACAGCACGCTGCCCAGCCCCCAGCCGATAAAACCGCCCACCACCAGCACCACCCATTCCTTGCGCGCAAGCTGCCGCAACTGTGGCCAGCTCTTGCGCGCCAGCACCACGCCCCACAACATCAGCGAGAGCGCAGGCACGCGGAACGACGCCACGGTGATGGGATCAAGGCCCTTCATCCCCGGCGAGACCATGGTCGTGGCGACGGCCCAACAGAGCGCGGTGATCAGCGCCAGCGCAATGCCCGAGGTTTGCGCCGGGGCGGCGACAGTCCGTTCACTGGCAGCGGCGCTGGCGTCGCCGGTCTTGGTGGTATTGCTGATGAAAAAGACGCCGCCGATCACCAGGATTAGCCCGGCGATCACCATCCAGTTCACCGCTTCGTGCAGGAACAGGACGGCCAAAATCAGCGTAATGGCCGGATGGATGCTGGCGATGGGGTAGGCCCGCGAGACGCCGATGCGCGACAGGCTGACGGTATAGAGAATGTCGCCGATCCCCCCGCCGATGGCCATGCTGCCGATCAAAAACGCGAATTTGAGCGGCGTCACGTCGGCGTAACCGGTGGTCTTGCCGGTAGCGACGGCCAGCAGGAACATGGCTAGGCCGCCCACCAGCGAGCGCGGCGCGTTGAGGGTAAAGGGATCCATCTTTTTGCTGAGGTCTTTGATCATCACCGAGCCAACTGCCCAAGTGAGAGCGCAAAGCAAGCCCACCAGAATGCCCATGTCGTCGTGTCCTTGTTGCGATGATGGGAGGGATGCTCAGCGCGAGCAAGGGTCATCCTAGCGAATTGCCTCGCCCCGCTGCCGCGTTATTTCAAGCTGTGCACCAGGTCCTGGCACGTCGCGGCCAACAGGCCGATCTCGCCGCCCACGGTGACAAAGCGAAAGCCCCGGTCGAGCCAGGAGCGCGCCGATTGCGGCGTGCCCGCGATGCCGGGGACTTTGCCCGCCTGCACGCACGCCTCGTACACCTTCATGATCGTCTCCAGGTGCGCCTCGGAGCCAAAGGCGACGCCCATCGTGGCGGCCAGGTCGTTCGGCCCCAGCCACATGCCGTCCACCCCTTCGACCGAGAGGATCTCTTTGGCGCGGGCGGCGGCGGTCGCGGTCTCGATCTGCACCGCCAGATAGATCTCGGCGTTGGCGTGCTTGATGTAATCGCTGCCTAAAAAGCCCGTCCCAAAGGGGCCGATGGAGCGCCCGCCCTGCGGCGGATAACGGACGGCGCGCACGGCCTCGGCGGCCTCCTCGGGCGAGTTGACCATCGGCACGATGATGCCCAAAGCGCCGCGATCCAGCGCGCGCCCGATGGCATAATAGTCGTTGGCGGGCACGCGGATCATGGGCGTGGCCGCGCCCAAGGCGATGCTGCGAAAGGCGACGACGTTGCTCTCGTCGTCCCAGGCGCCGTGCTGGTTATCTACCAGCACGAAATCGAAACCGGCCAGCGACAACGTCTCGGCCACCAAGGCCGAGTTCAAGCTCGACCCGATGCCGATGACCGCTTTGCCTTCGAGCAGACGACGTTTGCACTCGTTAACACGCATGAGGCGCCTCCTGTAGTTGACTGGCGCTATTCTAGCCGCAACGATGGGGCAATTCAAGTAGGGATAACGGAGCGCCGACATCCTGTCGGCAACAAGCCGACAG
>CAZYPJ010000562.1:0-1917 GCA_964649365.1 uncultured Anaerolineales bacterium | reverse complement strand
CGCCGCTTACGCCGATGAATTGATCCACAGCGCCAACCCGCTCGAATTGCGGCGCTCACTACTGACGGGGCAGCGGGAGGAATTGCAAGGACTTGTCAAGTGGGCCACCGAGCGGAAGCTGTGGGGCTGTGTACGCGAGTATCGCCACCAGATCGCCCGCGTCAACGAGGATTTGGCAATCATTGAACAGATGGCCGCCGATGTAGCGGCACAGTAAGAAGGAGGACTTATGACTATGCAATTCACTCGTGCAACGAAAACCAAGATCAAACTCCGTATGGCGATTGATGGCCCCAGCGGTTCGGGCAAAACCTATACCGGCCTAGCGTTCGCTACTGCGCTGGCTGGGCCTAGCGGCAAGGTGGCCGTGATTGACACCGAGCGCGGCAGCGCCAAAAAGTACGCCGACCTGTTCACGTTCGATGTGTTGGAATTGAACACCTTTGCGCCTACGCTCTATGTCGAGGCGATCAAGGCGGCGGAGTCGGCGGGCTATGATGTGATTCTGATTGACTCACTCTCCCACGCCTGGGAAGGCGAGGGGGGCGTGTTGGAGCAGCACGAGCAAGCTACTTTACGCGAACCGGGCCACAACAGTTACACCGCCTGGCGTTCTGTGACGCCAGAGCATCGCAAACTCGTGGATGCGATGCTATCCAGCAAATGCCACATTATCGGAACCATGCGCTCTAAGATGGAATATGCCCAAGTCGAGGATGAACGGGGCAAAAAAACCGTCAAGAAATTGGGTATGGCCCCGATCCAGCGTCAGGGTATGGAATACGAGTTCGACATTGTGGCCGATATGGACATAGATCACAATATGATCGTCAGCAAGAGCCGGTGTTTTGCTGTGGCCGATGCCGTGGAGAAGAAGCCAGGGGCCGCTTGGTTCGGCAAGGTGATGGCGTGGTTAGATGATGGCGTGGTTGCGCCAGTTGCCACAACGCCCCCGCCTATCGCCCAGCCCACTAGCGCGACAGTCAAGCCCCAACGCCCCGCCGACCCCGAAACCGTCAAGGGCTGGCTGGCGCAGAAAGCCACCAAAGGAAGCGCCGTTGTTGCGGCCCAGGGGCTGCGCGGCGCAACCGTTGGCGCGCTGGAATTGCTGTTTGCCAACGATAATGACGATGGCAAGGCGAGCAAGCGGCACATGCTCACGCAATACTTCTTTGGCAAGTCCAAGTCAGCAACACTGACTGAGGGGGAGTGTTTGGCGCTCACTGCCTGGGCGCAAGAGCCAGTTGGTAACGGGCAATATATCATCAATAGCTTTGCCGTGCAAGAGGCCGCCAAGATCATCGAGTCCCTGGACACGGCCCAGGGGCAACAGCCCTTGATGTAAATCTACTTTCGCAAGGAGGATCATGTATCAGAAAACCATCATCATCGGGCGGTTGGGCCGCGATCCAGAATCGCGGTTTACCCCCGAAGGTACACAGCTCACCACCTTTTCGGTGGCCACGGATCAACGCTGGACTGACCAGAGCGGCCAGCAGCAGCAGCGCACAACCTGGTTTAAGGTAACGGCCTGGAAACGCCAGGCCGAGATTTGCGCGGAATACCTGCACAAAGGCTCGCTTGTCATGGTCGAGGGCACATTGAGCGAATCCAAGCCCTATCAAGGGCGAGACGGCGAGTGGCGCGCCTCGCTGGACTTGCGCGCCGATAACGTCAAGTTCCTCAGCCCCAAAGCCGAGGGCGAGACGACGCAGGCCGCAACGCCAACAAGCGCAAGCAACAGCGAAGAAGATATCCCATTCTGACCTTTTGCTGCCCCGCCCGTGACAATGCTGCGTTGGTAAATCGGCGCTAGACGGCGGGGCGGCAATGTAAATCGTTGGCGGACGCCAAGCCGGACGCCGTAACCGGCAAATCAAAAGGAGCGAGATGAGCGAGAATCCACAAATCCAAGTC
>CAZYPJ010000561.1:0-1923 GCA_964649365.1 uncultured Anaerolineales bacterium | reverse complement strand
CATACGGCGCAACTCGGCATCGGAAAAGCCCAGCGCCGCCAGGCGCGAGAGGTATTCGCGGAACCCCTCGACCGGCGCGGGGTGGTTGGCCTGGCCGTAATCGGTGGAGAGGATATTGCGCTCGACGCCGGTAGCGCGGATGTGAGCCGCGATAGTTTCCAGCGGCACGCTGGGGCCGGAGATGGAGGTCACATCGTTGTAGCAGCGCTCGAAATAGACCCCCTCGCCGCGCACTTGCATCTGCGCCGCCAGCGGCATGGCGATAAAGAGCGCATCGGGGTGCGTGACGACGATGCGGCGCACCCCGCGCGAGCGGGCCAGCGGGATCAGCGCCAGCGTCTCGGCCACGGGCAAGTGACCCGTGCCCAAGGCGACATCGGCCTGGGCCAGCAGGTCGAGGATTTCGATCAGCTCGGCGCGGATGCGCCCCTCGGCGTCGGTCAAGGTCGGGCCAGGGAAGCGGTAGCCGTCGGGGCGGGCCAGATCAAAGGTAGGCGCCCAGACTTGCCGCGCTCCCAGCCGCAGCGCGTACTCGACGGCGGCGGGGTTGAGGCCGCCCACCGCGCGGTTGAGCGCCAGCCCGCCCAGCACGCGCAGCGCGCCGCCCACGGCCTTTTGCGCGATGGCGGCGCGGTCGGCGGTGAGCGTATCGTGCGATTTGATCAGGATGGCGCGCATCCCCGCCTCCGCCGCCATCTGCGCCGTGTCGAGATCGTCGGCGTAGCGCGGGCGCGCGTCGGGCGCGGTGTGCAGGTGCATATCAATCAGGCCGGTGAGGTCGTAGGGGGGCATATCTATCCTTTCAGGCAGTCTCGAGCTGCAACACCCGCAACTTGTCGGGATCGGTGCGCGTCGAAAGCGCGAGAATCTCGATCCCCACCACGCGACCTTGCTGATCAAAGTCGAGGATCACCCCCGGCTCGACCTCTTCCGATTCGACGATGGCCGCCTCATCCAGGCGCAAATACAGAGCGTCGCTTTCGCGGTCCATTTTGAGCCTTATCATTCAACCCCTTTCCTGGCAAGGCGCCGGTTAACGAACACCGTGACCAAGCGGACAGGCGTATCCAGTATAGGCAGATACCCATTCGCCAGCAAGCGCGCCTCCGCTAGACCGGGAATCCTCATTTGACAAACCCTATATCGTATGCTAATATATCGTTATCCGATACATTGATATACGATACAACGACTGCTGATATAGAAGGAGGCGCTGTGGATGCGCGCGAGGATGTGAGCCGCTATCTGCCCCTCACCGAGGGCGCTTACTATATCTTGCTGGCGCTGACCGAGCCGCTGCACGGCTATGCGGTGATGCAACGGGTCGAGGCGCTGAGCGAAGGCGTGGTGGCGATGGGGCCGGGCACGCTGTACGGGGCGTTCGCCGCGCTGGAAAAGGCGGGGCTGATCGCCAAGGATCACGAGGAGGAGCGCCGCAAGGTTTATGCGCTGACGGCCAAGGGCCGGCGCGCGCTGGAGGCGCAAATGGAGCGGATCGAGATCATGGCGCGGAGCGGGGCGGCGGTGTTGGGCCGCAACGCCGCGCCGCGCTCGACGATAGGAGCATAACATGGCAGATACTATCCGCGTATTCCGTTGGTTCTGGGCCTGGGAGGACGACCGCGAAGAGGCCTGGCTGGGCGAAATGGCGCGCCGGGGGTATCACCTGGCCAAGACGCCGGGGCCGGGGGTCTATACCTTCGCTGTGGGCGAGCCGCGCGAGGTGGTCTATCGGCTCGACTTTCGCGCCAACTATCGCGAGAGCCTGGCCGACTACCGCCAGCTTTTCACCGACGCCGGCTGGGAGCTGGTGGGCGTGATGTCGGGCTGGCACTATTGGCGCAAGGCGCCGACCCTGGGCGAGACAGCCGAGATTTTCACCGACACGGCCTCGAAGGTGGCCAAGTACCACCGCTTGATGGC
>CAZYPJ010000560.1:279-1940 GCA_964649365.1 uncultured Anaerolineales bacterium | reverse complement strand
GCGCTTGACTTCGATACTCCAGCTCTCCGTTTCCACATCGGGCGCGTCGGTACCCGGCCCCGCTTTCGAGGTGCGCTTGCCGCCCAGCTTGCGCGCCACGGCGCGCTCAGTCCGCTTCCATGCGGTCATCTGTTCCTCCTCAAAACATCCTCACTTGTCGCCGATACTTCTCCCAGGCCCGACCAATCGCGCCGGAGCCTGGAAAGAGATCCATAAACTCATCGTCGGGATGTAACCCCAACATCAGGAACACCCACACCGCGAACTTTTCGGGCTTAGCGCCCGCGCACCCCGCATGGAGCGGCGCGGGCGCGGCAACCCAATCCACGACCGTTGCCTTGTTTATTGGCCACTTGCGCCCGCCGCGAAAAATCACTGGCTCCCATACATAGGCAGGATTGACGCCCTTGCGAAACGGCGCAAACGTCTTGCAGTACGCCCCGATCCGCACGTCTTGCGGACACAGCGCCAGTATCCATTGCAGGGTGGTGCTCGAACATGATAGCGCCCAGGCGTCGTACTCGTTCAGTTGCGCAATCAGTTTGGCGTGGTCAATCTCAGCGCGACATGGGTCGCTTTTGTACCATCGTTCGGCCATGCCAATGTACGGCGGATCGGCGTAGGCGGCTCTCACCTTGTTACCCTCCAATACCTGTCATATCCGTCCGGCGGCGTCAGCGGCAGCGGCGGCTGCCCATCCTCGCCGGACATGATCTTGTGCAATACATCCCATATCAACGTCTTTCCCGCGCCCAACATGGCCACCATCGTCGGCAGGTGCACCGCGCCGTACTTGGCGAGATGTTCGCGCAGCGCAGCGGCGATTTCGGCGCGCCGCTGCAATTCCGCCGCCCTGAGTTCGGCCAGCGTATGCTGCGGTTTGTAAGGCGTTTTTGAGGGGCGCGGGCCAGGCCGCCTACCTGGCCTCGTTTCCTGACGCGCCCTCATTGCCGCCTCGGCGCTACCCCAAATGGCCACGCATTCGGCGCACACCTCACGGCTCGCCTGCAAAATACCGCACGCCGGGCAGCGATGGCGATAGTGCGGCGGCTCGGGTTCGGGCGGCGGCGGCGGCGCACCCTTCACACGCTCTGCCACGCGCAGCAGATCTTCTTTGGCGCGCTCGTAGGCGAGCTCGTTGCTCGCCGTGACCATGCCGTGATATTGGTTGCGCGCCTGGTAGTAGCGCACGGCGCTGATCCAAAAACGCAGCCGCTCGGCGGCCAGCCGCTCACTCGTCATACCCCACCGCCTCCTGGATCGCGTTGGCGGCGCTGGCGTCATCGAATACCATCTCGTCCAGATCATTGAACACCTGCCACCCATCGCTCATGCGTACCAGATACCAGCCCACCGGCAGCCTGAGCAGCGCCCGCCAGGCGGCGTCGTTGGCCATCAGGCTGTCGAACGCGCTCACGGGGATCACCACGCCCGTGGCATCACGCTCAGTCGGTTTGATCGGCTTTGTGCGCGGTCGGCTCATCGCTTCTTGCCCCCGCTCGCTCGCGGCTGGCTCTCGCGTACCGGCCTACCCGCCTCGATCCCGCGCCGGAGGATGTATTGCCGGTGCGCCTTGCCCGCCCGCTCCTTCTCGAGCTGGCGCTTGGCCACCGCCAGATCGGTGAGCATATCGGGCGACCGCCGGGCGAGGAAACTGCCGA
>CAZYPJ010000560.1:0-269 GCA_964649365.1 uncultured Anaerolineales bacterium | reverse complement strand
CGACAGCCACGTAGGAGGTAGAGCCGTGCCGCCTTGCAAGCAAGCTCCTTCTCGATCTGGCTCTTTGCCTCCTCCTCGGAATCGGCCAGGACGCTGTACACGCCGACGCCGCCGTTCAGCATCACGAAAGTGCGCTTGTCGCTCATGATTCTTCGCCTGGTACGCGCACATTGGCAATCGCCTGCAAGCCATTCGCGTTCGCAAGCACATCGGCGTTATACTGGTTAATCAAGGGCGCCATCTGCTCGAAAAGGGATTTCAACGCTTTC
>CAZYPJ010000559.1:0-1940 GCA_964649365.1 uncultured Anaerolineales bacterium | reverse complement strand
ACCACCAAATCCCCAACGCCCAATCCAACTCCTAATCCCTTACCCACGACCCCTGAATTGACTCTTGACGTTCCTCTCGCTAGGCTGTAGAATGGGATTGCATAGCTCGCCATCATCCTCGCCCTATGGTGGGCGCGTCCGGTTGTTTGAGCGCATCGCCGGGCTGAACGTCTTCATCCACCGCTCTTCCACTCTACCCCCATCACCCAGACTCTCCACGCGAGGCCCGGACATCTGGCGCTGTACTCTGCGGCATTGCGGCCACGAGGGCCGCGGCTACCGTATTTCACAGGAGGTCAGAATGCCGGGTTAGCTCACGTCATCCAAGGTCGTTCGTCCGCCCAAGATACGGTTCGGAAACCCATTGAGCTACACAAAGGAGTGGAGATCATGAGACTGTATAAGGTCATCGCTTTGCTGTTCCTGGCGTTGTTCCTGCTCGCCGCGTGCGCCCCCAAGGCCACGCCCGGCCCCCCCGTCGCGCCCAAAGCCGAGGCGCCCACCGCCGCCCCTAAACCCACCACGCCGCCGCCCACCCAGGCGCCCGCCGCCAAGGGCAAGATCACGCTGTGGCACGCCTGGAAAGAGGCCGAGATCACAGCCCTGAACGAGGTCATCAAGGCATTCCAGGCCAAGTACCCTGATGTAGCCGTCGAGGTGCTCTATGTGCCGTTCGACGATTTGCGCGGCAAGTACGAGACCGCCGCCGCTACGGGCAGCGGGCCGACCGTGTTGATCGGCGCCTCCGATTGGGGGCCGGCGCTCTATGACGCCAAGCTGGTGGCCAACGTTGCGGACGTGCTGAGCGACGCCCTGAAGGGGACGATCTCGCCCGCTGCGCTGGGCGCCGTGCAATACAAGGGCGCCGTCATTGGCCTGCCGCAGACCGTCAAGGGCGTGGTGATGTTCCGCAACAAGACCATTGTAGCCCAGCCTTACGCCAAGTTCGAAGATATGATCTCGGGGGCTGCCTCTGGCGCCGGCGTGGACACGGCCAACCTGGAGCGCGGCTTCTTTTTCTCCGCCGCGCACCTGAACGGCATTGGCGGCGCGCTGATGGCCGAGAACGGCGACCCCGCCTTTAACAACGACAAGGGCGTCGAGTGGGTCAAGCTGCTGAACGACTTTAGCAAGGCCGGCCCGGCCGAGTATTACACCGATAACGACGTCAACGCCTTCAAGGCAGGCAAGGTGGGCGTCATCATTGATGGCTCGTGGAACGCCACCGCCCTGGCCGAGGCCATCGGCAAGGATAACCTGGTTGTTGACCCCTGGCCTACCTACGGCAGCGGCCACCTTTCGGGCTATGTGCAGACCGAGAATATCTATCTGAACGCCGACGTGGCGGGCGACGACAAGACCGCTGGATGGAAGTTTATCGAGTTCTTCCTCTCGCCCGAGGCGCAAGCCATGTTGCTCAAGGCCGGGCACTTGCCGGCGGTGAGCGGCGTCAAGGTCGAAGACCCGCTGCTGGCCCAGATGGTCAAGGCGTTCGAGCAGGGCACGGCTTTCCCGGTGATCCCCGAGATGGGCGCGTATTGGGAATCCATGGATAACGCGCTCAAATCGGTGTTCGACGAGGGCGCCGACCCCGCTGCGGCGTTGGCCAAGGCCGAGGAGAGCATCAAAGCCAAGATTGCCGAGATACGCAAGTAACATCACGCGCGTGGGGCGGGGGTCGGCCCCGCCCCACGATAAGGCCAGAGGCTCGCGGCTGATGGGGTTTTGATAAACAACTCGGTATCGGCCAGAGCGCCAGCCGCTGAAGCGGCAGGCTACGATTACAAAGCCGACCTTCGTCGGCTATAGGTTAGCGCAAAATAGCATAATTTGTCTATATTAGGAGAGTCAGCCCGCGAAGGCGGGCTTTGTAACCGTAGCCTGCCCGCTTCAGCGGCTGGCGCTCTGGGCGCGCCGCGTCATTTTGCGAAACTCCATTG
>CAZYPJ010000558.1:0-1942 GCA_964649365.1 uncultured Anaerolineales bacterium | reverse complement strand
GGCTAGAAAAGGCGAGAGAACCGTAAAGGATAGGACAAAACAGGCGGGGATGGATGGGAGTCGAACCCACCAGGGCCACTTGCGCCGCACCCCTCAACGGTTTTGAAGACCGCGGAGCCCCCCGGGACTCTGCCACCCCCACGTCAACAGCTCAATGATACCCGCTCGCGCCGCTGACGTCAACCCCTCGCATTCATTCACCTAAAATCGAACCGAAGGGGTACAGTCCACTCAAATGATAATTGAACCGAGGGACTATGCCCAAAAAAGAGCGGATGACAGTACAGGCCAAGAATGAGCATTTGAAGAACGAGCAGGATATCTATCGCCAAGCAGGGAAGCGCAAGAAAGGGGAAATGCTCACGCATCTATACGAGGTGGTCGGCCTTAAGCGAAAGACGCTGATCACCAAACTGGGCGGCGATCTAGAAACCAAACCCCGGCGTAAGCAACGCGGGCGTAGCTATGGGCCGGAAGTGGACGATGCCATCAGGGTGATTGATGAAGCCTACGACCACATCTCAGCCGAGCGACTAACCCCTAATCTGGTAAGCATGGCCCAGGATTTGGCGCGACATGGCGAGTTGAGCGTCACCCCCGAGTTACTGGAGCAGCTGGGGCGCATTAGCATCTCCACCGTCGGGCGCATCTTGAGGCGTATCCGCCAAGATGATTTTCGTCTACCGCGGGGTGGCCCCAAAGAAGCCAACCGCGCGCGGCAAGCCATCCCCATGGAGCGCATTCCCTGGGATGAGCCTGAACCTGGACATTTTGAGGCCGACCTGGTGCATCATGGCGGTAGCAGCACCAAAGGAGATTATGTGCATACCATGCAGCTCGTTGACGTCGCCACCGGCTGGAGCGAGCGAGTGGCGGTGCTTGGACGTAGTTATGTCGTGATGGAGAACGGGTTTCAATACATCAGCCAACGTCTGATTTTCCCCGTGCGTGAGCTACATCCCGACAATGGCAGCGAGTTCTTCAATCACCACATGCTTGCCTTTTGGCCCAACTGTTTCCCCGGTCTCAAACTCAGCCGGTCTCGCCCCTGGCAGAAGAATGACAATCGCTTTGTCGAGCAAAAGAACGATACCTTGGTCCGTCAGTACTTTGGCGATCAGCGCTTTGACACCGTGGCCCAGACCCATGCCCTGAATGAACTCTACGATCAGATGTGGCTCTACTACAACTTCTTCCAGCCAGTGATGCGCCTCAAAGAGAAAATCGTTTACACCGACTCGCAGGGCAAAAAGCGAACTCGCCGCCGTTTTGATGACGCCCAGACACCCTTCGAGCGTCTCTGCGCTACAGGCATACTCTCGGCAGAAGAACAGGCTCGCTGGCGCGCCTATCGTGATCGCACCAACCCACGGCAACTGCGTCGCACTATCTATACCCAGATTGATCTTCTATCTCGTATGACGGGTGCACAGCCCGACGTGCCAGTTGATGTCCGAGATGCACTCATTGATCTCTCACAGAAAGGAGTAGGGCTGGCGGTTTGATTATCATTTGACCGTACCGTTACCCTTCGGTTCGATTATCATTTGAGTTGACACGCAGCCGGGACGCGGCCCGGCGAGGGTGCAAAGTTTGTTGGTGAACCAAGGTCGAAGGCTTGTGCCTGACCAATGGGCGGTTGTCTGGACGATCTTGGCATTTTTTTATTGGTCTATTATGGTTTTCGCTATTTTATCTTGTAGGGATGAGGCCTGCCTCATCCGCCTTGCAGGAAGAGGGCAAGCCGCAAGGATATGCGGACAGGCCTTGTCCCTACAAAACCAACAAAAGATAAAACCGAGCCCCCGCTTTGACCGGTGGCAGCGCCTGGCCTAACATGGCCATAGCTACCATAGGGGGCAGGCATGAAACGTGCAACGCTCCCGATACTGACCTTTGTAGCACTGCTAACCTGGGCGGCGCCGGTGCTGGCAGCGCCCCA
>CAZYPJ010000557.1:0-1943 GCA_964649365.1 uncultured Anaerolineales bacterium | reverse complement strand
CGTCGCCGCGACCAGCCTCGGCCAGATGCTGCCCGAGCGCCAAGCGGCCCACCCGCCGATCAACCCCACGCCGAAAAAGGTATAGACCAGCGCGTATAGCGCCCCTTGCAGGGGCGGCAGCGCCAGGCTGGCCAGCAGGTTGGGGATGACAAACAGCGCCGCCTGACCGACGATGGCCCACCTCGCCCCCCAACGCCGCTGCAAGAGCTGCAACAGCCAGCCGCGAAAGAACAACTCCTCGCCGTACAGCGTGACCAGGCCGCTATAGAGCGTCATGGCGCCGAGCGCGGGCAGCCTGGGCAGGCGCAGCAACCAGGCAAAGGTGGTGTCGGGGCGATCTTGCGAGAGGACGACTTGGAGCAGCATCCGGTAGGTGTGCGACCACGGCTCGACCGCGAGCGCGAGCAGCAGCAGCCCGCCCAGCGCGATGGCCGCCGCCCGCAGCGCCCCGCGCCACGGCACGGCGCGAAACCCCACGCGGGCCGCGTCCTTCGATCTCGCCGCGGCGACCAGCGGGACAACGATCCACAGCACGGTGAACACCGGGAACGACCCGCCCAGCAGCTTGGCGGCCGGCCACAGCGCCGCCAGCGCCAGCAGGCTCCAGGTCACAAGAACGGCCTCGGGCCGCTTCCATTGGGCGCCCATGCTCCCCTCCTGCGCAACGGCGCGCTACAGTTCCAGCACGCCCTGGCGGCCCTTTTTGCCCGCCGCCTTGGGCGCTTTCTTGAAGGTGACGTTCACCTGGCCGATGGGCGGCATCTCGATCTTTTTGCCCGCCAACAACTCGGCGATGGTGAGGAGCTGCACGCGCGGGTAGCTCTGCCCCCAGCCGGGCGAGGTGTACAAGCCGGCGCTGGCCGCCGCCGCGCGCATGGGGCCGGTGGGTTCGCGCATGGTGATCAGCACGCCGATCTGGGCCTGCTCCTTTTCCAGCACGCCGATCAACTGATCCACATATTGCGAGCTGATGCGCTGCCCCGCCTTCACCGAGAGGATCACCTGCTTGACCTTGCCGCCCTCGGCCTCGTCGGTGAAATAGAGCCGCCCATCCACGCCCTGGTCGGCGCCCTTTTTCTGTTCCGCCGGGCGCGCCCCCACCAGCCCCAAGGCCCACCACTGGAATTGGTAGGGGTCGCTATCGGCCAGGATTTGGGCGTCGGGCAGCGAGACCGGCTCGCCCACGACCTCGTAATCCACCCCCTCGCGCAGCGACTTGCTCAGGCGCTCGCGGATGGTGACGATGGCCGCCTGGGTGATGTCTATGCCCGCCCAGCGGCGGCCCAACTCTTGCGCGGCGGCGATGGTGGTGCCGCAGCCGCAGAACGGGTCGAGCACGAGGTCGCCCGGGTTCGACGACGCCTCGATGATCCGCTTCAGCAGGGCGATGGGCTTTTGCGTGGCATAGCCCATGCGCTCGGTTGACGATGGTAAAGCAATATCGTACCAGAGATCCTGCAGGGGGATACCTTCCTGCTCATCAAGATATCGTTTCTCTCGCGGTACACCTTCGCCATCGCGAGGAAAGTATAGGCGTCCATCTCGTTCAGCCTGCTCCATCCGATCTTTCGTCCAGCGCCAGACCTTGTGATGACCATGAAATTCATAGGTCAGGTTGGGCCGATCTGGATTAGGATTAAGAAGCGACGTAGCCTGGAATCGCCTACTAGTTCCCTCTTCGATCATGTTATATTGCGCGAGCACTTGCTCCGCTATCTCAGGGTCTAGCGCCCCGTCCGACATGAAATATGGTCTATGAGGTTTCCTCCAAAGGTAATCATTTGATCTGCTATAGAAAAGGATCACATCATGAATGCAGCCAAATGTACGGCTTACATTTCCGTGGGGATGAGATCGTTTCCAGATAATCTCATTGCGAAAGTTCTCTGCCCCGAAAATCGCGTCCAGCAGCACCTTGAGATAGTGGCTGGCGGTGGGGTCGC
>CAZYPJ010000556.1:0-1945 GCA_964649365.1 uncultured Anaerolineales bacterium | reverse complement strand
CATAAAAGCCTGTACCTGCGCGGTCAGGAACAGGCTTTTATGGATTTGGTGGTCAACCCCGAGATCGTACACTATTGCCTGGACAAGCTGTTCGAACTGGCCTATCAAAACACGCTGCGCATCTACGAAGCCATTCCCGGCCAAGTGATGATTACGTATGTGGCCGAGGACATGGGTGGCCAGGAGAGCCTGATGTTCTCGCCGGCGCAAATCCACGAGTTTTTGTTGCCGCGTATGAAGCGGATCATTGATCTGGCGCATCAGGCAGGGGCTTATGTGTTTCATCACAACGACGGCGCGGTGCGGCGTATCATCCCCGATATGATCGCCCTGGGCATTGATGTGCTCAACCCAGTGCAATGGCGCTGCAAAGGCATGGAACGCGAGGCGCTCAAGCGCGATTTTGGCGACAAACTCATTTTCCACGCCGGCGTGGATAACCAGTACACGTTGCCCTTTGGCACAGTCGAAGAAGTGCGCCAGGAAGTGCGCGATAACCTGCGGATTCTCGGGGCGGGCGGCGGCTATATCATCGGCCCATGCCACAACATCCAGGCCGTCAGCCCGGCGGAAAACATCGTCGCGATGTACGAGACGGGTTACGAATACGGCTGGATGTGATAGCGTGAAAGGAGAGCGTTATGTATATCGGTAGGTTCGTGATCTTGGGCAAGACCGCTGAAGGGGGATGGTTCGTGGGCTACCGCGTCTCATCGCGCTCGGTCCCCAACCGGCGGATCGCGGCGCAAAAGGAGCGTGCTGTGGTGTTGCCCACGCCCGACGCACCCCCGTCGGATAACCCTTATATTTCGTACAACTGTTTGCGCACGCGCGGCAATATCGTCGTGGTTGGCAATGGCAGCCAGGTAGATCCCATTATTGACAAGGTGAGCATTGGCTATGGCCTGCGCGACGCTATTGCTCTTTCGCTATTGGCGCTGGATTACGAGCACGACCAGTACAATACCCCCCGCGTCGTCGCAGCGTTGGATGGACAAGCCGGGACGGGGTATTTGGGCATCGTGGCCGAGGATAAGATTTACGTCAAGCAAATGATTTTGCCGCCAGGACACGCCTGCCTGGTAGCCACCTACGAGTTGACCGAGCCAACCCCAATTCACCTTGCCGGCGACAGCGCCGAAGAGCTGTGCAACGCCATTTTCGATTGCGAGTACGAGCTTCCCGTCGCCGCACTGGCCGCCCTCCAAGCCAACGGCGAGCTACAAATGGCGACCCGTTCGGCGCGCTGAACCTATTCTTCGAATTCGCAGACGCTGGCGCCAGGGCTCTGGCGCCAGCGTTTTTCACCCGGCTGACCAGGAATGACACTCCCCAACTGGCCATCTCCAATCTACCCTGTTTGCCGATGCGCCCTGCCGACTCATGGCTTACGATAGAGATATACGCACAACCGACTAGGTCGCACGGGGTTAGAACAGATGACATCATCATGACGATTGCTTGACTGGCTTGTACGTCAAGCATAGCAGCCGTCAGAATCATAAATCAGTGATTTATGATAAAAACGTCATCAAATCTTGCGGCTTGAGACGGAACTTTATGCCATACTGGGTCGTCTTTAATAGTGAAGGCACGCGGCGAGGAGGTAGATAACGATGGCAAAATTGCAAATGACGTCTTGGTCGGTTCTCCTAGTGATCGCGTTGATTTTGCTTTTGCTTGCCGCCAACTTTTGGCTGAAGGTGGATTCGCAAGACCTGGGTGGCGGGGAACCTGTCGTTACAGAGACGACCTCAGCTATCCAGACAGGTAATCCCGTAGCAGCCGATCTGAACACGCGGCTCGATCAAATCGCCGCGCTTGGGCCGCGCCCCGAAGACACCTTGCCCGCACTCCAAACCACCGACGACGGGGCGGCTGACGCGCCGCTCGTTGCAAATAGCCGGTAGTTTGTCCTCCCAAGAAAAGAAGCGAGCCGCCTTGG
>CAZYPJ010000555.1:382-1950 GCA_964649365.1 uncultured Anaerolineales bacterium | reverse complement strand
CCCGACGCTGCGCCACAGCCGCTCAGCAGCAACGCCGCGATCAGCAAGACCGATACCAGCCCCAAAGCCTTCTGCTTTGCCATCTCGATCCCTTCTCCTTCCCTTCTCACAATGATCACCCTGTAGCAAGGCACGCCTTGTGCCATGCCACAGCGAACACCCCAAACGTAAAAACGGCCAAGCGATCTGCTTGGGCCGTCTTTGGCGCCAGTCACATCGGGCCTATCGCCCTACACTATATATCACAGACCCCCATGATAAGAAGCTGGCGATGGTTGTCAAGCGCAACAAATGGCCCTATCGTCGCCACACATGCCCGCCTCGTCTGCAAAGTCCCGCTAGCGAAGGCCTCAACGCGTCGTCGGCAATATCACACGCTCGGCGATGTCGCGCAAGATGCCCGTGATGTCATAGCTGCGCCAGTCTTCGTTCATGGGCCCCGCCGTAAAAACGGTGCACCCCAGCACATAATCATCTTTGCGCAATTCACTGTCATACCAGGCCAGTTGCTGCAAATAGGTAGCAGTCGCATCGCCCCCTAGCCCGGTTTCGCGCCAATAACTGGCAAAGCTCTGCCATCCCTTGGCTTTGGTGGGGCCGGGTCGGTTGGCAACCAGCCCGTCTACGCCTGTCTCGGTAATGATGAGCGGGATGACGAGCCCGCGTGGTTTGAGATAATCCTCATACCACCAGCGATAGCGCAGCGTCAATGCCCCTCGATCTGCATAGTTGGGCTGGCCGGGCAGCCCTGCGCCTACACTGCGGTCCATCGTCGGCGCATCGTACTCGTGCAGCGAAAGCACCCCGCCGTACTGCTTGGCCACCTGAATGGCCGGCAAAAATTGGGCCATCTCCTCCCACTCGGGCACACCGGTGGAAAAGGAGCCAATCGCGCATTTGAAGCCATGCGCCGCCATCTGGCGGACGCGCTCGGCCTCAAAGGCGGCATACCAATCCATCTTGTCCTTGATGCCGGGCTCATTGAGCCCCTCCCAATAGTCCACCAAGGGGTTGGCCTGATACTCGGCCAGATGAGCGTTTACAAAGGCTTGAGCCGCCGCCACTGGGTCGCCGGCCATCGAAACGCTGCCATCAACGCGCGCGACAATGATCGTCTGGGGTGACTCGCGCTTGAGCTCTTCGAAAAAGCCAAAGTCCCCCACCGATTTGACCACTCGCGGCTTCATCCGGCGGATATATTCCATGATATCCGGCGAGGTGTTCCACTGCACGTGGATGCCGATCTTGCTGGGCGGGGGTGATGCCAGCGGCTCTGGCCATGAGGGCGTGGGCGTCGCCGTAGGTTTGGGAGTCTTGGTCTTTTTCGGCTTGGGGGTCGCCGGGCCCTCGGGCGGGGGCGTGGCGGGGCGATCTTCGGGCTCATAGATGAGGCCTTCGAGATCTCGTCGAACAGCCACGACAGGGTAGCTGTGGCCCTGAACATGAACATAACCTACATGAAACCACCCCGCAGGGGGTCGCTCCTTCTCGCCGAGTCGAAGGAAACACACAAAACGAACAGGACGGCCTCCTATTACATAACGGTAAAGGACGGTGACGACACCATA
>CAZYPJ010000555.1:0-372 GCA_964649365.1 uncultured Anaerolineales bacterium | reverse complement strand
CACTGGGCGTGGGGTCAACCCGCCCGATCAGCGGTAGATTCAGGCTGCACCATCTGGTCGGCGAGCTCGTCGCCGTAGGCGTCGGCGTGGGCGCGCCGGGCTCAACAATGGCCGGCAGCGTAGGCGTCGCTGTGGCCGGGCGCCGGCGCGTCACCCCGGCGCGGATCGTACCGCGATAATGCCAGACCAACCAGATGCCACCGAGCATCACCAGAACAACGGCAAGAACGACGATAACGCGATAGAGACGAGACAGGAATCACCTCCAGATAGATGCCTGGGTTCAGGGGCTAGGGTAGCCTCTCAAGGGGCTCTGGATGGATAAAAGCATGGTCCACGCCGGGCACGGCCTCGACGGCCTCGCGCACGGCA
>CAZYPJ010000554.1:0-1952 GCA_964649365.1 uncultured Anaerolineales bacterium | reverse complement strand
TCGAGGGCGTGGGCGATTATTACCAGTTGCCCAAAAAGACGCAAAAAGAGTGCATCATCGAGCCGTTCGTTTACCCGATTGACGGCGAAGAGGTGCTGATGACCTCGCTGGTGGCGCCCATCGTGCGTAACGATCAGTTCTACGGCGTCGCCGGCGTGGATATCAAGCTCGATACGATGCAGGGGTGGGCCGACAAGTCCGACGCCTTTGGCGGCCAGGCCAAGATCGCGCTCATCAGCAACAAAGGCACGTTGGCCGGCGTCACCGGGCAGCCTGAGCTGGTGGGCAAATCCATCGAGGAATGGCAGAAGGATGGGGAAGAGGACCTGGCGTTTGTGAGCGAAGGCAAGTTCGCGCTTCAACAGGATGAAGGAGGCAGCGAGGTCTAGGCCACGATCAGCTTTGGCTCTACCGCTACGCCCTGGTCGGTGAACTTGATCGTGCCCGAAAAGGCCTTTATGGCCGAGGCGACGGCGGCGGTGTGGCGCATGGTTGGGCTGGGCGTGATCCCGGCGATCTTGGGCCTGGCCCTCGTCATCTACCTGGCTGGGCGCTACACCAAACCGATCCGCCAGATTACTGAGGTGGCGCAGGTGATCGCCCTGGGCGACCTGGGCCAAGAGGTCCAAATCCAGACCAACGACGAGGTGGGCGAGCTGGCCGAGTCGTTCCGGCAGATGCAGGCCACGCTGCGGGGCAAGATGCAGGCGGCGGAGGCCATCGCGCGCGGCGATGTGGCGGTCGAGATCCCCATGGCCTCGGCGATGGACATGCTGGGCGAGGCGATGACCACCATGCGCGATAGCATCCAAGGGGTGGTGGGCGAGACGCAACAGCTCGCCGCCGCCGCCGCCGAGGGGCGCTTTGACGTGCGCGGCGACGGGAGCCGTTTCGAGGGCGCTTACGCCGACATCGTGCGGACCTTGAACAACATGCTCGAAACTTGCGCCAAGCCGCTAGAGGTAATTGGCATCTACCTCGACCGCATGGCCCAGGGCGACCTGAGCAAGCGCATTACTGTGCGCGACGAGAGCACCAATGTGTTCAAGGGACAATTCGAGACCACCCGCCAGGCGCTCAACCAGTGTATGGATAACGTCGCAGCTTTGGCCGCCGACGCCAAATCGCTGACGCAGGCAGCGGCGGCGGGCAAGCTCGCCGCGCGCGCCGACGCGAGCCAGCACCAGGGCGAATATCGCGCCGTGATCGAGGGCGTCAACGCCACGTTGGACGCCGTGATCGGCCCGCTGAACATGGCAGCGGAATACATCGAACGCATCGGCGAGGGCGTCATTCCCGATAAAATCACCGATACGTATTACGGCGATTTCAACGAGATCAAGAACAACCTCAACCGCTGCATTGACGGCCTGGGCGGCTTGGTGGAGGCCAACGCTGTGCTGCAACGTATGGCCGTGAACGACCTGACGCGCCAGGTGGAAGGCCAGAGCCAGGGCATCTATGCCGAGGTGGGCGCGGCGGTGAACGCCGTGCGCGAGCGCATCCAGCGCGTGCAGGGGGTCGCGGAGCACATTGCGGCGGGCGACCTGATTGATCTGGTCGAACAGCGACGGAGCGGCGACGGGCGCCGCTCGGAGAACGACCGCCTGACGCCGGCCCTGGTGGGCATGATGGAGACGCTGGAAGCCCTGGCGAACGACATGAACGGCTTGGCCAAGGCCGCAGTCGAGGGCAACCTGAAGACGCGCGGCGAGGCGGCCAAGTTCAAGGGCATCTTCCGCCAGATGGTGGAGGGCGTCAACGCCCCGCTCGCCGCCGTCAGCGGCCGCATCAGCGTCCCCAGCTCGCCGCTAGCGCAGGTGGCGGGCGGCGACCTGCCCGTCCAAGTGAACGGCGACTTTCGCGGCGATTACGCCCTGTTGGGGCAATCTATCAGCAACATGGTGGAGAGCCTGCGCGGCATAACCCTGCAACTGCAAGAGGGCGCCGCC
>CAZYPJ010000553.1:0-1964 GCA_964649365.1 uncultured Anaerolineales bacterium | reverse complement strand
GGGAGGCGTGCATGACGTTCAACGGCTCTTGGGGCTATATGCCCTCGGCCATTGATTGGCATTCGGTGCGGTCGGTGATCGGCATGTTGCGCACGGCCAGCGCCGGGCAGGGCAACCTGCTCCTGAACATCGGCCCCGCACCCGATGGCTCCATCCCACCCGAAGCGCCCGAGCGCTTGCTGGCGGTGGGCCAGTGGCTTAAAGAAAATGGCGAAGCAGTGTACGGCCAAGTAGATCGGGCCGATGGCCGCATGGAATGGATGCCCACTGGCCAATGGACCATCAAGGGCAATACTGCTTACTATTGGTGCAACCGCTGGCCCGGTAGAGAGTTGGCTATCGGCGGGTTGCAGGTCAAGGTGCAAAGAGCTTCGTTCCTGGCTACGGGCGATCCTATCGCTTTCGAACAGACCGAGAATCGCTTGATCCTCAAAGGCCTGCCGACGACCAATCCTGATGCTATCGCCGGCGTGTGTGTCATCAAACTCGAATGTGACGCGCCGCCGCGCCAGGTGCTGGGAGCAGGCTACGTCGTGCTCTAGGCGTCGAGCCGGGCAGCCGCCAACTGATTGGCGGCTGCCCCCAAAGGAGCTTGTTGTGGGCAAATGGCTGATTGCGCTGGCGCTGACCATATGTGTCGCTTGGGGCGGCTTATTCCCCACACAAGCGCGCGCCGACATACCCAAACAACAGGGGATGTCCTATGCGGCTTGGTGGCCAGGGCTATATGATTCGCCGGGTAGCGACCGGGCGCTCGCCAACCTGGAGGCCACAGGTGCCGATTGGGTAGCGCTGATCGTCACGTGGTATCAGGACACTACCGAATCCACTACCATCTACCGCGCCGACGCCACCCCCACCGATGAGGACGTGACCCACGCCATCGCCCAAGCTCACGCGTTGGGACTCAAAGTAATGCTCAAGCCCCATGTGGACGTGCTCTACGAGGATGCTTGGCGCGGCGAAATCGGCGAGAGCTTTTCTGAGGCGCAATGGCAAAAGTGGTTCGCATCGTATCGCAGCTTTATCAGCTACTATGCCCTCATAGCAAGCAATCTCGGCGTGGAACAATTCTGCATCGGAGTCGAACTAGTAGCGACCACTCATCGCGCTGCCGAATGGCGCGCCGTCAGCGCCCAAGTGCGTGGACTCTACGATGGCCCGATTACCTATGCCTCAAACCACAGCGGCGAAGAGGTCAGCATCACGTGGTGGGACGCGGTGGATTACATCGGCATAGACGCCTATTATCCTCTGACCGACGAGAATGATCCTAGCTATGAAACGCTCTTGGCTGCTTGGGAAGCGTTGCTCCCCACCTTTGTCGGTCTCGCTGCGCAATGGGACAAGCCAATCCTCTTCACCGAGGTGGGCTATCGCAGCATAGACGGCGCTAACCGTTGGCCGTGGGATTGGCAACGCGCCGGCGATCTCGATCTACAAGAACAAGCCGATTGTTACCGTGCGTTGCTTGAGGCGGTCTGGGATCAGCCCTGGTTTGCAGGCATCTATTGGTGGGCCTGGGATGCCGACCCTTTTGCCGGTGGGCCATCCGACCTGGATTACACTCCTTACGACAAACCCGCCGAGGCATTGCTGAGAGCCTATTATGGCGCGCCGGCGCCCGCTGGTGAGCGTCTGCACTATCTCGATGAGGCGCGTTCATTTGATATTTACGCCGACTCTCTGGCCTCCGGCTGGCAAGATGCCTCGTGGGCTACCTCGCTCGATTTCGCAGCCAGCGATCAGGTTTATCGTGGTGCGCACGCCATCGCCATCACTTTAGCCCCGTGGGAAGGAATTCAATTCACCCATGCGGCGTTCGACGCCAACCCCTATCATTGGATCGAGTTCTATGTGCGGGGCAATTCACCCCAAGCCAATGAGCAGCTCTGGCTAACCCTGACCACCGACAATGGTTTGCTAGTGAGAGCGCGGGTAGATTATTACCGGCACATCGCCAA
>CAZYPJ010000552.1:0-1965 GCA_964649365.1 uncultured Anaerolineales bacterium | reverse complement strand
AATCATTTCACACCAAGCGTTAAAGCGGCAGGCTACGATTACCAAGCCCGCCTTCGCGGGCTGACTGGTTTGCATGTGTTGAAAATGTTTTTTCAAGCTGAGTTCCAGCCGACGAAGGTCGGCTTTGTAATAGTAGCCTGCCGCTTCAGCGGCAGGCGTCTCTAGCTTCAAACGCTGACCGCTGACGACTGCTGACTGACCACTAATTTCGTCCCGTTTGACAATACTCGCCATTCTCCTATACTGCCTTCCCCGCGTCTATTGTCCTCATGCACAAAGGAGGCATCGCCATGAACACGTTGCAAGCCATCGCCGACCGCCGCAGCATCCGCAAGTTCGACCCGCGCCCCGTACCCCACGAGTTGGTGGAGCGGGTGATCGCCGCCGCGCACCAAGCGCCCTCGGCCAAGAACGGCCAGCCCTGGCGCTTTGTAGCGCTGGAGGGCGAGCAGCACCTCAAGCTGGCCCACCTGATGCGCGACCGCGCCGCTGCGCTCAAAGCGGCGGGCGAAGAGATCGGCAGCCTGGCGTGGACGGCCCACGCGATGGAGAACGCCTCGGCCACGGTGGTGGTGTTCCACCGCCCGCCCCCCGCCGAAGTGCCCGCCCAGTTCCACGACGATTGGCAGTTCGTGATGTTGCAATCCACCGGCGCCGCCATCCAGAACATGCTGCTGGCCGCGCTCGACCTGGGGCTGGGGTCGTTGTGGATCTGCGACATCCTCTATTGCGCCGACGAGGTCAAAGAGTGGCTGGGCAAGGGCGACCACACACTCATCGCGTGCGTCACGCTGGGCTACCCCGCCGAAGCGCCCGCCGCCCGCCCGCGCCTGCCGCTCGATCAGGTGGTGGAGGGGCGCAGCTAGGGCGGCGCGGCTTGACGCCCGCGCCGCCGGGCGGTATGATGGTCGCAATCAGCACGTTGGAAGGAGCTGCCCATGCCCACCTCCACCCTCCGCATCCGCGGGCGGGAATATACGCTGGATCACGTGCGGCTCGACCTCTCGTTCGACCGCGAGGGCGACGCGCATTATCTCATCTTTAGCCTGTTCGCCGATAGCCAAAAGCTGACGCGGGCCGGCCTGGCGATCAAGGCCATGACCATCGAGGGCCTGGCGCAGGCCGCCGACCTTCAGGGTCGCGTGTTCGAGTTGGGCTATAGCGATGATGAGGAGAACGAGGATTATCTCAACGAGTTGGGCGATAGCGCCATCTATGAGCCGAAACGCGCGCTCGAGTTGGAGCACCTGAAGCTGACGTTCGGCGCGCTGGCCAACGGCGCGTTCGAGGTCGCGCTCGACGCTGTGTGCTACACGGTGAACGCGCGCAGCGGCGAGATCGAGGAGGAGAATATCCCTGTCTCCGGGCGTTTGATCGCCGAGGCGCGCCTATAGGCGAACGACGACGAGTTCCGGCGCGCTTTGCCATTCCTGCGCCTAGCGATGTAGCGATCCTGCCGCCCCGGCGTCTCCGCTCGCGGCCAGCGAGCAGCCGGAATCGGCGGCTGTGCACAAGGCAAAGGAGGATGCGCCATGCAAGATCGGTGGGTTCGCCTGCGGCAATGGCTGGCGCGCAGCCGCGCGGTGTACTATCTGGCGGCGGCGCTGTTCTTACTGGCGCCGGGAGGGCTGGCGGCTTTTGACGGCGCACAGCCTTTCGGATGCCTGTTCTGGTACTTGGACTGCGAGGATTGCAGCGAAAGCGCGAGTTGCTTTCCCAAGACTCCCGTCGCCGGCCGGGCGGGCGACCCAGCCGCGCCGCTGGAGGCCAACATCACCGCCGATAGCCGCTACGCCCTGGTGTGGCTCGAATTCGGCGTGACGGGCGTGTTCACGCCCACCGATACGGCGCGGGGCGTGACGCTGGCCAGCGCCGACGGCGAGACGCCCCCCATCCCCGACGAGCTGGCCGAAAAGGGCTACCTGGCCATCCGCGTGCCGCACGCGCCGCCCGCCTATACGCTCC
>CAZYPJ010000551.1:0-1990 GCA_964649365.1 uncultured Anaerolineales bacterium | reverse complement strand
CCGAGACGCTGTTCATTGACGATGCGCCTGCCAATGTGCAGGGCGCCCGCGACGCGGGGATGGCCGCGATCCACTTTACGGGGCGCGCGGCGCTGCTAAACGAATTGACGCGCTTGGGGGTTTTACCGGATAATTCCTGAACCAACCACCATGAGGAGCGCGATACATCGCACCCCTCATGGTGTATAGGTTTATCCTAGATAATCATTCGCTTTTCTACGGTGGTGAGCACGCGGCAGCCATCCTCCGTCACTACCACCATATCTTCGATGCGCACGCCGCCCCAGCCCGGCTCGTAGATGCCCGGCTCGCCGGTGACAATCATCCCCGCCTCCAGCGTATCCTTCGAGGTCATGCTGGCGCGCGGCCCTTCATGAATAGCCAACCCCACGCCGTGCCCCAGTCCGTGGCCGAATTTGCCCTCATAGCCCGCGCCATAGATCAGCCTGCGAGCCACCGCATCGGCCTCGACGCCGGGCAGCCCGGCGCGGATCGCCCCCTCGGCGGCGAGCTGCGCCTGCAATACGCACTTCCACACGGCCTGATAGTGGTCATCGGCCTTGCCCAAACAAAACGAGCGCGTCAAGTCGGAGCAGTAGCCATCCACCACGCAGCCCATGTCAATCACCACCGGGTCGCCCACCTGGATGGGCCGGTCGGATGTCACTGCGTGCGACATGGCTCCATTAGGGCCGGAACCGACGATAGTGGTGAACGAGAGCTTTTCGGCGCCATGTGAGCGCATGTACACTTCTAGCTCCCACGAGACTTCGCGCTCAGTCATGCCCGGACGTAACCAATCGTAGATGTGGCTCATGGCCTCATCGGCCAGGCGCACGGCGCGCTCGATAGCGGCGATTTCGTCGGCGTCTTTGATCTGGCGCAGTCGCTCGACCATGCCGCTGGTGGGCGCCCACTCTACGCCGCCGATGGCATCGCGCCATTGCCCATAGGTCTCGACGGTCAGATCTTGGCTCTCAAAGCCCACTTGATTCACGCCCAGTCGTCCCAATACGGCGGCCAATGCCGCTTGGGTGGAATCGGTGATCTCTACCAGCTCGAAATCGGGGGCCTGCTGGCGCACCTGCTCGTAGTAGCGAAAGTCGCTGGCCAGCAAGGCGTGATCGGCGGTGATGATAAGCACCCCTGCCGAACCGGTAAAGCCGCTCAGATAGCGGCGGTTTTCGGGCTGTGATACCAGCAGGCACTCCACACCTTTTTCCGCCATCGCTTTGCGCAAACGTCCTACGCGCGCGTTCATGAACTTGCCTCCTGAGATAGATTCACCACGGAGACACGGAGAACACAGAGGGTATGGTTGTTTTGTTCATTGCCGTGTCGTTGGGGTTCAATCTTGTTTATTCATTACTTCGGCCCGTGATCGCCGCTTCCCGCTCCAATGCGGCGACGGTAGTTGGAATCATCTCGGCGTCGAACAGTTCCGCCAAATAATGGACGACGCGGGCGCGCACCTCGGTTAGCGTCGGCGCTTGCTGGCCCAGCTCGCGGGCGAGGCTGGTGACGCCGCCATCGGTGATGCCGCAGGGGATGATGTATGACCAGTGGCGCATCTCGGGAGCTACGTTGAGCGCGAACCCGTGAAAGCTGATCCCCCGCTTGATGCGCACGCCCAGGGCGGCGATCTTGTTCTCGCCCACCCACACGCCGATGATCCCCTCGCGGCGATGGGTGCGCACGCCGTATTCGGCCAGCGCCCGCATCAGCGCCTCTTCCAGGCGGTGCATGTAATCGCTGGCGCCCAGGTTGCGCGCGTGCAGGTCAAAGATGGGATAGCCCACCAACTGCCCAGGGCCGTGATAGGTCACGTCGCCGCCGCGCTCCACGCGGCGCACTTCGATCCCTTCTTGCGCCAACGTCTCGGGCGAGGCCAGGATGTGGCTCTCGTCGCCGCGCCAGCCCAACGTGATAACTGGCGTATGCTCCAACAAGAGGAGCGTATCCTCGATGCGACCCTCATCGCGCCAAGCCA
>CAZYPJ010000550.1:0-1992 GCA_964649365.1 uncultured Anaerolineales bacterium | reverse complement strand
GGCGGTCCCGCTGGCGCGGGGCCGCCCTGTGTGGCCGCCCTTCTGTGTGGCCGCCCTTCTGTGTGGCCGCCCTACCACCAAACCCCTCTGCGTTCTCTGCGCCTCTGCGGTTGCCCTAGAACGTAAACGGCTGCCAGTTGGCGTTCACTTGCTTCATCAGGTCCACCCAATGATAGACCGGCTCGAAACCCATCAGGTCGCGGGCGCGTTGGATCGAGACGATGCACTCGGCGCCTTTGAGCACGCGGGTGCGCGGCTTGACGCGGGGGAAGAACGCCGCCAGCAGCGCCTCCGACTCGGCGCCCAGGGTGTTGATCGAATCGTTGATGAACAGCGGGTGGCTGCCCTCATAGTCGGCCAGGATGCCCTTCTCGAACGCCTGGCCGGCGTCGCGCGCGTCGAGCGAGGTCCAGAAATTGGCCATGCCGCTCACCACGGCAAAGCTCATATCGCGCGGCCAGCGGCGGGGCGGCTCTTCTTTGCCTTCGCGGCGCGCGGCGATCCGCTCGGCGGCCATGGCGTACATCGCCTGGCGCGAGCGACGGTGCAGGTCGCGCAGGGTTTCGTAGCGCTCATCCTCGGGCAGGGCCGCCAGGCGGCGCAGCTCGTCGTACAGCTCGCCGCCGCCCATGTGGCGCAGCCAGGGAGGCAGCTCGGGCTTGACCTCATAGACCGCCGGCAGCCGCAGCGACACGCCGCTAATGCCCGCCCGCCGCCAGTAGTAATCGGCGATCTGCTCGACGATTTGCTTGGAGAACGAGTAGGAATCGGTGGTGCGGACGGGGTGCGCCTCGTCAATGGGGAAATAGCTCAGGTCGAACGGCTCGACGCCATAGTGATACCCCAGCGCGTTGATCGAACTGGCCTGCGCCACGCGCTTGACGCCGCGCTGCGCCGCCGCCTCATAGACGTTGAACGTGCCCGAGGCGTTGACGCGGAACAGCTCTTGGTCCTCTTCCATCATGGGGTTGGGGATGGCCGCCAAGTGCACCACCGCCTCCATGCCCGCCATCACGGCGTAGAGCGCGTCGTAATCGTTGATGTCACAGACGCGGTATGCGGCGCCCGGCGGGACCTCCATCCCTGCCCTGCGCCCGATGACCGTGACCTGGTGGCCCTTGTCCACCAGATACTCGGTGGTCTGCCGACCCACCGCCCCTGTGCCGCCGGTAAGTAGAATCTTCATTGCGTGGTCTCCTCGATTCAGTGGCTCTTCATCCGTTTTCAGTGGTCGGTGGTTAGTGGTCAGTGAGCGACGCTGCGCGCAGCAACCAATCACTGACCACTGATGACTGACCACTGGCAACTACCATTCGATAATCATGTTGTAATTCAGGATGGGGCCTTTGCCGTAATCGGCCCAGAATTCGCCGCGATATTGAAAGCCGATGCGCTCGTAGAGGCGGCGAGCGCGGGGGTTTTCGGCCATCACGCCGCCCATCAGGATCACTTGCTTGAGGCCCATCTGCCGGGCGCACGAGAGCACGTGGCGCGCCATCTGCGTGCCGATGCCCTGCTCCTGGTAGGCGTCGGCGATGACGGGCGCAAAGCAGGCGCACTCGGCCAAGCGCAGCGCCCCGCCGTAGCGGGCCACGTCGTCGGGCCAGATGTGGCGCGTCAGGATCATATAGCCGATGAAGGCGCCCTCCAACTCGGCCACAAAGCGCACCGTGCAGGGCAGGCTGGCCTCGCCGCACAGCCGCTCCGCCGTGGCGCGGTCGAAGGGGTGCGGGCCGTAACGGCTCTTGGTTTCATCGGAGAGGCCCAGGAAAAAGGCGGCGAGCGGCTCGACGTCGGCCTCGGTCAACGGGCGCGCGAGGGCCAGGCGGCCATCGCGCAGGGCCACCGGCGCGGCGAAGGAGAAGGGGTCGGTCATGGCGCTACGCTCCTTGAGTGTTGCTTGAATGATTGTAGGCGCGTTGCGGAAGGTTGGCAAGTGGGGGAGGGGAATGGGGGAATTACGAAGTAGGAATGACGAAGGTTGTTTCGAGT
>CAZYPJ010000549.1:0-2000 GCA_964649365.1 uncultured Anaerolineales bacterium | reverse complement strand
TGTATCGCGCCCCTACGATGTCCGTAGCCGCGCCCCTGGTGGGCGCCGACGTTTGGGTCGGGCGCCGCGAGAACAGGCGCCCAAGTATTCTGTAAAACTCCGAGGTAAAATCCAGCATATCCACCACCTGGTCTTTCTCGTTCGGCTCGCGGGCGGGCGGTCGCCTTTCGGCGCAGCAAATCTCCGCCAGGCGGTCCAGCTCTTGCCAATTCATGGCGATACTCCTCGCTGCGGGGCCGAACCCCGCCTTTGTTGTTGCTTACCCAGATAGATTCGTTGCGACCGGTCACTAGGTAAGACGCGAGGGTATGGCCAAGCGTTGGCTCGTTCAGCCGCCCGCCGCGACCCGCTCGTAGAACGCCACGTGCTCGGCGATCATCTCGCGGATGGGCAACCCAAAGGGGCAGCGCGCCTCGCATTCGCCGCACTGCGCGCACTGTTTGCCGCTCAACACGGCCGCCGAATACCACCAGGCGGGGTCGCGGAACAGCTCGGGCGGCCACAACTTCCACATTTTCGGCGTAATCATCACCATCGGGATGTTTACCCCCTGCGGGCAGGGCATACAGTATTCGCAATTGCGGCAAAAGCGCGTCCCCAGCGCCTCGCGGTCGCGCGCCATGGCGGCCCAATCTTCGGGGCCGAGCGCCCAATCGCCGCTTTCCACGACGCCGACCAACTCTTCGACCTCGGCCACGCTCTGCACGCCCGGGTCGGCGATGACGCGGTCGAATTGCAGCAGATACTTGATCGCCAGGTCGGCGCGGCTGAGCATCCCCCCGGCAAAGGGCTTCATGGCGATCACGCCCACATCGTGCTGTTCGGCCAGGGGCAACAGCGCGTCCGCCGCCTCCAGGGCGATATAGTTCATGGGGTACTGGATGGTATCGAACAGCCCCGAGGCGATGGCGCGCGCGGCGACGCCGGGGTTGTGGCTCGATAGGCCGATGTAGCGGATCAGCCCGGCTTGCCGCGCGGCCTGGGCCATCTCTAGCGCGCCGCCCGGGCCGAGCGCCTGCGCGTAACGTTCGGCGGTGGAATAGTTGTGGAGCTGCCACACGTCAATATAATCCGTCCGCAAGCGCCGCAGGCTGCGCTCTAGCTCTTGGCGGGCGCCGGCGGCGTCGGCCTGGCCGCTCTTGGTGGCGATCACCACCCCTTGCCGCCGCCCCTCCAGCGCCAGGCCAATGCGCTCTTCGCTAGGGCCATAGCCGGCGGCGGTGTCTATGAAGGTGACGCCCAGGTCGAGCGCGCGTTGCACCACGCGGACGGCCTCGGCCTCGGCGGGCCGTTGCAGCGGAATGCCGCCGATGCCGACCCGCGAGACCTGCAACTCGGTTCGACCCAATCTCATGCTTTTCATGCTGATACTCTCTTTCTTGGGGGCGCGGATGAACGCGGAGGAACGCGGATCATGCTTGATCCTTGCGCGCTGATACCTAAATATCAGCGTCGTTCCGCGTTTATCCGCGTCCTCTATCCTCTGGATTGATGATCTCTTGCGCGCAGTCGTCGTCGGCGTCGGCGAGTTGGGCATAGTAGGCGATCTTGCCCTCGATCACCGCCAGGTGCGCCGAAAGCTCGTCAATTTGCTGCGCGACGGCGCGGCGGTGCTCGCGGAGCAGCGCCAGCCGCTCGCCCAGCGTGCCGCTGCCCTGGCGCTGTAACTCTACATAACGCCGTACAGCAGCAATGGGCATCCCCGCCGCGCGCAGCTTTTTGACGAACTGAATCCAGCCGATGTCCTCGCTCGAATAGCGGCGGTGGCCGTTATCGGCGCGGGGCGCCCTCGCGAGCAGGCCAATGCGTTCGTAATAGCGCAGCGTGTGCTCGCTGAGGCCGGTGCGCTCGGCGGCCTGTTGCACGGTGAGATCGTTTTCCATCTTGCCCCCCGATCATGCGTGGCTGTACTCATTGTACAACCTAGAGTGCACTCCAAGTCAAGAGGCAATTTGCGCGGGCGGTGGGTTGGGCGCGATGAAAGATTAGGAAACAAGCGC
>CAZYPJ010000548.1:1553-2025 GCA_964649365.1 uncultured Anaerolineales bacterium | reverse complement strand
CCTAAACACCCCGTTCCCCCATGCGGGGCGCCCCCCCGTCGCTGCGGCCCTCGTGGCCGCTTCTGGCCCGGCGGCGGAGCAAGGCGAGTCGGCCGCCTTGCTCCGCGAGTCGCCGTCGGTCATTGGGAATTAGAACGCGGCGACGGACTTCATCTTGGTGTGGATATCGGTTTGGGCATAGTAGCCGTTGAACTGCTCGCTGCCCACACCAATCGCCGAGGTCTGCACGGGCACGCCGGTGTGCGAGTACGACGTCCAGCCGATGCCGGCCTTTTGGTTGAGGATGGTGGTGAGCTTGATGGTGAGCGGTTCATAGCCGCCGTAGAGCAGGTAGGTGTGCTCGTCGTTGGAGCGCACTTCGACGCCCTTCATGCTCTCGGCAAAGGCCTCGCGCAACGTCTCCAGTTCGAGATCGGAAAGGGCCATGCCCAGCTTGGCTTGGGCTTCCGCATCCTTGCTCTCCTTAACTTTG
>CAZYPJ010000548.1:0-1543 GCA_964649365.1 uncultured Anaerolineales bacterium | reverse complement strand
GCGGGGTGCGGTTGAGGGCCACCAGCTGGTCGAAGGCCATTTCGCGCTCTTCGGCGGTGATCGTGGTCAGGCCGAAAGCTTCCTCGATGGTCGGGAGCAGGTCTTCGAGCTTGGCGGTTTCGGGCTTGTGCGTCGCCTTGTACTCTTCGAGTTTGTTGCTGAACTCAATGTAGGACATTTTCTGGTGCTGGATTTTCTCCACAAAGGAAGCGTATTGTGTGCCAGCAAAGCCGATGGTCATGCCGCCGGTTTCGTGGTCGCCGGTGACGATGATGAGCGTCTCATCGGGGTGTTTTTGATAGAACTTGAGCGCCTCGGCGACGACCTGGTCAAAGGCGATGGTGTCAAGGATCGAGGCGGCGGCGTCGTTGGCGTGGCAGGCCCAGTCAATTTTCCCGCCCGCGACCATCAGGAAAAAGCCGTTGGGGTTGTCGAGCAGCTCGATGCCCTTGGCGGTGTACTCGGCCAGGGTGATGTCGCCGTCGGCGCTATCGAGGGCATAGTACATGGCGGCGTCCTTGTCCACCTTTTCGCTCATGGCGATGACCTTGCCCGCGCCCGGGGCCAGCTTGTCGAAATCGGCGCGGTTGGTCACGACGGTGTAGCCGTTGGCTTTGGCCGTCTCGATGGCGTCGGGCTTGCCCTCTTCCTTGCTCTTGTGCTGGAGCATCTGGCCGCCGGCGAAATAGTCAAAGCCCGAGTTGGCCAGTTCCATGCACAACTCGTACATGTTCTTGCGGCTGGGCTGATGCCCATAGAACGCGGCGGGCGTAGCGTGATCGAGCGAGACGCTGCTGACGACGCCGACCTTCCAGCCGGCCTTTTTGGCCGCTTCGGCGATGTTCTCGTACTTGATCTTGCCGTCGGCATCCATGCCGATGACGCCCGACTTGGTCTTGTAGCCCGAGGCGATGGCGGTAGCCGTGGAGGCCGAATCGGGGATGACGCTCGATAGGTCATAGGTGGTGTTCATGCCCTGCGCGGGGAGCGTGTTCATCACCAGCTTGGCGTCTTCGGGGCGCTTGGCGCCCGAGGTGGCCGCTAGGTACAGCTCGGCGGCGTTGCGCTGGGCCACGCCCATGCCGTCGCCGATGAGCACAATGATGTACTTGGCCTTTTTCGCGGGGGCGGCCTCTTGCGTGGGGGCCTCTTTTTCGACGATGCGGGTGACTTCTTTTTCGACTTCAACCGCTTCCTTTTGCACCACTGTCTCCTTGACCACCACCGTCTCTTTGACCACTTGGGTCACGACCTTTTCGACGACGGCGGGGGCTTGTTGGGCGCACCCAGCGACCAACACCATCACGATGAGCGCGAGGGCCACGACGGCCCGACCGATGTTGCGAGACATACTTCCTCCCTTGAGTGTGTGATCTTGCCATCGTCTATGGTAGCTTGGGGAGGTTAAGGTGGGGTTAATGGGCGGTAAAAGATCGCGGCGCGGCGCGCGGCGGCGTGTTAAGGTTTGGTTATGGATTTTCTATGGTCTTGGTCTTTTTAGTAAACAATTGGTAGGGGCCAAGGATCGAGGTAGAATCGAGGG
>CAZYPJ010000547.1:0-2025 GCA_964649365.1 uncultured Anaerolineales bacterium | reverse complement strand
AGGGTGCAAACCAAGTTTACGGCGAATCGAGCGCAGAGGGCAAGAGGCCGCATTCACTCACCTAAAATCGAACCGAAGGGGTACAGTCCACTCAAATGATAATGAAACCGAGGGACTATGCCCAGAGAATACCCAATGGCACTTCAGGCTCGAAACCAGCATATGAAGAACGAACAGAAGCTCTATGAAAAGGCGGATAGACGCAAGAAAGGGGAAATGCTAACGCACCTGGGAGAGGTCACCGGCTTGGGACGAAAGACACTGATCACTAAACTGGGCGGCGACCTGGAAAGCAAGCCACGGCGTAAGCAGCGAGGCCGTAGCTATGGGCCCGAGGTGGACGATGCTTTGCGGGTCATCTGGGAGGCTTTCGATTACATCTCAGCCGAGCGATTGACGCCCAATTTGGTTAGCATGGCTCAAAACTTGGCGCGACACGGCGAGCTAACGGTGACACCAGAGCTGCTTGAACAACTTGGGCGCATCAGCATCGCTACAGTTGGACGCATCCTGAAGCGCATTCGCCAGGACGACTTTCGTCTGCCTCGGAGAGGCCCCCAAGAGGCCAATCGCGCGCGACAAGCCGTTCCAATGGAGCGCATTCCCTGGGATGAGCCTGAACCCGGGCACTTTGAGGTTGACCTGGTGCATCATGGCGGTAGCAGCACCAAAGGAGATTATGTGCACACCATTCAACTCGTTGACGTCGCCACCGGCTGGAGCGAGCGAGTGGCGGTGCTTGGACGTAGTTATGTCGTGATGGAGAACGGGTTTCAATACATCAGCCAACGTCTGATTTTCCCCGTGCGTGAGCTACATCCCGACAATGGCAGCGAGTTCTTCAATCACCACATGCTTGCCTTTTGGCCCAACTGTTTCCCCGGTCTCAAACTCAGCCGGTCTCGCCCCTGGCAGAAGAATGACAATCGCTTTGTCGAGCAAAAGAACGATACCTTGGTCCGTCAGTACTTTGGCGATCAGCGCTTTGACACGCCTGCCCAGACCCAGGCCTTGAATGAGCTCTATGATCAGATGTGGCTTTACTACAATTTCTTCCAGCCAGTGATGCGCCTTAAAGAGAAAATCGTTTATACCGACCCGGAGGGCAGAAAGCGGCCCCGCCGCCGCTTTGATGACGCCCAGACACCCTTCGAGCGCCTCTGCGCTTCAGGCATTCTCTCGGCAGAAGAACAGGTTCGCTGGCGCGTCTATCGTGATAGCATTAACCCTCGCCAGCTGCGACGCACCATTTATGCCCAGCTTGATCTTCTATCTCATATGGCGGGCGCCCAGCCCGATCTGCCCATTGATGTCCGAGACGCGCTCATTGACCTCTCACAGAAAGGGGTAGGGCTGGCGGTTTGATTATCATTTGACCGTACCATCCCCCTTCGGTTCGATTATCATTTGAGTTGACACGTGTTACATCCCGGCGCGAGCCTATTGACAGTAGCGCGCTACGCCGCTATGTTGAGCATGAAGGCTGCATGAGCGAGCCGAGGCAGAGGGTGCGTCTCTGCACTGATGTGCTTACCTGATGGACAGAATGCTTTCACAGGAGGTAACCATGACAGTTGCAAGAGCCGGAGCTGCGGCTCCACAATTCAGCAGTATGGCCTTTGTAGACGGCGGCTTTAAAAAGATCTCGCTGGCCGATTACGCCGGCAAATGGACGGTGATTTGTTTCTACCCCGGCGACTTTACCTTTGTTTGACCGACCGAACTCGCAGCGGTCGCTGCGCGTAAAGCTCAACTCGACGAACTGGGCGTTCAGGTGCTGGCAATCAGCACCAATAGCCAGTTTGTGCACAAAATCTGGCAGGAGGAAGAGCTCTCCAAGATGGTCGAGGGGGGCTTCCCCTGGCCAATGGTCGCTGACACCACGGGCGCCATTGGGCGCGCCTATGGCGTCTATGATGAAGAGGGCGGCGTGGATATCCGCGGGCGCTTTATCATTGACCCTGATGGCGTCGTCCAGGCCATGGAAATCCTCACGCCTACCGTGGGCCGTAATGTGAACGAGTT
>CAZYPJ010000546.1:0-2035 GCA_964649365.1 uncultured Anaerolineales bacterium | reverse complement strand
CCAATGCGCCCCCCCGATAGTCGCGCCAACACACGCGCCAGGTCGGCAGGCGCGTTCCAGCGATCAATCAACGCATTCTCCAACTGACGGGGCGATATGGCGCGCAGCGGCAATACCTGACATCGCGAAAGGATAGTCGGCAGCAACAAGCTGGCGTCGGTGGCGGTAAGAACAATCGCCGCACGTGTCGGGGGTTCCTCCAATGTCTTGAGCAACGCATTAGACGCCTCGACGGTCGCTGTCTGAAAATCAGTCACAACGCAAACGCGCCAACGCCCTTCAAACGGCGTGAGCTGCAGGTCATGTTGCAGCCGACGCACCTGCTCAATCTTGATTTTGCCCGCATCCGGCTCGATCACGGCAACATCTGGGTGAATGCGCCGGGTCACTTTGTCGCAGGCCTGGCAATGTCCACAAGGAGGCTGTGCGCCCGTGCAGTTGAGCGCAGCGGCCAAATCTTGGGCCAGGGTACTTTTGCCAATATTGGCTGGGCCGGCAAAAAGATAGGTATGGGCTACATGTCGCCGATCAATGGCGCGCTGCAATAATTCGGTTGCCCAATCGTGCCCAATGGTTTGCCACATTGGCGATACCCATCGTTTAAGCTATAGCACCTTGCATCACACTACACGTTATTCTACCATGAGATGCAGGACGACACAAATGGTTTTGCGATATGGCGCGTATGGTATAATCTAGCATCTGGCTCAGGAGATGATGAAATGAACGAATGGGTTATCATCGCCGAGCGCGTGGGGCGATTGTTGCTCGCGCGGGGTTGGAGGTTGGCCACAGCAGAATCATGCACGGGTGGATTAGTGGGACATACCATCACCGAAATTTCAGGCAGTTCGACCTTTTTCCAAGGCGGGGTGATCGCTTATGCCAACGAGGTCAAACGCGATGTGTTAGGCGTGCCCCAAGAGGTATTGTCGGAGCATGGCGCGGTGAGCTATCAGTCGGCATTGGCTATGGCGCAAGGAGTTCGCCGACTGCTGAACGTCGAGGTAGGCGTGTCCGTCACAGGGGTGGCCGGCCCTACGGGTGGCAGCGCCAAAAAGCCCGTGGGCACGGTCTATATCGCCGTTTCTAGCCCACTAGGCGACGAGGTGCAACATCATTTATGGCAAGCCGATCGGTCGGGCAATAAAGGGCTTTCGGCCCAAGCGGCCCTGCTGCTCGTGGAACGGCACCTGAACCGCTAAGCGGACGTCCACGCCAGGGATAAAAAAGCGATGCTCCACACGAGCATCGCTTTGCCTTCGTTACCGGTCGCAAGGCCCGAGCGCTCAGGCAGCAGCACGCGCTTCTTTAGCCACCTGCACCAGATGGGCGAAGGAAGAAGGGTCGGTCACAGCCATATCGGCAAGTATTTTGCGGTTGATATCCACGCTGGCAAGCCGTAACCCCTGAATTAAGCGACTATAGGACAAACCATTCTGACGCGCGCCAGCGTTAATACGGATGATCCACAACCGGCGCATTTCGCGCTTACGGGCGCGGCGGTCGCGCGTGGCATAACGCAACGAAGCCAACATCGCCTCGTTGGCCCGGCGGAACAACAAGTGCTTGGTCCCGCGTTGCCCCTTGGTAAACTTGAGAATCTTGTTATGGCGCTGCCGGGCGGCGACGCCTCGTTTTACCCTAGCCAATGTAGTGTTCCTTTCCTAGCTGGTATGCGTCATCCCGTGTGCTTGCCGATATAGGGAGCCAACCGCTTGACGCGCTTGACCTCGCCGTTAGTCTCGACTTCGACCATCTTCCACGCCGCCCGCCGCACGGACTTGGTACGATTGCGCCGCAGGTGGCGACGTTCGCCCTTGCTGCGTACCAGCTTGCCCGAACCGGTTAGCTTGAAGCGCTTAGCGGTAGCCTTGTGGGTCTTTAACTTGGGCACCTTTGAACACCTCCACTGAAATATAACGATCTATGATGGAGTCTTGCTGCTGTTAGGCGCAAGAAGCATCAGCAATGTGCCGCTTTCCATTTCGGGGGCTTGCTCAACGACAGCCACGTCGCTCATCTGCTCAGCGAT
>CAZYPJ010000545.1:0-2059 GCA_964649365.1 uncultured Anaerolineales bacterium | reverse complement strand
GCTTGATCTCGCAGGCGTTCTCATAATCGTAGGGAATGGCCCAGACTTTCTCGCCTTTGTCCTTGCGCTGGCCAGCTACTACGATGCCTTCGGTAGTATCAATGCCCGAGATGATCACATCGGCCCCTTGGTTGAACATGTCGTTGGCGACCTCGGTGGGGTCGAGCGTGACACCCGGGATATTGAACCAGAAGCCGATCCAGGTGACGGTGAATTTCAGATCGGCGGGGTTCTTGCCGCGATACTTTTCATAGCAATACTGGCAACCTTGATAAGCGGCGGCGGCTAGGCGGCGGGTTTCGTCGTTGACCAGCGGACCGAGGTAGGCCACTTGGCCGGGCTCGGTCTTGAGCGCAGGAGCGCAGCCAGCGACGGCCTTCATGTATTCCATCTTGCTCATGTAGTTGGCTACGTTCGCGGGGGCCTTGCCGGTCTTGGCATGGTCGCCCGAGATATGAACGAATGGAATATCGGGATACTTGGCTGCGACGACATCGGTATCGGCAGCAAAATCGTCAGATGTCGTTAGGATCATCTTGGCCCCTTGCGAGACCATATCCTCGACGACTTGCTCCAGAGTAGTGCCTTTGCGGTCGGCGGCGTTGAGTTTGTCGAGATAGATCATCTTGGCGCCGGGGATCTTTTCCTCAGCGTACTTGCCGGCATTGTAATGAGCTTCGCTCCAGCCATGATCGTTATAAGGGCCGACCAAGACAACGCCAAAGACGAATTCGCCTTTGTTGGTGGAGCCTTTGCAGGCCGTCATGACCAGCACGATTAAGAGCATCGTGGCCAATAGGCTCCAGAATCTGGTGCGCTTGAACATGATTGTACTGCCTCCTCCCGAATGTGAAATGGACAATGATTTGCCTGCGATAGATGGTTGGATTGACCGGTTTCCCCTCTCTGTCTGCAAGCAGCAACAAACCAACGACGACCCGCATCATTGCGACAGTCGCCGTTGGATAAGGGCATTCTAGCACACAATCTATGTCTTGTCTAGCGCGGCGCGCCATCTAGCTGCAAGTTCAAGGTGCTCAAACCCATTTAATCAATTCAAAGTCGCATGAAAAGCCACGATAAGCACCGAGTATTTTAGCCTGAGGGTGCAGCTATATGACGCCCGCTATCTCTTGCTGCAACTGGTCGAGCAATTCGCGCGCCGCCGGTCCGGCCCCGTTGGCGCGCAACCAATCATTGGCCAGATAATCGGTCTCGGACGCAATACTGGGGTCATCTTGATGATTCATATAGTGCAATACAATGGCCAAGCGATTGTGGCGGCTATGGGCCTCATAGTTGTCCAATTCGGCTGCCAGGGCCGCGAATACGCCGTCGAGTCGTTCGAGGCGCGCCAGCGATAGGTCGCGCCCTGCCTGGGTGAGAAGTTTAGGGATGAAATCGCGTCGTTTGCCCGCGTTCCAGCGTGGCAGGTTCTCGGTGATGTAGGGGCGCAGGAAACCGAGGGGGTCTTGGGCCAATACTTGAGCGATGGACGCCGCCTCGGGTGCTTTGCGGGTGTCATAGAAATGCAGGTTGATATAGATGTTGCGCACAAAAGCGGGCAGACCGAGATTGGCGTCAATGGTATCGGCGTCCGAAAGACAACAGCTTTCGATAGGCGCGTCGGTGGGCGGGACCAGGTGATGACGGATTGTTTCGGCTACGCGGGCGCGCACCCCCGTTGCTACGCCATGTTCCGCGAGCAACCGTTCAGCCAGCGCCGCACCCGATTCATTGTGCAATTGCCCAGCTAGGCCCAGTTCATCGTAAGTGCGGGTAACATGATTCGTCCGCGCCGGCAGGCGCACCTCGTTGCGCCAATAGCCCAGCTCATCCACCAGTCGCTTGCCGTCACTGCCAACGATATACTCGCCGTCGTAAGGCTTGGTGATGTCGTGAAGCAGCGCGGCCAGTTCAGTGACAATCGGGTCGCCGCCTTCGGCGCGGCACAGTGTCAACGCCAGCCCGCGCACGCGCTGTACGTGGTCATAGGTATAGTTGCGCCAGTTGAACGTCACCCAGCCCGCATCCCACAAGGCATAGGTCTCGCGGAGTA
>CAZYPJ010000544.1:0-2066 GCA_964649365.1 uncultured Anaerolineales bacterium | reverse complement strand
CCACGTCGCAATGGCCCTTGCACACGGCGTCCCAATCGCGCAAGAGCGCGCGCAGGCACTTCACCTCGGCGAGTAGCGCGGGCATGGCGACGGATGCAACCGCAATGAAACGCCGATCCCCCTCGTAAGGTACGAAATCAGCGACCATCCGCCATCCCGTTGGCGTGCGTGCGCAAATATCCCCACTTCCAGGATCAGACCACGGAAGCGATAGCCCTTCGCACGCCACATCCCATTCGCGCAACTGTTCAGCCGTTATCATCGCTTCCCTCCTCTATGTTAACATCGAATACCACGTCATCAATTCCGGCCTCGATCAAGTCGAGTTCGGCGTCATAGACGGCCAGTTCAATTGCTCGATCATTCGTCGGCAAGGTGACAACGATATGAGGAAGTGGATGCTCGATCCGTATATGCGCCTCTATCCCACGAACTTGGAGCGCGGCTCGCATCTCGGCAAGTAGCTCTTCATCGGTCATTCTCATATGCCCCCGGATTCTTCGCCTTCATCGCCTCGCGTACAATCTCGCTGACGACACCCACCATGTGTTGCGCTACGCCCGCGCTGATGCAATCCAGCGAATAGCCGTGCTCTTTGAGCAAGGCGTTAATCATCGCCAACTCATCGGCGGAATAGGGCGGGAATACCGATTCGGGGTAGGCCGCACACCAATCGTTCAGCCTGTCGAACGCATCGAGTAGCGGCTCGTAATCCTCTTGGCGGGGCAAGGCGTCCCAGAGATCGATACCCTTAGCATCAGTCTCCGCAATCGGGCCACTAACGCCACAGAGACAAATCACATGCGGTAGGGTTCCCCGCCCATAGATTCGCGCATTCGTCTCCTTACAATTCGGACATGCCTTCATTCCGGCCACTCCTTTACCTTGCCGATCCCCGACAATTCTCCCCAAGCGCATGGCGCATCCGCCGCCTCCCATCGGATCGTTTGTGGGCAGGTTTTCGGATCAGCATAATGCCAACGCCCATCCGCGTCCAACGTAGCCTCGCCTTCTTTCGCGCAACCGATCCAACGCACTCTAACCTGCTTACCGAACGGCGGCAGTTCTTTTTCTACGTCATGCCAGATCATGCTTCCTCCTCATATGGTTTCGGCATGGGTCGCCAGGCAATGACGCGCTGCCATATCCAGTCAGACCCTTCCCATGCCCATGATGCCGGGAGCCACGCTGGGTCGCTGCACAACCACAGGAGGTCATCGGCGTCATAGTCGGCGATTTTCACCACACAGCGCGCCTTAATACTCAGGCTATCATATACCGTCACCAGGTATTTGCCAGATTTCGTCGGCAAATCATCCTTGCCGCGTATCGGATGCCAGTCAACGTGCATGTTACCCTCCTAGTAGTACCTCGCACAACGGCGGCCCTTCCCTCACCGCGCGCTCACGCGGTGGCAACGTCGGCCCCCAAAAGCCGGAGTCGTCTAGCCACGCCTCGATTTCTCCATCCGTCTCGCGTGCAGCTTCGCAATCGCACACTTCTCCCGGCGCAAGGAGAATGCCGCACGCCGGGCATGGGCGCAGCGTCGGATCGTCGGGGTCGGGCTTGCTCAAAATGTCGCGGATGGTGCGCGTGCTGCGCCCCGTCAGTATCGCAATGGCCGTTTGCGAGCGCCCAGCCTCGTGCAACCGGCGGATCAGGCGCGCCTCTTCAGCGTCAACGAAAGAGTAGTGGCGCGTCATGGCCGCCACTCCCTGAACCCGATTACGGCCAGCGCCTCTTCCGGGCTATGCGCCACATGCACCGCGCCATGCCAGTCCCGCGCAAAGGCTACTTCATCGGGGGTGAGCTTGCCCGTCGGCGTCTTGACCTCGATCAGCCATTCCCTGCCCGCATAGCCCACAAGCAAATCCGGGCAGCCTCGCCCTACATCGGCCAGGTCGAGCACCGATGCGCCGACGGATTCCAGCGCCTTGACGATCTCAGCCTGGTTTGCGTCGCGCTTGCCGTGTAACACCTCAGCCCTTGCCCTCTCCCGCGTCGAGCGCGGCGCGAACGTTAACCTCACGCACAAAGGCCGACGCCCTGCTGACGGTCGTCGGCCA
>CAZYPJ010000543.1:765-2072 GCA_964649365.1 uncultured Anaerolineales bacterium | reverse complement strand
CCATATAACACGGTGAAGTGTGTGGGAGTGAAGGAGGCTGTCTCCATGAAAAAGTGTCTATTGATTGCATGGTTCGCACTGCTGTTGACGCTCGCGTGCGCCGGCCCTGCCCTGGCCGACGGCATCATCATCCCTATCCCCAGGCCGCCGCGCCCGGCGCCGCCGTTGCGCAGCCTGGCCATCAAATACCATCGCGTCAGCGTGACCATCCAGGATCAGGTGGCCGTCACGCACGTGGATCAGGTGTTCCTCAACGAATCGGCCTACGATATGGAGGGCGAATACATCTTTCCCTTGCCCGAAGGGGCCAGCATCTCGCAATTCGCCATGTGGGTGGATGGGCATAAGCTGGAGGCCCAGGTGCTGGAGGCCGACGAGGCCCGCGAGATCTATGAGGAGATCGTCCGCCAGCAGCGCGACCCGGCGCTGTTGGAATACGCCGGGCGCAACGCTTTTAGGGCGCGCATCTATCCCATCCCGGCGCACGGCGAAAAGCGCATCGAGCTGGAATACACCGAGGTGCTGCCGCTGGATCAAGGGCTGGTGCGCTATACCTATCCGCTGAACACCGAAAAGTTCTCGACCCGCCCGCTGGAGGATGTGAGCGTGACCGTCAAGATCGCGTCGCGCCAGGCGATCCAGGCGGTCTATTCGCCCAGCCACGAGGTGGCGGTGCAACGCCCCAGCGATACCCAGGCTGAGGCCGTCTATGCCGAGAAGGACGCCACCCCCGACCGCGATTTCACGCTCTACTATGCCGTCAGCGCCAACGACCTGGGCGTGAACCTGCTCAGCTACAAAGAAGAGGGCGAGGACGGCTTTTTCGTGTTGCTGGCCGCGCCCAACGCCAAGGTCGAGGCGCGCCAGGTCATCGCCAAAGACGTGTTCTTGATCCTCGACATCTCGGGCAGCATGAGGGGCGAAAAGTTGACCCAGGCGATGGCGGCAGCCGAGTACATCCTGAGCAACCTCAACCCCAGCGACCGCTTTAATGTGGTCGCGTTCAGCACGGGCACGCGCCACTACGCCAGGGGTCTGCGCCCGGCCAAAGAGTCCGCCGCTGCGCGAACCTTTGTGCGCGACCTCGTCGCCGGCGGCGGCACCAACATCGGCCAGGCGCTGGACGAGACCCTCTCGCAGACGCAGACGGGCCGCCCGCAGATGATCCTCTTTCTCACCGACGGCCTGCCCACCGAGGGGCAGCGCGACCCCGACAAAATTATTGCGCGGGTGAGCGAGCTGGCGGGCGAGGATGTGCGGCTGTTCTGTTTCGGCGTGGGCTTTGACGAGCTCGCCCCCCTGCTCGA
>CAZYPJ010000543.1:0-755 GCA_964649365.1 uncultured Anaerolineales bacterium | reverse complement strand
CTCATCGTTCTATAGCAAGATCAGCGACCCCGTGCTGGCCGATGTGTCGCTCGATTTCGGCGCCGTGCGCGTGGAAGAGGTCTATCCCAACCCTCTGCCCGACGTGTTCACCGGCGGGCAACTGGTGGTGGTGGGGCGCTATCGCGAGGCCGGAACCGCCACGTTGACGTTGCGCGGTGTGGTCAACGGCCAAGTAATGAGCTATACTTACCCCGACATCCGTTTTCGCAACCAGGGCGGCGCCGATTTCATCCCCCGGCTGTGGGCCACGCGCAAGATCGGCCACCTGCTGACGGAAATCCGCCTGCACGGGTCGGAGGCCGAACTGGTGGACGAGATCGTGGCGCTGGGGACGCGCTATGGCATCGCCACGCCCTACACCTCGTTCCTGGTGGATGAGAGCGAGGATACCGTCGCCTGGCGCGACCAGCAGAACGGCGCCGCGCCGTTGCCCACCGCCGTCTATCGTGGGCGGGGCAAGCCCGACGGCGGCGTCGGGGGCGGCGGAGCGCCGGCGGTTAGCGCCGCGCCCGCTTCGGGCGAGCGCGAGGTGGAAAAGAGCATCGCGCAGCAAGAGATGCGCGAGGCCGACCGCGCCGCCGCGCCGGAGGGCGAGCAGGTGCGCGCCGTGGGAGACAAGACTTTTGCGCTGCGCGACGGCGTCTGGACCGATACGACCTATGATGCCAAGACAATGACCGCCGAGCGCATCGCGTTCGGCAGCGAGCGCTATTTCGAGATCGTGCGCGAGCGCC
>CAZYPJ010000542.1:0-2074 GCA_964649365.1 uncultured Anaerolineales bacterium | reverse complement strand
GCGACAACCTGCTTAAAAGGCAGGGGCTCTACCGACTGAGCTAACGGCTCACAACGAGGATATTATAGCAGAGGTGAGGTCAACGTCAAAATGGGCGTCGCCTAGCGCAGGTCGTTGGGGGCATAGACGCGGCGCTCTTTGCCGTATTTCTTCACCAGGCGATAGCGTTGCTCGACCCATTCGGCATAGCCGGGCAAGTCTTCCAAACGGTCATCCCAAAAGATGATCGCCGCTGGCTGGTATTGCTTCGTCCAGGTGATGGCCTGGGCTGTCGTCAGTTGGCCCGTCTTGATGCGCATGCTCGACGTGTTCACCAATTCGGGGGGCACATCGCGGTCGGCGTGAAAGGCCAGGGTGAGGCTATCGGTGACGATCCATTCGTCTGGCTGCACCCATGTTTGCACCAACGCGGCAGCTTTGAGCGCATCTTCCTCCTCATCATCGTCGGGGGGCCAGGCCAATGAGCGGGCGCGGGCGACTTGGGCGGGCAGGCCGATCAATAGCAATACCAGGCTGACCACGCCTAGCACAGCTAACCAGCGCGAACGCAGTCTCGTTGCTAGAGTGGCGATAGTAGTCTCTAGTCCTATCGCGGCCAGTATGACAAACGGGATCAGTAACGTAACCAGATGATGCGTATAAAGCGGAGAGTAGCTGATCCAAACGATCAACCCCAGCGCGAACCAAGCGATCAGCGCCCAATGTTTGAGGTTACGCGGCTCGCGCCAGAGCGCGCCAATCCCGACTGCGGCCAACGCAATATAACCATATTGGATCGGGTTGTCATTTGCAAAGGCGAGATAGCCGGCGATTTTGCTCACATTCTTGGCTAGGTCGAGCGTCGTCTCTGCTTGGCTGGACGCAAACGTTCCCATCATCTGCTGCACAAAAGCGCCAACGTCCACTGTCAGCAGGCCCACAGCCAACGCGATGGCTACGCCGCCGATCCCTAACAAACACCGCCCGGCGATGGCTCGCAGATTGTCAAACTCAGGCGCGGCGCCGTCCGAGTTGATGATCGCGAGCAGCAGCAGCGGCGCCGCCGCAAACACCGAGGTCGGCTTGATTCCCAGGCTGAACCCCCAAGCCAACCCCGCCCCCAGCCACAACAATCGGGAGCGCCGCGCCGTCGCGCGCAAGGCCAGGGCCACGGCCAGCGCTGCCAATCCTGCCGCCGGTAGATCGGCCAGCACAGCGCGCGAGTTGGCCAGGAATGGCGGGGCGATCAATAATAGTATCGTGGCCAGCAGAGCCGCCGCCGACTTGCCGTGCACCTCATAGGCAACCCATGCGGCGGCGACCAGCGCAAGCGCGCTAAAGCACAAGGCCATTCCTCGCGCCGCCGATATCGTTTCGCCTTCGATGCGAAAGACCCACTTGAGCAACAATGGGAATATTGGAGGGTAATTGTACCAGATGCGCGTATAGAGCGGATAACCGTGCGCTGTCAGTCGGCCTGTGCCGAGCAGCACGCCCTCGTCCCAACTCCACGAAAAGCCACCCAGGTGGCGCAGGCCCCACACAAAAAACAGCGCGATGATCGCGACCATCGCGCTCCAAGAGAATGCCTTCGGTGCCAAGATATAGCGCCAACGCCTCATGCGTGCAATAAGCTCCAAATCACAGAATCACGATCCGAACAGCGGCTCGACCAAATCGGGCGCAACCTCATTGACCAGGCTGCGCTCTAGGCCATTGGCAACAGCGATCCGCCGGTAGATATCAGCGCTGCCGTTGATGCGGCGTGCTTGCGTCTCGGGATCTAGGTGGATCAGCCCGAATCGAGCGCTCCAGCCGGCAGCCCATTCAAAGTTATCCACCAGCGACCAGAAATAAGCTCCGCGAACCAGCGCGCCGTGGCGGATGGCGCGCTCTATGGCAGCGACATGCTCTACGATAAAGCGCGGCCTGATAGCATCGGTATTGTCGGGCACGCCAAATTCGGTCACATAGATCGGCAACCCCAGATTCGCTAGGCGCAACAAGGCGCGATACAGCCCCTCAGGATAGATCTCGCCCCACCCTTCCATGCTAAAAGGCGCATCAGGATTGGCGAAACGCCGCACGTACATCT
>CAZYPJ010000541.1:0-2078 GCA_964649365.1 uncultured Anaerolineales bacterium | reverse complement strand
AATGGTTGGGTTTGATCCGTTCCCCTAGCCAATTCCGGCTATTTGTTGCAATGGCTGTGATGGGCGCGCTTCTTGGGTTTGTCGTGCCTTTGACGGTGGATCACTCTCTGCGTTTCATTGGCATAGGACTGCCGGTTGGATTTCTCGTTGGGATAGCGCTCTATATCGGCGTCGCTGTTTTGCGCAACTTGTGGGGCAAAGAGCACGCGGATGAAGAAGCTTTGCAACCAGGCGCGGCTGCGCCCATCCGCCTGTTGGCAGGCGAGACCGGCGGCCAGGAAGCTCAGGCTCAACCCGCCCGGCACACCCCCACCGTGGATGTACTGCTCATCGCCCTGGTGGCTGCTATCGTGGCCCACTTTGCCGAGATTCACCTCGGCATTGCGGTAGTGGCCACGCGTACTTATTTTTGGATCTATGCAGCGCTGTTGTTGGTGGTGGGGCAGGGGTTGATCGCTGAGCCTCAAGCTGCCCCAGCCGCTGCCGAGCCAGCGACTGCTCTTCCCACGCGCGAGCGCGCCCGGCGCCCCGCATCGCAGCGCCCCAGCGCGCGGCGCAACGATCCGCGCGCGGCGGCGCGCCCGACGGTCGGCGCCAGCCCTGCCGCAACCGCCGAATCGCCCTGGACGCAATTGATCATCCTGGCCATCATCTCGGGCTTTATCATGGCCACCGTCGCGTGGGATTACACCACCAACCCGCAGGGGCTAACCAATCCCATCGGCGTCATCATGTCGTCGCTTACGACCATGGCCGCCAAGAGCCTGCCCGACAAGATCTCGTTGGGCATGTTGTGGCTGGTGTTGAGCACCTTTGGCATGGTCGTGTTGGTGAGCGTGACTGGCGCGCTGACTCGTCGCCAAGAAGAGGGTCGCCCCAGCGACATCTCTTGGACGCTGCGCGCATTGCTGGCCTTTGGCGGGATCGCGGGCGGCATTGGCGCTGTGTATGCTTTTATCCATGCCGTGCGGCTCAATCCGCGCGTCAATGTACCTGGGTTGATCAGCGAGTATTATACGCTGGTGTTCATCCTCTGGGCGGTTTTGGCCTTCTATCTCTATCGGCGGGCGCACAAGTCGGTCGGCGGATGGGACGCCACCGCTCTGGGGAGCCTGGTCGTCCTGGGCATCGTGGCCCTGCTGTTCATCAGCAGCGCCAATGTGCGCATCATTCGGGCCGACATCTCGTACAAGCAGGGCCTCAAATACGACGGCGCCAGCCAATGGGACAACGCGATCTATTTCTATCAACAGGCCATTGACACCGCGCCGCAAGAGGATTTCTACTATCTGTTCTTGGGCCGCGCCTTGATGGAAAAAGCCAAGCTCGCCCAAGAAGCAGGCGCGCGCGACGCTCTCTATAACCGGGCGTTGCAAGCGTTGCAAACGGCCAAGCAGCTCAACCCGCTCAATACCGACCACACCGCCAACATCGGGCGTCTTTATCGCACCTGGGCCGAAGCGGAAACCGACTCGGCGCGCAAGGGCGAACGCTACAACCTGGCGCTGGCGGCCTATCAGGAGGCGATCAAGCTCTCGCCCAACAACGCCCAGCTCTATAACGAGATGGGACTGGTGTTCTATCTGATGGGTCAGTATGATCTGGCGTTGGCCAAGTACGACGAGTCGTTGGCGCTCGACAGCGAGTTTCTGCAAACCTATCTGCTCATCAGCGACGTGCGCTTTGCCCGCAAAGAATGGGCCGAGATCATCGCCATGAACGAGAAAATCGTGGCCAAAGAGCCAACCTATGTCCAGGGGTGGAGCGCCATCGGCTATGCTTATTCGCAGTTAGGCCAATGGGATAAGGGCATCGCCGCTAACCTGAAGGTGTTGGAAATCCAGCCGGAGGATTACGGTACGCTAAAGAATGTGGCCCTGCTCTATGAGCAACAGGGCGACCTAGCTCAGGCGCTGAGCTACGCCGAGCGCGCCCTAAAAGTGGCCCCCGACGAAGAAAAAAGCATGGTCGAGCAGTTCATTACGCAGGTCAAGGGCGAGTTGAATCCGTAGTGGTTAGCGATTAGCCCTCAGCTTGGCAGCCGTTCTTGCTGATAGCTGACCGCTGACTGCTGATAG
>CAZYPJ010000540.1:0-2114 GCA_964649365.1 uncultured Anaerolineales bacterium | reverse complement strand
GAGGCTCGCGGGGTAAACCCTCGCGCAACTACTACAAAGCCGACCTTCGTCGGCTAGGATTGCGCAACAAGGGCGTTTCTAGCCCGCGAAGGCGGGCTTTGTAGTAGTTGCGCGAGGCTTCAGCCCGCGGAATCGGCCCAAGAGCGAATTAGTTGGAGTCAATGCTTTGTGTGGCCGCCCTCAGCCCGCACGCAAAAGCGGCCTGGAACGCCGACATCTTGTCGGCTCCAGACCGCTTGGGGGGAGGAGACCGAGACTAGAACAGCGACTCGGCCATCTGAATCACGGTCTCGGTGGAGCGGCTGCTGCCGATCACGTACACCACGTCGCCCCGCTGCACCAGCAGCGTGATCTGCTCGCCGTGGCTGCGCTCGCGCGGGGTGAGCACGATGGCCTGTTCGCCGGCGATGTCCACCTCGCGGAACTCGGCGATGTCGGCGGGCACGGGCAGCATCAGCGTGCTCGTCCAATCAATCGCCTCAGTGAAGCGTTGAGCGTCCTCGGCGGGCACGCCCAGCAGCCGCAGCGAGGCCTCGCCGATCAGGCGCGGGTCAATGCCGTCGGGATAGTCGAGCGAGGCGCCGTAGGCCTGCACGATCTCGCTATCGCCCATGTCAATGTGCACCATCGAGGGGATGACGCCCCGCACCTCGCCCTCTTGGAAATCGGCGGGGAGTTGGCTGGGATCCATCTCGGCCAGTTGGAGCATCATCTCTAGCCCCTCGCGGCGAAAGCGCATGACGATCTCGGTGCTCCCCTTGACCTCGATCCGTAGCACGGGGCTGGGGCGATACTCGGGCAGGCGAGCGTCGAACCCGGCGGCGTCGCGGGCTTCCTCGATGGAGCCAACCACGACGGTCGGCTCGTCGGCCACCGTCTCCGGCTCGCCCACAAAGAGCGTATCGCCCAGCGCTTGATCAATTTCTTCCATGCGCGCCTCATCCGGGTTCACCTGGATGGCGGCGAAACGCTGCACGCGGAACAGCGAGAGGAACTGGCGGGCCAACGCGCGGCTGGGGGCAAAGCTGAACACCCCCACCAACAGCGCCAGCACCAGCGCCCCTGCCAAGATCGGCCTCAGAACACGATTCGAACCCATAACGAACCTCCTTGACCATGTGGTCGGTTGAGAGTCGGCGACGCGCTGTTGCAGCGTCGCCAGGGCATGATGCGCGTCGGGCGCTCGTTCGGGCGTGAGCCGCGACAGGGCGATCATCGTCCCCATCGCAGCGCGCTCGATCTGTCCCAGCCGCGCGCGGCAACGGTCGCAGCGCGAAAGGTGTACCCTGATCCGCTCGCGAAAGGCCGGCGCGAGCTGTTGGTCGCGATAGGCGCGGAGCGCGCCATCGGGGATATGGATCATGGTTCACCTCCTGCGCGCCGTTTGCCGGCGGCGATCTGATCGGCGATCTGTTGATAGGCTTTGGCAAAAGCGCGCTCGGCCCGCGCCAGGAGCGCGCCCACCGAGGCGGGGGCCACGCCGAGCGCGGCGGCGAGTTCGTGGTAGCTCAACCCCTCGGCGCGCAGCGCCAACAGGGTCGCCTGCCGCTCGTTGAGCCGGGCCAACGCCGCCCGCGCCGAGTCGCGAGCCTCGCGCTGCGCCAGCGCCGCCTCCGGCTCGATCTCAGTCCCCTGCCAACTGGCGTCGCCATCCGCCTGGCCCAGGCGGTCGCGGTGTTGCTCCCAGCGTTTGCGCGCCCGCAGGGCGTTATAGCCCAGGCGGCTCGCCACCCGATAGAGCCAGGCGGCGAGCTGCGCCCCCGCCACGGGCGGCGGGCGACGATACAGCCGCAGGAACACCTCCTGCGCCAGATCGTCGGCTTCGTCGCCCACCAAGCGGTAGAGCAAACGGTACACTGGTTCATAGTAGCGCTGGAACAGGGCCTCGAAAGCGGCCTGTTCGCTGCGCTGGGGCCAGGCCCGCAAAGAGCCTTCCGCGCTTGTCATGATAGCACGCTCGGTTGTGGGGTTGCGCCCGCGCTCCGGCTCGCCGGGCGAGGCCGGGCCATCGTCGCGCCGATCACTCATAGAACACCGCCCACGCGAAAAATGTGACAGCCCGGCGCAAGGTCGCCTCAATGCACATCTGTTCGCGCTCTCTCATCATTTGCCTA
>CAZYPJ010000539.1:1479-2123 GCA_964649365.1 uncultured Anaerolineales bacterium | reverse complement strand
TCTCGCCCATCATCGTAGGGGCGGCCCGGCGTGGCCGCCCTCGAACGCGTGGCTTGGATGCTATTTAAAAGCTGGGTCTAGCTCTACACCGACGCGAACCACGACCCCAGAACGATCACCCTCACCTGGGCGCAACGGGGCATCTGGGCGGCGCTGCTGGCGCTCGCCGGCGAGATGGATGTTCTCGACGAACAGGGCGCGCCCACGGGCGAGCTGGATACCGTGGCCTACACGGCCCTGCGCATCCGCTGCGACCTGCCCCAATTCCAAGAGGCGCTGGCCGCCTTTGTCGCGCGCGGCATGGCCGAGGTGCGCGACGGCGTTGTCGTGCTTTGCCGCTACGCGGAACGCCAAGCCCCGCCCCCATCGCACCGCCGGGCTGCCCAACGTGACCGACAACGCCGGCATCGCGCGGCGCAAGCGGTCACAAGCCCCTCCGATGCGGTCACAAGCGTGTCACCAGCTGTCACAACTTTGTCACCAGCTGTCACGCCGCCAGATACAGATACAGATACAGATATTCTCGTCGTCGTCGATGCGCGCGCGACCCTTTCGGTTGCGCCCCAGCAGGCCCCCGAACCGTCTGCCCCGCCGCGAACGAGGCCGCCCCGGATTGGCGGATACGCTCGGCCTGGTCGAGGGCG
>CAZYPJ010000539.1:0-1469 GCA_964649365.1 uncultured Anaerolineales bacterium | reverse complement strand
CCCGGATCGTTGCGCCCGCCGCCGGTAGGCGGCCCCTGCGCCCGGAAGCGGATACAAAATACCACAAACCAACGCATTCGCGCCCACCAGAGCGGTTATCGCCCCGCCGCGAGCGGGGCCAGCCCGCCCCTGGCATGGGGGGCGTTGCGAGCGCACGCCATGTCGCCGCCGGCTGACACTGGTGCATCGCGCCCCTCGGCGCCCGGTTAGCGGCGCAGGGCGGCTGCGCCTGTGCGCCATGACCGCGCCCACCAGGGGCGCGGCTACGGGCGAATGGCCGCCGCGCGCGGCGCGCACATCACGGTAGCTTCGCCCCTCGTGGGCGATGCCTATACGGAATCCACAAAACGGAGGATGACATGAAAATTACCAAATTGGAAACGTTCCTCGTCAAACCGCGTTGGTTGTTCCTGAAAATGCACACCGACGAGGGACTGGTGGGCCTGGGCGAGCCGATCCTGGAGGGGCGCGCCCTCACCGTGGCCACCGCCGTCAAGGAGCTAGAGCCGTACCTGATCGGCAAGGACCCCACGGCGGTGATGCACCACTGGCAGGCGATGTACAAGCATGCCTTTTACCGGGGCGGCCCGATCCTCACCAGCGCGCTGTCGGGCGTGGAGCACGCCCTGTGGGATATCACCGGCAAAGCGGCGGGGTTGCCGATCTACAAATTGCTGGGCGGGCCGCTGCGCCAGCGCATCCGCATCTATCGCGGCGTGGGCGGGGCCACCCCCGAAGAGGCGGCGGCCAACGCCAAGGCGCTGCTGGACAAGGGGTTCCGCGCCATGAAGACTGGCCCGGCGGGCCGCCGCTCGGCGCGCATCATCGAGACGCCTGGGTTCGTGGATCGGGTCGTGACCCAGTTCGCCGCCATGCGCGACGCGGTGGGCAAGGACATTGACATCGCCATCGATTTCCACGGCGCCGTGCCGCCGCAGACCTCGGCGCTGCTCATCAAGGCGCTCGAGCCGTACCAGCCGATGTTCGTGGAAGAGCCGGTGCAGTGCCAGAACGTGGACATCCTGGCCGACCTGGCCCACAAGACGCACATCCCCATCGCCACCGGCGAGCGGCTGTACACCAAATGGGGTTTCCGCGACGTGCTGGAAAAGCGCGCCGCCTCGGTGCTGCAGCCCGATATCGCCCACGCCGGCGGCATTTTCGAGGGCCGGCTGATCGCGGGGATGGCCGAATCGTACTATGCAGCCATCGCCCCGCACTGCCCCTTGGGGCCGATTGCGCTGGCGGCCTGCATCCAGCTCGACGCCTCCATCCCCAACTTTTTGATCCAGGAGCACGCCTCGCTGGGCGAGGGCTATCTGAAGCAGCCGTTCGTGGTCAAGGATGGCTGTGTAGATCTGCCCACCGCGCCCGGCCTGGGCATCGAGCTGGACGAAGAAGCGATGAAGGACAAAATCGGCCACGAATGGCGCAACCCGGAGAATTATCATCCCGACGACGGCGCCGCG
>CAZYPJ010000538.1:0-2131 GCA_964649365.1 uncultured Anaerolineales bacterium | reverse complement strand
CTACGAGACGGCGGGGCGGTAGGGGCGGCCCTACGTGGTCGCCCTTTGCGTGGCCGCCCTCCGTCGTCGCCCAGGCCCCACACCCTATACCCTGTAGCACAACCCCCGAATCGCTTTGGCGGCGTACTCGAAATTGTCCCACAGGGCGTCGGGCGGGATGAGGTGGTCGAACCCCGGCACATAGCGCCCATGGCGGATCATCTCGGCGCAGCGGGCGATCTCGGCGTCCACGTCGGCGCGGGTCCCGGCCAGGGCGCGCTTGTCGAGGCCGCACTCGATCCCCAGCGTGGGGTAGAGCTTGCGGTACTCGCGGATGTCGTTGCCGGCCTGCACTTCAAAGGGCAGATAGTGGTTCACGCCGTGGCGGATCATGATCGGCGTCAGCTCCGAGCAGTCGCCGTCGGTATCCACCGAGATCAGCCGCACGCCGTGGGCGCGGGCGAAATCGGCAATGCGGTCGTAGCAGGGCATCATGAACTCTTCCACCATGCGCGGCGAGATCAGCGACCCTTGCTTGCCCGACATATCTTCCCAGATGTGGATGCGGTCAATCTGCACTTCGTCGGCGATCCGCTCCCACAGGGCGATCCACAACCCCGTGAGGTGCTGCATCATGTCCTTCACCAGCGCCGGGCGGGTGTAAAAGCTGATCAGCAGCTCCTCGTCGCCCAGCAGGTCGCGCGGGGTGCCGAACACGCCCCAAGGGTACTCGCCCACCTGCACGGCCTGGCCGGTGGAGCGCAGCCGCGCGCGGAAAATGTCCCAATCCTGGCGGAAGCGGCCCGGCGTATCGAGGTCGAACCGCTCGGCCTTGATGCGCTCCCAATCGGCGTCTGTCTTGACGGGGTAATCGAGGAACTCGGGCATGGAGAGCTTGTCGCGGCGGTCGCGCTTCAAAATGCCGCGCTCGTCGCGATAGATGACGAACTCGGCGTTTTCTTCGATCACCTGGTACTCGAAGGGGGGATAGACGCCGCAATAGACCTCGGGGCGCAGATAGGAATCGTCGAACCCCAGCGCCTGCGCGGGGATCAGGTCGGGCCGGCCCGCCTGCCGCCGCCACCGGTCCAGCGTGTCGCCCCAGGGGATCCACCCCAGCCCCACGCCAAAGGGGACGCGGTCAATATCCTCGCCGATCAAACAGCGCACCGCGCGCTCGCCGCAAGGTAGCTCGTGCATAGATGACTCCTTTGTTGAGGGGGGCGCGGATTTTCCGTATGCATCCGCGCTGCATTCGCGTTCATTCGTGCCAAGCTGTGCTCATGCCATCGTCTCGGTCGCAATGCGCATATCGTAGGGGGATGGAGGCGGCGTGTCAAGGGGCAGGCAGTCTCCCCACCTCATAGGCGGCAACTCTTGGCGCACGCCCCCATTGTGGATATACTGGCGGCAAGAACACGCAGATAGGAGGACGCCGCCATCATGCAAGTGATCCCCACCGCGCTGCCCGAAGTGCTGATCATCGAGCCGGATGTGTTCGAGGACGCGCGCGGCTTTTTCTATGAAAGCTACAGCTATCGCAAATACGCCGAGATCGGCATCGCTGATACGTTCGTCCAAGATAATCATTCCCGCTCAGCGCGGGGGACGTTGCGCGGGTTGCACTATCAGGCGCTCCCCGGCCAGGCCAAGTTGGTGCGCGCCGCCGTAGGCGAGGTGTTCGATGTGGCGGTGGACATCCGCCATAGTTCGCCCACGTTTGGCAAGTGGGTGGGCGTGACGCTCTCCGCCGAGAACAAGCGCCAGCTCTACGTGCCGGTGGGGTTCGCGCACGGTTTTTGCGTCGTCAGCGACGTGGCCGAGTTCCTTTACAAAGTCACCAGCTATTACGATCCCGCGGCGGAGCGCGGCGTCGCCTGGGACGACCCCGACCTGGCCATCGCCTGGCCCACAACCCAGCCGATCCTTTCGCCCCGCGATACCCGCCACCCCCGCCTGCGCGATGCGCCGCACGACTATTAGGGTTTGGAGGCGGGAACACAGAGACAGCCACTGAGTAAAAAAGAAGATCCCAATGTCCAGGGTCGTAATAGCCGTCAAGTCACTATCGAGAACGCGCGCAAGGTCTCACATCCGCCAGATCGCCGCCCATCTGGAGCGGTTGCTCGCTTTGTAAGGGGCGAAGAATAGA
>CAZYPJ010000537.1:1578-2134 GCA_964649365.1 uncultured Anaerolineales bacterium | reverse complement strand
CATATTCCACATTTCCTCCCGGACATCCCCCACAGGTTGTATAGCCAACCAGTTCGACCTCTTCGCCTCGGTACCGGGCAAAGGCGCCTTCCCTGTTTCGCAGGGAACGCAAACACTTTCCTCCCGCACAGGTGTGATAGCGATTGCAGATAATAATCCCAATTTTCTTCATAATCGACCTTGCCTCCTAATAGTAGTATGTTTGTTACCGATGTAGGCTCCTAACGCATCATAGTTAGCAACCGCTTGCCCGGAATCTGGCGAAACGTCGCCCCCTCGGCCACAGCGCTCAACACGGCTGCCACATCCACTACCCTGGTGCCAGCGACGGCATCTACCCCTCGTTGCAGCAAGACTGGTGAGAGCGGACCGCTCGCCCCCAGCAAAATAACAAAAGCTTCCGGCCTACACAGGGCAATGAGTTCGTCGAAGGTATGGTTGACCAACGTTGTGCCGCTTAGCGCCACTACGTCCGCCTGAGGCAGCACCTCCGCCGCCTGGCTGGCAGGGAGATCTCCAGGGCGAGGGCGCAACTCCAGCACCCAACAGGTTTCTG
>CAZYPJ010000537.1:381-1568 GCA_964649365.1 uncultured Anaerolineales bacterium | reverse complement strand
CCGACGATGGCCACCCGGCGATTTGCGCCGCGCTGCATAATCACGTCCTCCCCGTTTACTTCGCTACAGGCTGCCTCGTCCACCTCCAGTAGCGCATTGTAGGCGGCCATGCCGATACTTGCCTACAAAGGTTTAGGTGAGCGCAGCCATTCAGCCAGCTCCCGCCCAGTGTGCTCACGAAGTCGCCCTGGTTGGTGAATCGGCGGGGCCTCATCGTGGGTCATCCAATGGGGCGTAGAAGAGAGACCGCAACGAGGTGGGTCGCCTTCCACAACCACCGCAGTCCAGAAAGTCCCGACCAGCACCTGGCTCACTGGCGCATCCGCTTTCAGTTCGGCGAGCAATGCCTCAATGGTGGTCACTCTTTTCCTCCTCCGTGCGCCCGATTGTAGACGTCCAGAAGGCGGGCGATGATCCGAGACGTTTCCTGAACATCCTGCGTCCACCAGTTCAATACTTCGTCACCCAAATCTGTGAGTTGGTAAACTCGCCGCGGCGGGCCCTGGGTCTGCTCCATCTCCCAAAATGAACTTACCCAACCCCGATCTTCCATTTCGCGCAGCGCCCGATAGAGAGCGCTCATATCGGTCTCTTCCAAGCCAAGTCCCACCAACTGTTCCATCATGGTATACCCGTGGGCCGGGCCTTGATGAAGGATCAACAGCAAAGTCGGTTCCAGAAACCGGACAGCCCGGCGGGAATAACCTTTCCATTGCCACCTATGCCCATGACCTCTTCCCGGCATGCCATCTCCTCGCTATGATGTAGATAAGCACAGCTATCTGTACTATGGCCAGTATAGCATACTATATGTTTTTTGTCAATAGACAAATTACAATACTTCGCTATGCCCTTGCTTGACAATCTCAGGAATATATGGTACACTATTTGCAGATTGCAAATAGATGAATCATAGGAGTAGGTGCAAAATGCCTTTGGGTCATCGTCGCTGCCGAAACGGAGCGGAGAATGCCGCTGGAGCGTGTCCTCGGCATATCCAGCGTTTCCTGGAGCCCTGTCTGCTGCTGCTCGTACACTGTAGCGAAATCCATGGCTACGAGCTCGTAACTGACCTGAATTCCTTCGGTTTTGGGCAGAACCCGGTCGACACGAGCACGATCTACCCTTTTCTGCGTGATCTGGAGAATCCTGGTCTTGACCTCCGATATGGTCAGTCCCTTGAGAAG
>CAZYPJ010000537.1:0-371 GCA_964649365.1 uncultured Anaerolineales bacterium | reverse complement strand
GGCGCGTGTACCAGACGACGGAAGAAGGCGAGCGCTATCTGGCTGCATGGGGGGACGACCTGCGTGAAACTGACAAGGTTCTGCACCATTTTCTGGATACTTACGACTCGCACATGGAAGCGCACCAGCGAGAAATCCGGTAGGCAACGTTCACGATTGCGAGCAGGCATCTGACATTTGACTCCTGGTTTTGAGGATCTTACTTAATTAACTTTGAGGGAGGCATGAAGATTGGCTACAGAAGCCAAAATAAGAAAAGCGCTGGAAGGGGTTATGGACCCCGAGTTGCACAAGAGCCTGATCGAGCTAGGCATGATCCGCCAGGTGCGGATCGAGGGCCTGAGGATCGACAGCCGAGTGAAGCCCAACAG
>CAZYPJ010000536.1:0-2146 GCA_964649365.1 uncultured Anaerolineales bacterium | reverse complement strand
GGCGTTTTCAGCCCGCGAAGGCGGGCTTTGTAACCATAGCCTGCCCGCTTCAGCGGCTGGCGTCTCGGGCGCCTCCTCCGGCTCGCCCGGCGGATACGCGAACCGCGCCGGCTCGGCCAGGTGCAGCAATTGCACGGCCCGCCCGTCGCGGGTGAGGACGCGCTCGGCCAGCAAGTCGTAGCCGCGCAGCGCGCGATACAGCGCCGCGTGCAGATCGGCCTGGCGCTGCCAGAGGTCGGGCGCCTCGCGGAACTGGGCGATGATCTCGGCGATGGCGCGTTCCAGCGCGTTCCAATAATACTCGTTCATGCCGCCATTCTAGTCACAGGGATAGGGAAATGCAACCGCAGAGACGCAGAGGGCGCAAAGGTTTCGGATTTTTGGACACGGATGAACGCGGAAACACGCGGATTTGCGGATATGCTAACGCGCCTTCAATTATCCGCGTCCCAAATCCGAAACCTCTGCGCCCTCTGCGTCTCTGCGGTTGCCCCTCCTCGTGGTGAGGGGATGCCATGCAGCGTGAGATGAGCGAGCGGTTGGTGGACGAATTCGCGCGCACCTTTGCCGACCCGGCCCTGTTCAGCGCCGAGATTTTGCGGCAGCCCCTGCGCGCCTACCAGGTCGCGCCGGCGCGGGCCATTGTGCAGGCGGCGCTGAGCGGGCGCGGCGGCGTGTTCGCCGTGATGATGGCGCGCCAGGCGGGCAAGAACCAGACCTCGGCCCACATCGAGGCGCTGCTCTTGAACGCCTACCGCCGGCGCGGCGGGCAGATCGTCAAGGCCGCGCCCACCTTTCGCCCGCAGGCGCTCACCAGCCTGCTGCGGCTCCAGGGCGCGCTGGAGGGGGCCGTCTTGCCGCTCCGGCCCATCCGCGAACGCGGCTACATGCTGCGGCTCGACCGCGCCCGCGCGCTGTTCCTTTCCGCCGCGCCGGGGGCCAACGTCGTGGGCGCCACCGCCAACCTGCTGCTGGAGGCCGACGAGGCCCAGGACGTGGATGAGGTCAAATGGAGCAAGGATTTCCGCCCCATGGCGGCCAGCACCAACGCCGTCAGCGTCCTGTGGGGCACCGCCTGGACGAGCCGCACCCTGCTGGCGCGCACCATCCGCCTGCTGCGCGACCAGGAGGCCCGCGACGGCGCTCGGCGCGTGTTCATCGTCCCCTGGCAGACCGTGGCCGAGGAGCTGCCCGCCTATGGCGATTTCGTGCGCGGCGAGATCGAGCGGCTCGGCCCGATGCACCCGCTGATCCAGACGCAGTACGAGCTGCGCGAGATCGACGAGCAAGCCGGCATGTTCCCCCCCGCCACGCGCGCCTTGATGCAGGGCCGCCACGAGCGCCATCGCCAGGCCATCGAGGGGCGCGAGTACGCCTTGTTGATTGACGTGGCCGGCCCCGCCCCGCGCGGCGGCCCGGCGGCGGGCCAGGCGGCGCTGCCCGGCATGGACGCCGTCGCTCGCAGCGACGCTTTGAGCGTCGGCGGGTGGAGCGGCTTTGGGGCCAACCGCCCCACCCGCGACGCCACCGCCCTCACCGTGGTCGAGATCGTGCGGGGCGAGCTGGGCCTGGCGCGCTTCCTGGTGGCCGATCGGTACCTGTGGGTGGGCGCGCCCCACACCGAGCTTTACGGCGCGATCCTCCACCTGGCCGAGTTGTGGTGCGCCACGCGCTTGGTGGTGGACGCCACCGGCGTGGGCGCGGGCCTGGCCAGCTTTTTATCGCAGAGCCTGGGCGCGCGGGTGACGCCGTTCATTTTCACGGCCCAATCCAAAAGCGAGCTGGGTTGGCGCGTTTTGGGGCTGTGCCATTCGGTGCGCTTTCTCGATCATCGCGATGACGGCGGCCCCGAGTGGCGCCAGTTCTGGCGCGAGGTTCAGGCCGCCGAGTACGAGGTGTTGCCCGGGCCGGGGCAGCTCATGCGCTGGGGCGTGCGCGACCCCGCCATCCACGACGATTTGTTGATCTCGGCGGCCCTCTGCGCCGCGCTGGATCGCGACGCCGCCCCCGCGCCCGGCCCTTCGCACGTCATCGAGGCGGGCGACGTGCTGGGTGGAGATTCACCACGGAGGCGCGGAGGATTCACCACGGAGACACGGAGAACACAGAGTTTTTTGTTTTCCCCTTTGGATGGATGAGCGATGTG
>CAZYPJ010000535.1:0-2148 GCA_964649365.1 uncultured Anaerolineales bacterium | reverse complement strand
CCGACAGGATGTCGGCGCTCCATATCGTTCGCGATCTTTCGCCTCTATTCTTTCGGCCCGATATAGACCACCCGTAAATCGCGCAGGTTAGTTTTCAGGATGCCCGTGTCAATGGCGTCGCCCAGGCGCACCAGCGGCGGGCAGGCGTTATGGTGCTTTAACTCGTCGAGGATGTTGATGCCCAGCTCTTTAGCGCGCGCCCAGGTATAGCCATCCACGATGCCGCCGGCCTTGTCGGTGGGGCCGTCGGCGCCGTCGGAATCGCACGAGGCGATGATGACGCGCTTGCTATCGGCAATGCGCTGCGCCGCGCTCAGGACAAATGCCTGGTTGCGGCCGCCCCAACCCTTTTCCTGGCCCACCGTCACCACACACTCGCCGCCCATCAACAACACGCAAGGGGCCTGGAAGGGTTGGTTATTGATCTCGATCTCGTGGGCGATGTAAGCCGCCATGTCCGCAGCCGGCGCTGCTTCGATATCGCTGAGGCTCGATACCAGGATGTGCGCGCCCAGGCCCAACTCCTCGGCGCGCTTCTTGGCCGCCTCCAGCATGAACTCGGGCCCCATCACGCGGAAATAGTAGCGCGGGTTGTCGAACCAATCGTGGGCGTTCTGGGCGCTGTATTCGGGGTCGCGGCGCAGCAAAAAGTCGCGCACGCGCTGCGAGACCTTTTCCCACAGGTCGTATTTGCGCAGGACATAGATGGCGTAATCGTAGGAATCCATACCTTCGGGTCGCTCAGTGAGGTGTACTTTGAGGTTGGGCGGCAGCTCGGGCGTGGCGATGTGGATCATCGTCGCCTCGCCGCAATGGCGGGCGTGCCGCCCGCGCACCACCGAGATCATGTTGCGCACGGCGTTGGCCTCGGGCATGGACGAGCCGCAGCCGAAGTAGAGCAGTTGGTTCACTTCCAGCAGGTCGTCGAGCGTGATGCCGGGCGCGGGCAGGGCCATCAGCGCCGAGCCGCCGCCCGATTCCGAGATAAAGATGAGGTCGCCCTTTTTGGCTTTGCGCTCGATCTCATAGATGCGGCGCGCGCCCGAGACCGAGTCTTCGTCGGGCAGGGGGTGGCCCGCCAGGGTGACGGTGCAGTATTTGAGATAGACCTCGTCGCCTTTTTTGGCGTTGATGTGCCCCTCGGTGATGCGGTCGCCCAGGATCTCTTCGATGGCCTGGGCCTGGCGTTGGGCCGCCTTGCCGCCGCCGGTGAGATAGATGTTCTTGACCTCGCGCAGGTCGAACTCGAGCCGCTCGGGCAGGGGCGGGTAATCGGGCGAGGGCGTCATGCCGGCGGAGAGGTCGGGCTTGATCTTGTCGTTGCCGATGATGAGCTTGTGCCCCTCGATGCGGATCAGATCTTTGACGTTCTGGTAAGGGTCGCCGGCGGCCAAGCCGGTCTCCAAGATGTCGAGCACAGCCTTGCGGCCGGCGATGTTGCCGTGCGAGAGCAGTGCGGCGGTGTTGCGGATCAACATAGGTTTGGCGCACCTCGTCCTTGGGGAATAGCTCACGATTGTAGGCGCGAGGGGCGCGGTGTCAAATCGCTATCCTGCACAACCTGATGCGTAGAAACAAGGGGTTTGGACACAGATAAACGCGGATAGGCGCGGATCATCGTACCACCATATGATCCGCGATTACCCGCGTCCTCATCCGTTATGATCTAGAACGTGTGCGCGCCAGCGAAGGAGACTATTTCAGGATCACAGGCAGCCAGCCGCCGCGCCACGGCGATGCTGTGGGCGGCGCGTCCAACGTCGGTGGGATGGTCGTGGGCGGCACAGTCGGCTCCGGCGTTGACGTAGGCGTGGCCGTGGCGGTGGCCGTCGGCGCAGGCGGCGCGACGATGGTCGTCGTGTCCGAGGCGCTCTGCGGCGGCTCCAGCGCCGAACTCACCGTCACCGTGTTGGTAATCGGCCCGCGCACCGTGGTGAGCGTGCGCACCCACAGACTCAGTTGGCGCGTCGCCCCCGGCGCCAGGTCGCCCAGGCTCCAGGTGATCGAGCCGTCCTCGTTCTCCACCGCCCCATCGGGGACGGCGATGGCATAGACGCCGGCGGGCAGCGTGTCGGTCACCAGCACATCCAACGCTGTGATGGAGAGGCTGCGGGTCAGCGAAATGGTATAATCCCAGTTCCAGCCCGC
>CAZYPJ010000534.1:0-2151 GCA_964649365.1 uncultured Anaerolineales bacterium | reverse complement strand
TCTCTGGCAGGGCAAGGTCGAGAGCAATCGCGCGTTCGGTGTGGGCGTCGAGCAGTGGGACGCCGCGCGCTTCGCGCAGGCGGCTGGTGGGTGGGCGCTGGCCCACGGCGCCCGGTCCGCGCGTGGCGCGCCAGGCGGCGAGTTGTTCATCCAACGAGCTGCGCAAGCCGCCGCTCTCGGCGGGCGCGCCCACCTCGCCGCCGATGACCTGGCGCAGCGCCCCATAGTGATCGTTGGTTACGAGGCCCGCCAGGGTCAGTTCGACTAGCGTGCGGTCTAGTTCGGCTTGGCTCAATCCCAGCCCGCGCTGGATGTCCGCCGCGTAGCAGGCGCCCTCGCTCCGGATGTAATCCAGCGCAGCGCGCGCGCCCTCGCTCAATGTCGGCTCGCCTTCCTCCGTGGGCGGCGCGGGCAGCAGCAGCGCCCCTTCGCCTCGGAAAAAGAAGCGCAACCGCGCCCGGCGGGGGTCGTCGCCGGCGGCGGCCCAGGCCAAGTCGCCCTCGGCGCACAATGCGTCTAGGCGGTCGGGGCGGAAATCGGCCAGACGCGCGGGCAAGAGATCGCGTTCCCACAGCGCCGCATAGGCAGGCAGGCCGCGCAATTGCTGCAAGGCGCGCGTCAGCCCCTCGCGCCCGCGCCGTTGATGGACGGGGTGCAGCCCTTGCCAACGCACCAAAAAATCGGCGTAGGCTGCCAGCGACACAGGTTGGATATCTTGGCGCAACAGACTCAGCGTGCGACGATGGATGCGCTCTAGCACGCGGCGCTCGCACCATTCGCGCTCGTTGGCCCCCGGCGAAAGCAACCCGGCAATGAGGTGGCCGCTGGCCACCATTTCGTCGAGCATCTCTTCCAGCCAATCGGGTGGAAAAGCGTACCGCGCCAGGATCGCGCCCAGCGTCATCGGCCCGCGCGAGCGCATCAGCACGCGGAGGATCAGCTCGCGCGCGGCGAAAGGCCCCGGCGCGTTATCCAGCAAGTGAACAGGCAACGCGGTAGGGGGCGGCTCGATCAGATCGAAGGCATCCCTGTAGCGGACATAATCCTCAGCGGCGATCCAACGGCGCTCGAAACCTTCGGCGGTGGGAATGGCGACCTCTAGCGCGCGTCCCTCGGCGGCCAGGCGCAGCAGCCAGGCGCGCCCCTCGCCCAGGGAACGTTCGCGCACCTCGTCAGCGGCTAGATCGCCCAGTTCGTGCAGAATTACGGCCAGTTCCTCAACGCTGCGGGCGCGATAGCCCTCGGCCTGGTGTTGCAGCTCGCGCTGCACGCCCTCGATGGCCTCCGGCTTGAGCAGACTGGGCAGCATCCCCTCGTCGAGCAACTGGCCCAACAGCTCACGGTTAAGCGCCAGGGCTTGGGCTTGAATCTCGGTTTTGGGCATGTCGCCTTCGTACATATACACGTTGATAAAGTCGAACAGCAAGCTGCCCGCCACCGGCGAGGGGATCAGCGTCTCGGCCTCGACTACCTGGATCGCGCCGCTGCGGATGGCGCCCAGCACCTCCATCAAGTGCTCCAGGTCGAGCACATCGCGCAGGCAATCGCGGTAAGTCTCGGCCACCAGCGGAAAGTCGTTGAACCCCTTGCCCACGGCCAGCAGATCCTTGGCGCGCAAGCGTTGCAGCCAAAAGGGCGTGCGCCCCTTGGCCCCGGTGGCTTTGGGCAACATCAGCGCGCGGGCGGCGTTCATACGGAACTGGGCGCCGAAGAGCGCCGAGTTGGGCAATTCCAGCAGCAATCGCTCGCGGGCCTCTTCGGGGCCAAGCGAGCGTACCAGGTCGGTGGGCGGCTCGCGGTCGGCCTGCAAGAAGCGATAGAGGATGCCATCGTCATTGACTTGGGTCTCGACCTCGATACCCATTTGGTCGCGGAAGGCGTGGGCCAACGCCAACGCCCAGGCGCTATTAATGCGCCCGCCAAAGGTCGAGTGAATCGCCATGCGCTGGTCGCCCAGGGCGTCGGTAAAACACTCGATGATGACGCACTTGTCTGATGAGATCGCGCCCATGATCTCGATCTGCTGGCGCACATAGAGAATGGCGTTGCGCGCCGAGGTCTCATCGAGGGCGTAATCTTCCATCAACCAACGGATCGCCGGCTCGGCCTCGGGGGGCCACACGGCGGCGGGGTCATCGGGCAGGGATGGCA
>CAZYPJ010000533.1:0-2159 GCA_964649365.1 uncultured Anaerolineales bacterium | reverse complement strand
TCGCTCTATCGCTCAGCGCTCCTTCAGGCCCCCGTGCATTAACTAACGCACATGGAACCGGGAGTGATGCGCTCCCTTGACGCCCGCCTTCTTCCCATGCTATAACACCCCCGACGCATCGCCTGCGGAAACCGTTGGTTGGGCGAGGGGCAATCGCCTCGCCCAACCGGATCATATTCACCCCATCAAGGAGCGAACCGTGAAAAAGATCATCAACGACCCGATGGCTTTTGTGGACGAAATGCTGGAAGGCATCCTGGCGGCGCACCCCAGCCAGCTCAAGGCCGCCAACGACCCGCGCGCCATCGTGCGCGCCGACGCCCCTGTGCAGGGCAAGGTCGCCATCCTCACCGGCGGCGGCTCGGGCCACCTGCCCGTGTTCCTGGGCTATGTGGGCGTAGGGCTGTGTTCGGGCGGGGCGGTGGGCAACGTGGTCTCGTCGCCTTCCGCCGAGACGATGTACGAACCGCCCCTGGCGCCGAACGGCGGCGCCGGCGCGCTCTACCTCTACGGCCACTATATGGGCGACGTGATGAACTTTGACATGGCCGCCGAGATGGCCGCCATGGACGGCATCCGCGTCGAGACGGTGCTCGCCTCCGACGACGTGGCCTCGGCGCCGCGCTCCAACTGGCAGCATCGGCGCGGCATCGCCGGCATATTCTATGCCTACAAGATCGCCGGGGCTGCCGCCGAGGCGGGCTGGGATCTCGACCGCGTCGTCGCGGTGACGAAAAAAGTCGGCGCGCAGACCTGTACCATGGGCGTGGCGCTTTCGCCCTGCACCGTCCCCGCCGCCGGCGTGCCCACCTTTACCATCGCCGACGACGAGATGGAGATCGGCATGGGCATCCACGGCGAGGCGGGCGTGCACCGCGGCAAACTCGAATCGGCGGACAAGATCGCCGAGACCTTGACGCGCGCCGTGCTGGCCGACCTGCCCTTCCAGCGGGGCGATGTGGTCTCGGTGCTGGTCAATGGCCTGGGCGCCACCCCGCCCGAGGAGCTGTACGTGCTCTATCGCAAGGCGCGTCAGATTCTCGACGCCGAGGGGATCGGCGTGCATCGCTCCTACGTGGGCGAATACGCCACCAGCTTGGAGATGGCCGGCGCTTCGATCACGCTGTGCAAGCTCGACGCCGAGTTGATTCCCTTGCTCGACGCTCCCGCCAGCTCGCCGTTCTTTACGCAAATCTAGCAGAGTGGTCAGTCTTTAGTTATCAGTTGTCAGCCATTCGTTGTTGGCAACTGATAACTAATCACTGACAACTCCTGAAGGAGCGATTATGCCGAAAGAGACTCTACACCGCGATGATGTGATCGGCGCGCTGCGGCGCTTGGCCGCCGATCTTCCCGCCCAGGCCGAGGCGCTGCGCGAGCTGGACGCCGCCATCGGCGACGGCGACCTGGGCATCACCATGACCATTGGCTTTGGCGCCGTGACGGAAGCCCTGCCCGCGCTGGAAAGCGGGGATCTCGCCAGCATCATCATGAAGAGCGGCATGGCGTTCAACCGCAAGGCCGCCTCGACCTTTGGGGCGCTGTTCGCCACCATGATGATGCGCGCCGCCGGCATGGCCAAAGGCAAGGACGAGCTGCGCCTGGAGGACCTGGCCGCGATGGCCGCCGCCGCCGCCCAGGGCGTGATGGAGCGCGGCAAGGCTGCCGTGGGCGATAAAACCCTGCTCGACGCCCTCGTCCCCGCCGCCGAGGCGCTCTCGCAGGCCGCCGGGCAAGGCAAGTCGCTGGCCGAGGGGCTGGCGCGCGCCGCCGCCGCCGCCCAGCAAGGGGCCGAGATCACCAAAGGGATGAAGAGCAAGATGGGCCGCGCCAGTTGGTTCGCTGACCGCACCGAGGGCGTCCAAGACCCGGGCGCGACGGCGGTAGCGATGATGCTGAAATCGCTGGCCGCCTTCGCGCAGGAGAGCGGGGGGATACCGTACTGAGGAGGATAGCTGTCGCCTCGCGGGCTGAAGCCTCGCGCAACGGTTACAAAGCCGACCTTCGTCGGCTGGGACTGAAGGTAATAAAGAATAGCCAACTCACATGGGCGAATCAGCCCGCGAAGGCAGGTGAGCCGACAGAGGTCGGCTTTGTAATAGTTGCGCGAGGCTTTAGCCCGCGAGTCTCTAGTCAACACGGGGCGGGATAGTGGAACT
>CAZYPJ010000532.1:0-2171 GCA_964649365.1 uncultured Anaerolineales bacterium | reverse complement strand
CATTGCTTGATCAGAACATCGGCCTCGGTCACCAAGCATGTGATCGAAGGTTGAGGGTCATCCGTCATCTGCCCCCGAATTTGCCCGCTGCGCGCAACATCGCACTCGCTCATGCAGTTCATGGTATAGTTCTATTTCTAGATGACGATGTTTGGATTGATGTTAACTTCTTTGATAGGCATCGTTTGTGTTATAGAACTATGAATGCTCATGCAATTACTGGCCCTGTGCTTCTTCCGAGCGATTTTGACAGAGTGCAAGACCTCGTTGCATCCACAGCCATCCGTTGGGGGAAACTGGGGGATAAGCTAGCATCAATGAGCCGCACACCCTTTCCAATGCGTCATATCTATGGATGTTGTTTTAGTGTATATCGTGATAGCGCCATCGCTGTTGGTGGGTTTGATGAGAATTTCACTGGTCCGGCGCACCAAGAGGACACAGATTTTGGTGCGCGCCTCGCTGCTCAAGGTTATGGTATCTCCTATGAAAAAGGGTGCTGGATTGTTCATCTGAAAGCGCAGAGCGGTGGTTGTCGGGTAGGCCAAAAGGGGACCCCAGAATCATGGTCGTCCCTGGGATGGTGGATTTACTGGCTTAGGCACAGAAAAAATAGTGAAATGAGGTTTTTTCGGTTGTTATGGAATAGTCTGCGTAATGGCCCACTTCGAAAAGCTATAGTGTTGCGCCCATGGCGCTGGCCGTGGGCATGGGGAAGCTACCTGTGGGGGATATACGAAGGGTGGCGACGCTCAAAGAGGATCAAATCGCCGTTCGTTTCTGTCAGTGACTGAGTCATTGCTTAGCATGGTGTTGAGGGCTTTCTAATTGCTAGAGCCTTGAATGTCAAATGAGGTCATGAACTATGTCCAAAAACGTATCGCTCGTGACTGGCGGCGCTGGCTTTATCGGTAGCCACGTGACGGATGCCTTGCTCTCTAGGGGGCACGAGGTGGTTGTCTTGGATGACCTGTCGGGCGGAAAACGCGAGAACGTATCGCGTCGGGCGCGTTTTGTCTGCGGAAGCGTGACCGATGCTGACCTGGTTGAGGATCTCTTTCAGCGGAATCGCTTTGATTATGTATTTCATCTGGCCGCGTATGCGGCGGAGGGGTTGAGCCATTTCATCAGGCGCTTTAACTACACCAATAACCTCATCGGCAGTGTGAACTTGATCAATGCCTCTGTGAATCACAACGTCAGATGTTTCGTGTTCACCTCTTCGATCGCGGTGTATGGCGCGGGGCAAGCGCCAATGAAGGAGTCCATGTCGCCGCAGCCCGAGGATCCTTACGGTATTGCCAAGTTAGCCATCGAGCAAGACCTGGCTGCGGCCAGACGCATGTTTGACCTCAACTATGTGGTCTTTCGGCCCCACAATGTCTATGGAGAACGCCAGAATCTCGGCGACCGCTATCGCAACGTGATCGGCATTTTTATGAACCAAGCGATGCAGGGTGCGCCATGCAGCGTTTTCGGCGACGGCCTGCAAACACGGGCGTTCACCCACGTGGATGAAGTGGCTCCTGTCATTGCATCCTCCATTGATGTCCCCGAAGCATATGGCGAAACGTTCAAGATTGGGGCTGATCATCCCTATACCGTGCTGGAGCTTGCTGAGATGGTACAGCGCGTTATGGGGCTTCGGGTAGGGGTGCAACACCTGCCAGCTCGGAACGAAGTGAAGCACGCTTTTGCAGATCACAGCAAAGCCAAGTCGTATTTTGGCGTTACCCGCCAAGTACCGCTCGAAGAAGGATTGCGTCGCATGGCTGAATGGGCCAGGACGGTAGGCTCTCAGGAGCCGAGTGTCTTTGGCGCCATCGAAATACCCCGCAACCTGCCCCCTTCGTGGGCCCAAGCGTATGAGCAGGCCAAGACCCTGTCAGTGGGGAGGTGAGCATGTTTCGTGGCAAATCGGTAAGTGTGGTTATGCCGGCCTACAATGAAGAGGCGGCCATATATGGCGTCGTCCGTGGCTTTATCTCCCTGCCCGAGGTAGATGAAGTCGTTGTGGTAGACAACAACTCTAAGGACGCTACTGCTCGCTTGGCCAGCGACGCAGGGGCGCGTGTGGTGGCTGAATCGGCGCAGGGGTATGGTCATGCATGCAAGCGAGCTATGCTGGAGGCCCGCGGCGATTATGTGATTATTACCGAGTCCGATGATAC
>CAZYPJ010000531.1:0-2171 GCA_964649365.1 uncultured Anaerolineales bacterium | reverse complement strand
AGCAACGACTTGGTCGGCCCGCGTATGGCCGGGCCAGGGGCGCGCTATTGGGAGGTGGCGCGGGTATTGTCGCTGTATTGCGCGGGGACGCTGGCCGCGCCCCTTTCGGGCGAGGCGGCGAACGCGGCGTTCCGCACCGCGCCGCTCACCCTGCGCCAGCCCGACGAGTTGACGCCGTTGCTCGCCGAGGCCGACGCGGTGCTTTCCAGCGGCTTTATGCTCTATGACTATCCGCAATTGGGAACTCTTACCGTCCCCTGGATCGTGGATCTCTACATCCCTGCGCCCACCGAAGGACTGGCTCTCTACGCTGCGCGCCCCATCGAAGAGCAGGACGCTATCCATCGCGCCAACAACGCCATGCTGACGCGTTTTATGACGCTGGGCGATTTTTTCATCTGCGCCAGCGAGCGCCAGCACGATCTGTATTTGGGGCTTTTGGCGGCGGCGGGGCGGCTCAACCCACATACTTATGCTCAAGATAATTCATTGCGCCGCTTGATTGACGTGGTTCCCTACGGCCTGCCCGCCGAGCCGCCCGTCCATCGGCGCACGACGCTCAAGGGCGCGGCGGGGGGCATCGCGCCCGACGACCGCTTGATCGTGTGGGGCGGCGGCGTGTGGGATTGGCTCGACCCGCTGACGCTGCTCCACGCCATGCCGCGCGTCATCGCCCGCGAGCCGCGCGCGCGGCTCTATTTCCCCGGTGCGCGCCATCCCTACGCCGAGCGCGTGCCCGATATGCCCATGCGCCGCCGCGCCGTCGAACTGAGCGACGCGCTGGGGCTGACGGGCAGCTATGTCTTTTGGGGTGATTGGATCCCCTACGAGGAGCGGGCCAACTATTTGCTGGAAGCCGACATCGGCGTGTCGCTGCATTTCCCCGGCGTCGAGACGCGCTACGCCTACCGCACGCGGCTGCTCGATTACATTTGGGCGGGGTTGCCGATGGTGGTCGCTGAGGGCGATGTGCTGGCTGACCTGGCGCGCGAGCGCGGCCTGGGGCTGGTCGTGCCGCCGCAGGATGTGGCGGCGACCGCCGAGGCGCTGCTGGCGTTGCTGGCCGAGCCGGACGCCCGCGCCGCCCGCCGCGAGCGATTCGCCCAAGTCGCCGCCGAATGCACCTGGGAGCGAGTCGCTGCGCCGCTGGTGTGTTTTGTGCAACAGCCCACCTTCGCCGCCGACCGATTGCCCGGCAGCGCGCCCACCGAGCGCATTGCGCTCGACGCCGCTCAGCGCGAGCTAGAGCAAACCCGCCAACGCGCCGAGAGCCTGGAGCGTGAGACAGCAGCCCTGCGCGAGAAAGTCGCGGCCCTGCAAGGTCAGGTAACCGCCTACGAACGCGGTCGCTTTATCCGCCTGATGGCGTCCCTGAAGCGTTGGAAACCCAAGCCGTGAAATTTCGACAGGATCCAAGGTCAACAGGATGATCATGCTGTCGTCTGTTCTTTTAAGTGTATTCGTCTATCAAGGCAATGAAAATCTTGTTAATCCTGTAAATCCTGTCCAATCAATGAGGCTATGATGAGGATTCTGTTCATTGTTCACCAGTACCCGCCTCGGCATCGTTCGGGGACGGAACAATATACCCATCACCTGGCCAAAGAGCTGGGCGCGCGCCATGACGTGATGGTCTATACCCACGAAGCGGCCCTCGATGGCTCGGCTACGCCGGCGACGGACGAGACCTACGACGGCGTCGCGGTACATCGCGCGGCGGCGTGGCCGCAGGGTGTATCGCCTCGCCCGTGGGAGTTGTTCCGCTGGAGCTATGCCAACCCGCGCATCGAGGCCGATTTCGCCGCCGCGCTCGACCGCTTTCGCCCCGATCTGATACATATCCAGCACTTGAAAGATGTCTCGGCGGGCGTCATTGGGATGGCGGCGGCGCAGGCAATCCCCGTGGTCATGACGCTACATGACTATTGGGCCATCTGCCCCAACGCCCAGTGCATTCGGCCCGATGGCGCGCTCTGCTGGCGCACCCATGCGCGGGTCGAGTGCGGCCTGTGCGCCGCCGAACGCCTGGCGCAACCGGCGCTGCGGTTCGCGGCCCCGCTCATGGCGCCGCTCTTCTGGGCGCGGCAGAGCTATCTGCGGCGCCAAATGCGCCAGGTGCGCCGGTTCGTCGCGCCGTCGCGCTTCCTGCGCGAACGCTACATCGCCGCCGG
>CAZYPJ010000530.1:0-2175 GCA_964649365.1 uncultured Anaerolineales bacterium | reverse complement strand
CGCCTATCTCCAGGCCGATGATCTGATCCTCACCGCCACGATGGCCGAACGCAAAGCCGAGATGGAGCGTCTAGCTCAGGCGTTCATCGCCCTACCCGGTGGGTTTGGTACGCTCGAAGAGTTCTTTCAGGCGCTCACTCGCAAGCAACTAGGCGAGATAGATGGCGCGGTGGTGTTGCTCAACGTCGCGGGCTTTTACGATGGCCTGCTTGCCCATCTGGAGCGCCTATACTCCGAACGTTTCGCGCGGCCCGAGCATCGCGCGTCGTACCAGGTGGCGCACTCGGCGCAAGAAGCGATGGATTACGTCGAGCAATACCGAGCGACGCCCCTGCCGCCGAAATGGGTGCAATAGGCGCTAGATTGACAAACCCGCCTCTCTCTGCTATACTGACGCCGCTGGGTGGAGAGTAGCCTCCCACAACCAGGAGGGATGGCCGAGTGGTTGATGGCGGCGGTCTTGAAAACCGTTGATCGCAAGATCCGGGGGTTCGAATCCCTCTCCCTCCGCTTAACAACCCATTCGCGAACGTTTGGGGAGGTGCCGGAGTGGTCGATCGGGGCCGCCTGCTAAGTGGTTGTAGGGCCTTTAAGCTCTACCCAGGGTTCGAATCCCTGCCTCCCCGCTGGTGGCTGTACGAGGGCCACAATGGCCGAGAATTTGTCATCTCGGCGGCGATGTGCTACAATACGTAGCATATTAGAGTGTGCGCCCGTACCTCAATTGGATAGAGGGCCGGCCTACGAAGCCGTCTGTTGAGCGTTCGATCCGCTCCGGGCGCACCATGAGGCGTCAGTCGTCAGATTGACGCCTCTTTTCTTTTGCTATTGGCAGACGCGACATGCTATAATGCGCCCAATATCGTGCGGAGGTGCTGACAACCTATGTTCGGCGATTTCTTTCGCGACTTGTTCAACTTTCGCGGCGTCAACTGGTGGGTGCTATTGGGAGGCTTGGGGTCGAACTTTATCGTGTTCGTCATCTTTGGGCTGGGCGGCGCTTACCTGGCTATGAACGAGGGAACTGCCGCTTTCTATCAAACCTATGGTCCGGTTTTGATGGTGCTGGTCATCTTTGTTGCTTGCGTCCTGACGGGTTGGGTCACGGGTAAAATCTCGGATGATTATCCGGTCAAGCACGCTTTCATCTCTAGCCTGGGCGCAGTGGCGCCGCTCCTTTTTATGGGCGTGATCTCACTCAACCCGATGATGCTCGTGCTGGCCGGAGTAGCGGCGGCGGGCAATCTCAATGGCGGGATGCTCTCTGTCCGCAAGCGGCATTATCACGGCCCGGATGGTCGCGACTGACGACAGCGTTTTGATTTGCCTGTCCCTGTCATTCGTGTTATACTCGGCTTGTTCATGCCCCCATAGCTCAGTGGATAGAGCACTGGCCTCCGGAGCCAGGTGCAGGCGTTCGAGTCGCCTTGGGGGCGCTGGAAGACCGCGCAAGCGAAGGCTTGCGTGGTCTTTTTTTGCGCAACCTTTCAGATATCCCCCCGCCCTTTCCGTTGTTCATATTGCACAAATTGCGGCAAAACCATATCCTCCAAATTGAATGGAGACAAGTTCCTGTGTTTGGTGTAACCTACATCTATGCCAGCAATCTGTAAGGGGCTGCTGGCGAGGCAGCCCAAATCGCACGGGAAAAGGGGGAGGGTACAGGGGCGCGATTGACTCGGGAGATACGGCCTGGTTGTTGATCTCGTCGGCGCTGGTGCTGATGATGACCCCGGCGTTGGGGTTTTTCTATGGCGGGATGGTCCGCAAAAAGAACGTGCTTTCGACGTTGAACTTGAGCTTTATCCTTATCGGACTGATCAGTGTACAGTGGGTACTCTACGGTTACAGCTTGGTGTTCGGCCAGGATGTTGGCGGGATCATCGGTGGGCTGAACTTCTTGGGGTTGGCCGGCGTGGGGGCCGAGCCAAGCTCCTATGCGCCTACAGCGCCGCACCTGGCCTTTGCCGCTTTTCAGATGATGTTCGCCATTATCACCCCAGCGCTCATCACCGGAGCGTTCGTCGAGCGGGTGCGCTTCAAGACCTTCTTGATATTCAGCCTGGTATGGGCTACCGTCATCTACGACCCGGTGGCGCACTGGGTGTGGGGCGAGGGCGGCTTTTTGCGCAAGATGGGCGCGCTGGATTTTGCTGGCGGCACGGTGGTGCACAT
>CAZYPJ010000529.1:0-2181 GCA_964649365.1 uncultured Anaerolineales bacterium | reverse complement strand
CAGAGCGTCTGCTTCCCAAGCAGAATGTCATGGGTTCGAATCCCACCACCCGCTCAGAGGCAAGCGCGCCCGAAGGGTTATCCTTCGGGCGTGTTTTTGTTTGTCCGCCGATGCTGGCAGGCGCGCCATGCACCCCACTTGCAAGTGTGAACTCAGGCCAGGTCGCTCAGACGCAGAGCGGCGAGCGTCTCGGGTTGGGGGCGGCCCGTCTCGAGATCCCAGCCGTATTCGGCGTAGGCGCCCGCTAGAAGCGTATCCAGGTCAGGCGATTGGCCCGCCGCGCCGCCGCTGGCCAACGGGCGGCAGAGCAGGTCGGGCAGGCGCTCGCTGGCGCGGGTGAGGCCGCGCCGCAGGTTGAGCAGCCGTTTGAGCGTCACGATGCGCTTGCCCGCGGCGGCCAGGTCAGGCTCGCCCCAACCCCAGCCCGTCGCGGCGTTGACGGCCCGCAGCACCCGATCAACGCCCGGGTTCTGAAATTGGCACAGGATGAGCGCGTTGTACAGGTTGCGCCAGGCTTGCTGCCGCGCCGCCGTGCGTCCCTTGTCCTCGGACGCCTCCAAGCGGTCGCCAGGGACGACGCCCAGCTCTATCGGCGCGCCCTGGCCGCTATCCACGCCGTACATATCGCCTTCCATGTGGCAAGCGCCGCGCGGCGATAGGGCGTAGGTCGCCGCCATGCCGGCAAACGCCCGAGGGTCGTGCAGGGGAACTTCGAGCCGGTTCACCGTCACGGCCAGTTCGGGCGCCTGGCAACGTTCGGCCAACGCGGCGCTGCCCTCGGCGAGCACAGCGCCAAAGCCCTGGCGATGGGCGATCATGGCAATCGCCCGGTGGAGCGCGTCGGCGTCGCCATAGCGCAGCTCCAGGCCTTCGGTCAGCGCTGCGTTCAGGGCGCCGCGCTCGAACAATTCGCAGCCCAGCGCCAACGTCGCGCCGACGCTGATCGTATCGAGGCCATAGACGTTGCACAGGTGCCCGGCATAGATCACCGCCTCCAGGTCATCCACCAGCGCCAGCGAGCCGAGCGCCCCCAGCGTCTCATACTCGGGGCCATCTACCCGCGCCAGGCCGTAACGGGGGGCGCGCGTCTCGCGCCCGCAGGCGATGGGGCAATGGTAGCACGCCATCCGGCGGTTCTGATACTGCTCCGCCATCAGCACGCCCGAGAGGTTGCTGCCTTGCTCCCAATCGCCATCCTGGTAATAGCGGGCGGGCATGTCGCCGTACATCAGCGCCAGGTCCACATAGCCCGCCGTGCCGGCCAACCCCAGCGAGGCGGCGGCCATATCTTCTTTGACGTTGGCGGCCGCCTCGTGCGCGACGGCGCGCAACGCGGCGGGGTCGGCCGCGGGCGGGCGCAGCGAGCCGCGCGCGGCGACGGCCTTGAGTTTTTTGGCCCCCATCACGGCCCCCAAGCCGGCGCGGGCCGCCGCGCGGCCATGATCGTTCATCACGGCGGCCATCTTGCAGCGGTTCTCGCCCGCCGGGCCGATGCAGGCCACGCGCGCTTTCGGGTCGGCCAGCGCCGCGCGCACGCGCTCTTGCGTCGTGTACGAATCCAGCCCCCACAAGCTCTGCGCCGGGCGCAACTCGGCCCGGCCCTCGACGATGGCCAGCCATACCGGCTCCGCCGCTTGGCCGGTGACGATCACGCCGTCATAGCCGGCAAAGCGCAGCTCGGGGCCGAAGAAGCCGCCCGAGTTGGCCTCGCCCCAGATGCCGGTGAGCGGCGAGAGCGCGCACACGCTGTAGCGCCCCGCCGAGGGCATGGCAGAGCCAACCAGGGGGCCGGTCATCACGATCAGGGGGTTTTCGGCCCCCAAAGGGTCGGTATGCCCATCCACCAGGTCGTACAGGTAGCGCGCCGCCAGGCCGCTGCCCCCGACGAAATCGCGGGCGTCATCGTCGCGCAGCGCCTCGTCGCACAAGTTGCCGCTTGTCAAATCCACGCGTAAGATTCGACCCCAATAACCGTTCATGGTTCACCTTTCGACTCAGAACAGGGCGCCCGGAGGGGCGCGGCGTTTCGCCAAGTGACGCGGCATGCCTAGAGCGAGCCAGTAGGCGCGGTTTCTAACCGCGTCGGTCGCCAACCGCGTCGGCCTAGATCGCGCCATGAAAACCTTGCGCCCGGAGGGGCGCGGCGTTTCGCCAAGTGACGCGGCATGCCTAGAGCGAGCC
>CAZYPJ010000528.1:0-2199 GCA_964649365.1 uncultured Anaerolineales bacterium | reverse complement strand
ACTTGCGAAAAGTGTTGTAGGGAACGTCATGCTCATTAGTTATGTTCGCTTCGATCCACGCCCGTTCATTGTCCATCAACCCACTCGCCTTTTTCGATAGAAACCCGTCAATCAACTTCTCGCGCTCTTCCCGTGGCAAAGCCCAGTGACCAGAATCCCGGCCCCTCGTGACATCTCGTTTCCGCCGGTGTAGCATCATGGCCTCAAGCACGCGCACCCTAAGACGATGGCCAAGCCACCGCACACGAGAATTGTGCGCTATCTCTTCGCTGATTGCCTCTTTCAGGGCAGGGCGCGCCTCTTTGGACCAGCTCCGAGCATCTACATCCTTACCAAGCACGGCGCGTTCCGTGAACCACTTATCTACTAGTCGGTCTAGCGCCGCATCCGCATCGGATGAATCGTAGCAATACAGATCTGCGTCTGACTCGGGCGTCCCACGATTCTTATAAACTACGCGCAATACGTTGCCCAAAAAGGAATCTTCCATCGCACGCCTTGCATCGGCAACAATGACCTCTGCCAACGCGCAAAGCGAGTTGTTTACATCCTCAAATAGCTTACTTATCACACTTGGTGGAATAACCTGCTGCTCGCTATCGTCGTCCTCTGGCCCATTCAGATCATCGAGGTTGATGGTCCCGATCTCCATAAGCAAAAAACCGCCTTCGTTTGACGCGAGGCGGCCTCTGTGCTAGTATACTTTCGTCAGCCGCCCGTACCGTGCTGGCCCCGCGCCGGATGTTCAAATCATCGCGGCGCGTCATTATGTCCGATTGTAGCATGACAGTGCGGGATAAGAGAAGTGGGACGAAACGCGCTTGCTCGCTCCCCATTCGGCGCCGGCGATAGGCAGGGTGGAATGCAGAACGGAACCCGACGCACGTGTATTTCCCCGATCGCCGCACGCTCGCAGACGCGGGACGCGGTTGTGTCCCGCGTCCCGCCTTCCGTCCCGAGTTCAGCCGATCACGCGCCCCGATTGAAAGCCTCGATTATGCCGAACGCTCGCAACGCCTTTTCTAGGGCTTGGGCCGCCGCCTCGGGCGTCTCGCCTGAAGCGAAAGGCCTTAGTAAGTCCAGGCGTGGGAGTTCGCTCAGGCCGTAGCCCGTGCGCTCAATCAAGACCGCATCCACCCGCTGGCTCCAGGCGGCGAATCGCTCGCCTGAGATCTCGTTGTGCTGTGCGCTGTTCACATTTGGATCCATCGTTCTCCCTTCTTTGTCTTGCGTCGGGGCGCGCCGTGCGCTCCACAGAATAGATGCTCTAATCATGACACAACTCTGCTGATCTCGCCAGTCCCTAGACGGCCCCCTAGGGACTAGACCCCAACCGCCATCGCATGGCGACAACATTCTTGTCCCGCCCTTGTCCCACTGCCGGGGCAACCTGGCCCCCGACGCGGCGCTATAGGGACAGGCTGCCCATTCCCTCACGGCGCAACGTATTTGCGCCCGCGCCTGTCGCTCACCGGCTCGAGCTGGCCGTCTCTGGCCAGCGTCGCAAGCGTGACCCGCGCCGCCTCGCGAGAGACGCCCGATTCCGTCGCCAACTCGCTTGACGTGACATAGCCGCGCTGCCTGGCCAGCATCACCGCCAGTGTACCGCGCGGGGTTTTCGTCGCCTTACGCGGCGCCGTCGGCTGGGATGAATCCACCTTTGGCCAGGGCGCTGGCCAGCATCCCCATTCCGGCCCGCCCCGCTCAATAGCCCCGGCCAGCTCTCGCAGCACGCCGGGCAGATCGGCCAGGTGGATCACCCCCGCCGCCAAGTCTTTGCAGATTGCCAGAAGTTCAGATAATGCGTTCATCTTGCCCCCTTTAGAAGTCCACTTCGATGATGTTGAGCTCCACCGGCGCCGATAGCGCCGCTACCCGTTCACTGGCCAGGCGCAGCATGTCTCTGAGCGCCGCGCCCGGGTTTGCGCCGCGGCCAGGATCGGGCGCCAACACGCCCAAGTCAATGAAGCGTACATGCTCTAGCCGACATAGTTCCCGCTGCGCTTCGAGTTCTGCCAGCGGCCCGGCCTGCAATTCGTCGCCACTGAGCCACACCCAGCAATCGCCCCGCTCGAAAGCCGCCCCAAACCGCACCCGATCAACCCGTATTCTCACCATAATCCACCTTCCTTATGTCCAGCCCCCTGAATAGCTGCGCTACCAGATTCGGCCCGTCGCCAAGCACCAAGAACCCGCTCC
>CAZYPJ010000527.1:0-2221 GCA_964649365.1 uncultured Anaerolineales bacterium | reverse complement strand
CCGCGAAGGCGGGCTTGGTAATAGTAGCCTGCCGCTTCAGCGGCTGGCGCTCTGGGCGTACCGAGGTATTTAGCGAAATTGCAGCGCCCCGCCAAACGCCATTTCACACCAAGCGTTTTAGCGGCTGGCGCTCCGGGCGTACCGAGGTATTGATTGGGGATCCAATATCGCGCCTCTGCCGCCCAATTGCTCTTGCAATTTGACGCCGCCTCTTGTTGCGGCTATGCTATGCCGTATCCTAGCCTCGCAGAAAGGATCGAACGATGATCAAGATCGCCGAAGTTTTGCCGCCGCGGATCACCCCGCTGTGGAAGATGGTCAAGCAGTGCGGCGTGGATTACGTCGTGGGCGGCATGGATTTCAGCCGCGGGCTCAACGTCCCCAAAGACGAACTACCCTGGGCCTATATGCCGTTGGTGCAGATTAAATCGGCCTATGAGGATTGGGGTTTCAAGTTTGAGGTGCTGGAAAGCCGCCCGCCGCTGCACAAGGCCAAGATGGGCCTGCCGGGCCGCGACGAAGAGATCGAGCACGCCATCGAGCTGATCAAAAACCTGGGCAAGCTGGGCGTGCCGGTGTGGTGCTATGAGTGGATGCCCGGGTTCAACTGGACGCGCACCTCCACCACCATCCCCGCGCGCGGCGGGGCGCTGGCCACGGGGTTCGATTACGAGCTGTTCAAGGGCGCGCCGCTCACCGAATACGGCGAGATCGGCGAGGAGCAAATGTGGAAGGCGTTGGATTACTTCTTGAAGGCCGTGGTGCCCGTGGCCGAGGAATACAATGTTCAGCTCGCCATGCATCCCGACGATCCGCCGCTTTCGCCCTTACGCGGGTTGGCGCGCATCATGAGCAGCCTCGATAACTATCAGCGCCTGCTCGATATGTACCCTAGCCCGATGAACGGCATCGCTTTCTGCCAGGGCAACTTTGCCTTGATGACCGACGACGTGCCCGGCGCCATCCGCCGGTTCGGCAAGCAGAACAAGATCTTTTTCGTGCATTTCCGCGACATTCGCGGCAACGTCAAAAAGTTCGTCGAGACTTTCCACGACGACGGCCAGACCGATATGCTCGAAGCGATGCGCGCCTACCGCGACATCGGCTTTGAGGGCGTGCTGCGCCCCGACCACGTGCCCACCATGGAGGGCGACAGCAACGATCATCCCTCCTACTCGAACATCGGGCGTCTGTTCGCCATCGGCTACTGCAAGGGCCTGCGCCAGGCCGTGTACGCGGAGAAATAGCCCCCAACCATAGGGGCGAGAGTTTGGATGACGAACGCGCCGTCTGCGATTTGATCGTCGCAGACGGCGCGTTTGTCATCCAAATCCCTCGTCTTTACTCCAATGGTACAGGAAACGCCACCACGATGGTGCGGTGCGTGTTGCTCCACGGGGGCCAGCAGGTGAGCAACGTCAGGCGCTCATCGTCGGTGGGCATGATCCATTTCAGGTTATCCTGCTGCACCGAAGTGGGCGCGCCCTTGACCGCCACGCGATACATGGCGCTCACCTGGTAACGATAAACCTCGTCGCCCACCCAGACATAGACATCGTCGCCAGGCTTGAGCTTGTGCAAGTCCTTGAACACCTCGCCCCGGATGTTGTTGTGCCCGGCGATGACCGTGTTCCCCACATGGCCGGGGCGCGCCATGCCCTGGTGAAACCCAGCGGCGTAATCGGCTACCTGCCACACCCTCTTGAGCACGCCGTTATCGTATTGCTCGGTGATGCCCACCGGCGTGACCTTGGTATCGAGGCCGATGGCCGGGATTTCCAGGCGCGTCGGGTCGGCGCTCGCCGGGGGGTGGATGGGCGTGACCGAGGGCGTCGGCGAAGCGGTGGCCGTCTCAGTGGCGGTCGGGGTGATCGAGGGCGTATCGGTGGGCGGCGCCGGCGTGGGCGTGGCGCTGGGGGTAGAGGTCGCCGTGGGCGTCAACGTGATGGTGGGCGTGCTAGTAGCCGTCCGAAAGGGATGCGCCCAGGCTTGCGGCAGAGCGTCGGCCATCGTCGGCGCGTTCGTCGCGGTGGGGGGCGGCCCCGGCATAGCCAGGGGCGCGACCGGTTGCAGCAGGCCCCAGGCCCCCCAACATAGCCCCGCCGCTGCGATGAGCGTGAACACTGTTGCGCCGATAGATGAACGCATTTCGAGTTGCCTATCTCGTTGCGCCAAGATTAGGCGCTCACCATAGCACAAGGGGGGCGCTTTGTCAACCGGC
>CAZYPJ010000526.1:0-2234 GCA_964649365.1 uncultured Anaerolineales bacterium | reverse complement strand
CTGGCCGACATCAAAGTCAACGCCGACCCCGAATGGCGCACAGCGTTCGTGCTGTTGATGGATCAGTTGACCTTCCTGGGCGGATTGATTGTCGGCTGGCTGGGCGGGTTCGAGCAATCGGTGCGCAACATGATCGCCAACGCCGCCGAAACAGCGGTGACGGTGGCGCAGCTCTGGGGTGTGCTCATTAACCTCGACGACAAGATCAAGCCGAGCACATCGGTCACATGGCAAGACGACCTCAAATTGCTGTTGACGCAGATGATGCTCGCGGGCGGGTTGATCGTTTCGTGGCTTTCGACCATCAAAGGCGACGCACTGGACCTGGTCAAACTCGCCGCCGAGGCCGCCAAGCCGGTGGTGGAAATCTTTGCGATTCTGGGCATCGACCTGAGCAAACTGATCCCCGCGCCGCCCAATTTCGCGGCGCTATTCGGCGGCTTTTTGGCCACCGTTGCGGCGGCGGCGGTGCTGATGAAGCCCGCGCTGGCGCAAATCCGCCAGGAGTGGGGCATTGACCTGCTGAAAGAAGCCGCCGAAACGGTGGGGCTGTTGACCACGGTGATGGACATACTCGGGCTGGGGCAGGTTTTCGCCGACCTCGCCAAGCCGGAAAACGCCATCGGCAAGAACGTGGGCGGGCTGATCGACCGCGTGTTGGGGGCGCTGGCGACGGCCACCTCCAAAGCCGTGCCCTGGCTGCAAGGGATACAATCCGTTTGGGGGCTGGCGCTGGAGGCGGTGAAGGGGATCGGCGTGACGATGAAGGACGTGTTCGGCAGCCTGGCCGAGGCGTACAAGGGGGCGGTGGAGTTCGCCAAGGGCGGCAAACTCGACCTGGGCGCGTTCACCGTCAACATAGGGGCGCTCTCGAAAGCGGCGGGGCTGGCGGCAACCTTTGCGGTGCAACCGCCGGAAGCAGCGGCGGCCACGCCGGGAGCGAACGAATCGGCCTCGATGGCGTCGGTGTTGACCACGGCCATGCGCAGCGGATTCGAGGCCGGGGCAGCGATGCTCAGCGAGCGCATCGTCGGCGCGGTGCGCGAGTCATTCGCGGGCACTGGCATCGAGGTAACGTTCATCGGCGGCGCACGCGGCGACATGGCAGATAGGGTCATCATCGGCAATCGGTTGGCGGTCAACCTGGCAATGGCGGGGGTGTAACGTGGTACAGTTAGCGCGAGAGATCATTCGGCTGGGTACGACTTTGCTGTACGAGGGGAACGGGGGCACGCCGACCAGGATGCTGACAAGCGAGAGCGGCTTCGGCTACCCTGACCGGCAAAACCTGATTGACCAGATCGGCGACCCCTACATCAATCTGTACCGCAAGACGGTCTCCAAGCAGCGCAGCTACGTTATCGAGATGACCATGACGGCCTGCTCGCCCTCGGCGCTAGACGCTGAGATTGCAGCGTGGGAGCAAACGCACGCGCCAGGCGTCCAGCAGGTGCTAACGCGCATCACCCGCAACGGGGGGATCTTCTACCTGGACTGCGTTCCTGAGGGGCCGGTGTGGAGCGATAGGGGGCTGAGCAGTGTGCACGTTAGTCAATCCTACGTAGCCGCTAATCCGTGGTGGTACGGGCCGGAGCAGTCTGCGACGGCCAACTTCAACAACGCCAACCCTGTCAACATTGCCGTGATGAATGGCGGCAACATCCCAACCTGGCTGCGCGTCGCTATTTCTGGCGTGGTGGTTAACCCCAAGATCAGCGTCGCGTCGGGGGCCTATTTCGTGGAACTGGACTGGACAAACGGCGCGGGCGAGGACATTGTGATTGATTGCAAGCCCCCGGCGATTATCACGCACACGGTAGGCGGGGTAACGTCCAGCATCTTTGGCTATCGCACGAGCGATAGTTGGATCAACCGCGTGCAAGCGCCGGTAGGCGCATCGAACGTGGTAATCAGCGCCGCGTCGGGGGTGGCGGCGTGTAACGTTTACTGGCGCAACAGATACGGAGCGTTAGCATGACATTAGCGACGCAAGCGGATTATCGCATCGAACTGATTGACAACGCCCTCGTAACGCGGGCGCTGCTCGACGAGGCGCACGGCGTGAGCTTTGCGTTGGGGCTGTACGGCTATGGCCGCACCGGCGGACTGGCGCTGCATGTAGATTCCATCCCCGCGCGCATGATACGCGACGAGGTCGGCCACTGGTATGTCCGCGTCTATCGCAAGGGTGTGTACCTGCGGACGTATCTGGTCGAGCGCGATGATTACGGCTA
>CAZYPJ010000525.1:0-2242 GCA_964649365.1 uncultured Anaerolineales bacterium | reverse complement strand
GAGCAACTATGGCTGTCCACTCCGCAACGATTGGAAGCTTGACGCCACGGGCGACGGCCTACTCCCCATCTTTTCCCTCATCGAACTGCCGCCGAACTATGAAGGGTCGCCATATCATCCTGGCCCCGTTCCGACGCGCCGACTGAACCCCGCTGATCTCCTCAATAACCAACCCGAGTCGCCTTCTGAGCTTTGGCGTGACTTGGCGGCAGAATATGAACAACTCCCTACGGGCAAGGCCCGCTTTGAGGCCTTTGGTCACCTGCTTCATAAATACGCCTGGGCGGTTCCCTGCACCTATGGGGAAAAGGGCGTCTCGCTCTACCAAGAGTTCAAGGCGCTGGCGGGGCTGATGGCTGCCTCAGCCTGGGGCGAACGCCCCGCCGAGCGCTACACTCTGGTGGGCGGCGACCTTTCGGGCATCCAGGGCTTCATCTACACCATCACCTCCAAAGGCGCGGCCAAGGGCCTGCGCGGGCGCTCGTTCTTTTTGCAGCTCATCGGCGACGCCGTAGTCCGCCGGCTCGTGGCCGACCTGAATCTGTGTTGGGCCAACGTGGTCTATCAGGCGGGCGGCAACTTTATGCTGCTCGCGCCCGATGGCAACATGACCACACAGGTAGTGGATGATGTGCGCCGCCGCGTCAACGCCCTATTGATGAAGGCTACTCAAGCCGACCTCTATCTCGTGATGACCAGTAGGCAAATAGAGCGCGCAGCGCTGTTTGATCCCGAGAGGTTCCTCACCGAGCGCGAACAGTTAGGTAAGCAGTTTGAGGTGATCAAGCGCCAGCCACTGGCGGGGCTAGAAACTGATTGGGCCACGACTTTCGAGCCGCAAGGCCGTGGCAGCGCCCTCTCGTGTGCGGTGTGCCATACCGAAGTGGACTTGATGACCAGTAAGCCGTTGGAGCGCACGGGCGAATTGCGCGAGGCTGCCGACCAGGAGGCCCGCATCTGCTATCTGTGCGATAGCTTTGGCCAGTTGGCCCGCGAGATCGCTTCGGACGAGCTTTACATGGCCATATCGCTGCGCCCCGACCGACTCAAAGAGCGATTCGCCCCGGAGGATGGCTGGCGCGCCCTGTTGGCCAAGATGACCGGCTATGAGTACCAGTTCTGCGCCGAGAGAGAGAAATGCCCCCAGGCGGCTATCTTGGCGATCAACGATCCTGGCTTCCTGACCAACGATGCAATCGGCTTTCGCGTGCTTGCCAACGTCACACCGCGCATCCAAAGCCAGAGCGACCTCGACTACTTGAAAGCCCAGGAGCCGGATGATGAAAACCCGCCCAAAAAGGGAGACGTCCGCAGCTTTACTCTTCTAGCCCACGCCGCCAGCCAATCTGGGGCCATCGAGCGCGTCGGCGTTTAGCGCATGGAACTCGACGGCCAGGCGCATCCCTTCTCCGATGGCGTACCCAAGCTCACACTCCCCGTACTCAGCGCCTTGAGCGAGGCGTGCGATCTGTTTATCGGCGGCTATCTGAACACGCTGGCGCACAAGATTGGTGGAAACGATGTGTACATCATTTACGCCGGCGGCGACGATCTGTTCATAGTAGGGGCTTGGCATCGCCTGCCCGACCTGGCTGACGCTATCCAGCGCGATTTCAAAACCTACACCGGCCAGCACCCCGCGCTCAGCATTTCCGGCGGGCTAACTTTGGAGGGCGCCCACTTTCCGCTCTATCGCGCCGCCGAACGCAGCGCCGCCGCCGAGCATGCCGCCAAAGACTATACACGCCCCAACGGCGATAGGAAGAACGCCTTCTGCTTCTTGGGGATGGTGGTGGGGTGGGAAGATTGGAAATTGGTGCGCGAGCAAAAGAACAATTTGCTTTGGCTGATCGGTGAGGATGCCAGCAATCTCAGCAAGCCCGGTACCGAACGCGACGAGCGCCTGTCGCGGTCGTTGTTGCAGTTGGTGCAGAACCTCCACGCGCTCTATCGCACCGGGCTGCAAGAAGCGCGGAAAATGTGGCGCGCCGGCAAGCTAAAGCGCGAACCCCAAGCACGGCTCTACTTGGGCCGATGGGTGTGGATGCAGGCTTATGCGCTAACGCGGATGGCGCGCACGAGCGACGATAAACTGGTTGTCGAACGTTTGCAGACATTGCGACAGGCGATCTTGTCCAAAGAAACAATACGGTTGAGCGGATTAGCAGCAAGGTGGGCAGAGTTGATGACTCGGAAGGAGGAATGACGTATGCCAACTGACGCAGTGTTCTCATTTAGGATA
>CAZYPJ010000524.1:0-2256 GCA_964649365.1 uncultured Anaerolineales bacterium | reverse complement strand
CTACTATTACAAAGCCGCCCTCCGGCGGCTCGCTGACCTTCGTCGGCTATAGACAAGAGCAAAATAGCATAGTTTGCCCATATAGGAGAGCCACCCTTCGGCGGCTGGGATTGGCCATAATAGATGGGAAACAATCAACCCGCGTGGGCAAGTTAGCCCGCGAAGGCGGGCTTAGTAGTTGCGCAAGGCTTCAGCCCGCGAGCTTCTGGTCGCACTGAGCCATATAGTAGAACTTGGCTGGCGATTCCGGCCACGGACAGCGAGTTTAGGCTGCGTCCAATTCCCGCCGCTTTTCCCACAGCGCCGCGCACCACGGGCCGGGGCGCGTCTCCGAGCGGATGGCGGCGAGCAGGTATTTCTTGTTGATTATACGCACGCCCTTGATCGGCGGCCCCGCCGTGACAAAGGCGTTGGTAAAGACGATGATCGGCGTCACCCAGGGCGTCGCGCCCGTCAATTGCTGGACGCGCTCGCGCAGCCAATAGGTATTGCGCAACGTCTGCGCGATGAAATCCTTTTCGGGGGGATGGCCGTTTACCAGCAACGCGCCGTCGCGGGTTTCGACCCGACCCCGGTGCGATTTGGTCTCGATCAGGAACAACCCCGCCTCGCGCCCGATGACCACATGGTCAATGTTGCCGTTGGGGTTGGCCAGGTCATGCAACACATAGTAGCCGTCGCCTAGTTCGTCGAGCAGGTCTTCGATGCGCTCTTCGGCCACCGCCCCGCGAATGGCCCGCTGCTCGGAGCGCATGATGAGCGTGGCGCGCTTTTCCAATCGCTTGGCAGTCGTCTTGGCGATGAACAACAATACCAGCGCGCCCGCGACGCCCCACCATCCCGCTTTGGCAAGGGGGAGGCGAAAGATCAAGAGCGCGATGACCATGCAGACCGCCGAGGCCAGCAGGGCGGTCCGCACGGCGGAGCGGTGACGTTCGGCGGCCATAGCGCGTGTGGAGCGACCGGCGCGGCGCGTTTTTGTAGCTTGCATACAAACTTCCTTCGCTGAACTGCGTTTATCTACAGCTTAGCGAAGGAAGCCACGTCAGTCAATGGGGTTAGCGTTAAATTATCGTCAATTTCATGGATTTTACTTGGCCGGTTTCACCTGCACAAACTCGCCCTCGCGCACCTGAAAGACATAGACGCGCTGCTCGGTCATATCGCCTTGGGCGTTGTAGCGGAAGGCGCCCACCAGGGTGGATAGCTCGGCGCTGCGCAGGGCTTGGGCTACCGCCGCCGGGTCGAGCGACTTGGCCTGCCGCACGCCCTGGGCGAGGATATCCATGGCGCTATAACCCGCCACCGAATAGGTGCCCGGGTTGCGCGATTCGACCTTTTGATAATCCTTCCACCAGGCGTCGTCGGCCACCACATGGGGGTCGGGCGTGATGCCGCTGACGTAGGCGCCCTCGGCCCATTGGCCCGAGCCGTCTATGAAATCAGTGAGAAAGCAGCCGTCGGAGGCCATGAAGGTGGCCTCGACGCCGGCCTCGCGCAGTTCGGGCAGCAACACGTACCCCTCGGTCTCATAGCCCGCCAGGAACACCACGTCAGGGTTGGCCGCCTGGATACGCGGGATGAACGAGGCGTAGCTATCTGCCGCCTCGGGCACGCCGATGACCTCCACCGGCGCGCGACCTAATCTCTCCAGCGCGGCAGTCATCTCGACTTTCAAGCCCTGGCCGTAATCGTTTTCGGCATAGACGAACACGATACGCTGGGCGTTCAGGTCGTTCACCAGGAACTCGGCGTCGAACGGCCCTTGGGCGGCGTCGGTGGCGTTGACGCGGAAGAAATTGGTGTAGCCCGCCTGGGTCAGCGCCGGGTCGGAGGCGGTGGGGGTGATGATGACCAGCGGCAAGTCCTTGTAGATTTCCAGCGCCGCCGCCGCCTGGCCGCTGTTATAGTGGCCGATGACGCCCAACACGCGAATGTCGCTGCGCGTGAGCGACTGAGCGATCTCGTTGGCCACCGTCACGGCCACATCGGTATCGGCCTCGTCGTCCATCGGCACGATCTTGACTTTGTAGCCCAGCAGCCCGCCCTTGCGGTTGATCTGCTCGGCGGCAAGGCGCGCCCCGCCCAACACCGTCTGGCCGCCGTCGGCCTGCCACCCGGAAAGCGGCGCCGCCACATAGACGATCACCTCGCCCTTGCTCGGCCCCGCCCCGCCGCACCCCCGACACCGCCTCCCCTCGCGAACTGGGGGGGCAACTCTTGCGGGGGACGACGGTTTTTGAGGACATCGTCAAG
>CAZYPJ010000523.1:0-2262 GCA_964649365.1 uncultured Anaerolineales bacterium | reverse complement strand
ACGTGGTCGCCCTGGCCCTACGTGGTCGCCCTGGCCCTACGTGGTCGCCCTGGCCTATAACAATAAGGAGCATCTCTCATGCCGCAACTCGAAAAGGGGGGCAAATACGTGTTCGGGTGGTCGGGCATCCGGCCCGACGGGAGCGTGCGCCTACCCGACGAGGTGATCCGCGAATACGGCTTCACGCCGGGCGAGAACGTCATCCTGATGTCGAGCAGCGTCGCCACGGGCGGGTTCCGCGTGACGCGCCGGGCGCTGCTGGAATCCTCCGCCATCTATGCCGAGATGCTGCGCCAAATCCCCGATCTAGCCGCCTACACCCTGGAGGAGGGGCGCGCCGTCCGCTTCAAGGGTGGGTGTTGCTGCTGGGCGCGGCTGGGCAGGGACGGTGTATTAGCCCTGCCGCTCCATACGATGGAGGCGTTCGACGTGCGCCCCGGCGACGCGCTGCTCTCCATCCGGGGCAGCTACCTGGCCGTGGTGATGGGCGTCAAAGGGCCGTTGATCGCCCTGGCGCGGCAACACCCCGAAATCCAGGTTTGGGCCTGACGCCCCAAGCGCCGCGCGAGGGCGACCCTGTAGAGTCTCCAGACGCCGTTACGTCGCCCCCTTGATCATCCCCCGCCGCGACACCTGCGTATCGAGGATAATCGTCTCCGGGCCGTCGTTGAGGATTTCCACCAGCATCATGGCGCGAAAGCGCCCCGTCTCCACGCGCCCCACGCCCTCGCGCCGCAACAGCTCGGCGTCGCGCGCCACCAGCGGCTCGGCCTGCTCGGGCGGGGCCGCGTCGGTAAAGCTGGGCCGCCGCCCGCGCCGCGCATCGCCATAGAGCGTGAACTGCGACACCACCAGCGCCGCGCCCCCCACGTCCAACAGCGAGCGGTTGAACTTGCCCTCGTCATCCTCGAAAATACGCAGGTTGGCCGTCTTATTGGCCAGCCACGCGGCGTCCTCCTCCGCGTCGCCGGTCTTGATCCCTAACAGGATCACCAGCCCCTGCTCGATCTGCCCGACGAGCTCGTCGCCCACCCGCACCGATCCGCGCGTCACGCGCTGCACCACCGCCCGCATCGTCTCCTCCTGGCCTAATTGAACGCGGCCCCGCCAGCGGGGGCCGCCCCAGCACCATAGCATGAGGGCGCCGGCCTGTCAAACACAATCGGTTGCCTTTGTCCCGCCCTTGTGGTACATTGCTCCCAACGATCCACGACCCGGTTCGCTCGAAAGGAGCGCCATGTACCACCGACGCGCCCGCTGCTGCGCTTTGATCGCCTGCCTCGTTCTCGGCCTCGCGCTAACCTCGCCCGCCGTTTCAGCCCCGCCGCCCCCGGTCACGCTCGAATCGTACATCAGCGGATTGAGCCTGCCCGTGGCCATCGCCCACGCCGGCGATGGGTCGGGGCGGCTGTTCATCGTCGAGCAGGCCGGGCGCATCCTTTTGGCGGGCAAAGGCGCGCCGCTGCCCGACGCCTTTCTCGACATCACCGACCGCGTCCGCTCGGGCGGCGAGCGCGGCCTGTTGGGGCTGGCCTTTCCGCCGGGCTACGCCGACAAGGGCTATTTCTATGTCAATTACACCGCTCTCAACGGCGCCACCACGATCTCGCGCTTTCGGCTGATCGCCGGCGACCCCAACCGCGCCGACCCCGCCAGCGAGGAAATCCTGCTGGTCATCGCGCAGCCCTACGCCAACCACAACGGCGGGCAGATCGCCTTTTCGCCCCGCGACGGCTACCTCTACGTGGGCATGGGCGACGGCGGCTCGGGCGGCGACCCGCAGAATCGCGCTCAGAACCCGGCGGAGCTATTGGGCAAGCTGTTGCGGCTCGACGTGGAGGGCGCGGTGGGGACTGCCTCGGCCTACCTCGTCCCGCCCACCAACCCCTACACCGCTACCATCGGGTATCGGCCTGAGATTTGGGCGTTGGGCTTGCGCAACCCCTGGCGCTTCTCCTTCGACCGGCAAACCGGCGACCTCTACATCGGCGACGTGGGCCAGGGCTTGTGGGATGAGATGGCCTATCAGCCCGCCAGCAGCGCAGGCGGCCAGAATTACGGCTGGCGCATCATGGAGGGCGCGCACTGCTACAACCCCGACCCCTGCGATTCCACCGGCCTAACGCTCCCCATCTGGGAATACAGCCACAGCGCGGGCCAATGCGTCACGGGCGGCTATGTCTATCGCGGCGACGATTACCCCGACCTGGCCGGGATGTACATTTTCGGCGATTACGTCAGCGGCGTGATCTGGGGGCTGCG
>CAZYPJ010000522.1:0-2262 GCA_964649365.1 uncultured Anaerolineales bacterium | reverse complement strand
GAAGCCCCTAAACCGACTGCTGTGCCTCCCACCGCCGCGCCCGAGAAAAAGGCGTTCTTGGTGGGCCAAGTGACCGACACGGGTGGCATTGACGACAAGTCGTTCAACGCTACCGCGTGGAAGGGCGTCGAAAAGGCTATTAAGGAGCTGGGCATCGAGGGCAAGTATCTCGAGTCACAGCAGCAAACGGATTACGCCAAAAACATCACAGAATTCTTGCAGCAAAAGTCTGATCTTATCGTCACCGTCGGCTTTTTGCTGGGCGATGACACCGCCAAATTTGCCAAAGAGAACCCCAACGCTAAATTCGCGATCGTGGACTATGCTTACGATCCAGCTATCCCTAATGTGCTGGGCCTGACCTTTGCCACCGATCAGGCTGCCTTCCTGGCGGGCTATCTTGCCGCCGGCATGACCAAGACGGGCAAGATCGGTACCTTTGGCGGCATGGAAATCCCAACGGTCACGATCTTTATGGCTGGCTACGCCAACGGCGCGGCCTACTACAACAAAGTGCATGGCACCAAAGTCGAAGTGCTGGGCACTGATTTCTATGTGGGCAACTTTGAATCCACCGACGACGGCCGCCGCGCCGCCGAAAGCTTGATGGACGAAGGCGCCGACATCGTCATGCCCGTGGCCGGCCCCGTGGGTTTGGGCGCCGCCGCCGCTCTGAAAGAACGCAAGGGTATGCTCATTGGCGTGGACACCGACTGGACTATCAGCGCCGCTGAATATAAAGACATCACCCTATCCTCGGTGCTGAAGAACATGGATGTAGCCGTGTACGACGCCATCAAGCAGGTCCAAGATGGCACGTTCAAGGGCGGCACGTATGTGGGCACGCTCAAAAACAACGGCGTGGGTTTGGCTCCCTTTGGTGCGTTCGATAGTCAGGTTCCGCAAACAGTGAAGGAAGAGCTCCCGGCGCTTCAGGGTGACGTCATGGCCGGCAAAGTGTCCACTTGTTGGGGCGTCGCGGCTGAAGAAACCAAGGCCGAGGAAAAGCCTGCCGCCGACACGTCCAATATCCTGGGCGAAAAAGTTACCATCACCTTCTGGCACCCACAGGCTCCCGATGATTTCCGCGGCAAATTGTTGGCCGAGATCATTGCTGATTTCCAGAAGCAGTATCCCGAGATCACGGTCGAATCCACTTTCCAGGGTAGTTATACCGACCTGTACAAGAAGTTGGCGGCCGCTGTAGCTGCGGGCACGCCGCCCGATTGCGCCGTCTCCTATCCTTCGATGATCGCCGACTATCTGAAGGCCGACGCGGTGGTCGCTATGGATGATTATATGAACGATCCCAAGCTCGGCTTTACCAAGGAAAGCCTGGATGATATCTTCCCGGGTTATCTGGCCGAGTGCCGGTTCCCTCAGTATGGAAACAAGTATTATGCCTTCCCATTTACCAAGAGCGCGGCTGGCATGTACTATAACCTCGACCTGATCAAGGCCGCAGGTTTCAGCGCCCCTCCCAAGACCTGGAAAGAATTCGAAGAGCAATGCCTGGCCATCACCAAAAAGACGGGCAAGAAGGGCTATGCCTACGCCGAAAGCGCCTCGACCTTTGACGCCTGGCTCTACAGTCGCGGCGCTGAGCAATTGAACGCCGACCAGACCAAAGCCATCTTTAACGGCCCCGAGGGCGTCGAATCGCTGGCCATGATGGTGCGTTTGATCGAAGCTGGCGCAGCCTACAAGCCCGAAGGCCAGTATGCCGACCAGGCCGAGTTCGGAAAAGGCAATGTGGCGTTTGTGATGGCTTCTACCTCGGGCACTTACTACTATCAAAAAGCCATCGCTGATGCGGGTAATCTGGTGAAGGAATGGGGCCAGACTAATATGCCTCAATCCGATCCTAACAACCCCAAGACAGTGCTCTATGGCGGTAGCTTTACGATCTTCAAGACCACCGATGTGAAGCAAAAGGCAGCTTGGTTGTTTGTGAAGTTCTTTACCGATACCGCCCAAACCGCCAAGTGGGGTAGCCAGTCCGGCTACATGCCCGTCCGCAAGTCGGCGGCGGCGCAGCTGAAGGACTATTTCGACAAGAACCCCGTCGCCAAAGAGCAGTTCGAGACGATCGTGCCTTATGGTTATCCCGAACCAAGCGTTCGCGGCGAGCAAGAGATCCGCACGTTCATCGAGGAGGCTATGACAGCCGCGTTTGAAGGCGTCATGACGCCGCAAGAAGCGTTGGATGCAGCCGTGAAAAAGGCCGACGAGGCCCTGGCTGCTGGCCGCGAATAGGCCGAC
>CAZYPJ010000521.1:0-2268 GCA_964649365.1 uncultured Anaerolineales bacterium | reverse complement strand
GATGCCCTTGACGCCTACGTCATACAGGCGGCGTAACATGCTCCCGGTCACCGTAATGGCGGCGGCTTGCGGGTTATTGTACACGTACACGGGAATACTTACCGCTTTGACTAGGGCGCGAAAGTATTCGACTATCGTGCGCTCGTCGTGGCGATAGTAAAAGGGCGAGATGGACGACACATAAGGGATGCCGATGCTGGCGGCGTGTTTGGCGAGTGTGACGGCTTCATCGGTCGAGGCGGCGCCCACGTGGGCCACAATCGTCATGCGATCTTTGTTCTGGTTCATCACGATCTCGTGCACTTGCTGGCGCTGCGCGATGGTCATGAGCGGGCCAGAGCCATACGTGCCGCAAATAAAGAGGCCGTGTGTGCCCCTTTCTGCCTGAAATTCGACCAGGCGGCGCAGACCTTCTTCGTACACCTCGCCCTGGGCCGTAAACGGCGTTGTCAGCGGCGGGATGATTCCTGTTAATTGTTTCGCCATGTTCTCGATCCTTTCTATGCAATTAGGGCGCGAATCTAACATCTCGCGTCAAACGAAACTAGGGTATTAAGCCAATTGAGTCGAGCCGCTGAACACCTGCTCGATGCACAGCACCGCAGCAGCATGCCCCGGATGTTTGGGATCGAGCCAAGTTTTCATGTCATCGTAGATCGGGCCGCTGGTCAAATACTCGAAATGCCCCTTGACTTGGTAAGCCTTGCCTTCTTCCGTGATGAACAAAAGCGATCCTTTGCTGCCCGCCAGGATGTTGGCGCGCGTTTTGACGAAATAGTTGTCGGCGACGACGATCTTGGCGTCGTCGTACTTTTTGACGCAGTTGGCATAGATGATGTTAGGCGCGCCCTGTGCATCCACTGTGGCGAGCACAATCGGTCCTTTGCGAGTGTCCCACGCTTTGCTGACAACTTCGGGTAGTGCAGTCATGCTGATTCCTCCACGTTTTGAGTATATGAGACTAGGCGTCGGTATCCTCTTCTTCCTCATGCGAAAGGAGCTTGAGGATTCGAGCTACCACAAACGCAGCGAGCAGCGTTGTAATCGGCACGGCGGTCATTAGGCCGATGCTAGAGACCATCATACGAACGATCTCTTCAGCAATGATTTCCTGACTTAGCAAGTAGGTCAATGGTAAAGGGCTGGTGCGCAATAGCAGCAACAAGGGCAACGCTGCCCCAGCATATACCAGCGCCAACGTATTGACCATCGAGGCGATGTGATCCTGTCCGACTTGCATAGCGCGGCGGTAAAGATCGCTGAACGATAACTGGGGATTGGCTTGGTGCAACTGCTGCACGATAGCCGCCTGCGAGACGGTCACGTCGTCGAGCACGCCCAAGACGCTGACGATGATGCCGGCGACGAGCAAGCTCTGAATGTTGATCGCGCCGGGCGCTTGGGCTTGCAGAAATAACGCCTCTTCGGAGGCGTAACCCGTCAGCCCGGCCAGCCGCACAAAGCTCTGAGCCAATACGATGGTCAAGATGAGGGCAATGACTGTGCCCACCATCGCAATGGTCGTTTTGAGCGAGGCGCCGTGCGCCAGATAGAAGCTCACAGGCACGATCACGACACTGCCGATGAGAATGGTATGCAAGGGTTCGGCCCCCGCGGCCAGACGCGGCAAGATGTAAACGAACACCACCAAAAAGGAGAATGCCAATCCTCCCAGCGAAGTCACACTACGCCAGCGTGTGATGATCACTACTGTCAAGGCAAAAACAGCCAAGACTCCCAGCAGCGCTGGCCAGCGGGATGGAATATCAACGACATAGGTGGAAGAATCGCCTTTTTCGATCAGCCGGATAAAAACTCGGTCGCCGGGCCGATAGCGGCGCGCGTTGATTTCGAGCATTGCGCCGTTCTCGACGGTGACAATCTCCCCTTTGCGCGGGCCGCTGACGATGATCGCTTCCATCTGCTGATAGATCTGGCGCTGACCGGCAGCCTCGGTTTCACTCTCTTCAATGATGTCGCCAATCTGGGCCTCTAGAATCTCCTCGCCCGGCTCGACCTCGCTAGGGCTTGCCGCCAATGCGGGTCGCCACGATATCAGAAGAAACATGGCTATCGCCAAGACCAGGAGCCACCGATTTGCTTTCAACAATGGATTATCTTTCCGATCTGTCCGTTTCACAGTTCTTTACAATGCGCCAATTACTGCGCCAGATATTCATATAGTATTCGATTCTCACTGAGCAACCTATCGTCCGAGTCAGTGTAATTTCTCGGGATGATCCTGTAGCCTTCCCTCAATATAGGTTT
>CAZYPJ010000520.1:0-2290 GCA_964649365.1 uncultured Anaerolineales bacterium | reverse complement strand
AGTCATAGTGTGCGTCGGGGCCCTGTTCGCGCTGGTTCTGGACGAGGCGGGCGCTGGGGGCGGGGTCCTCCCAGAGGTTGATTTCGAGCGGGGTGCGCCGGAGGTCCTCTTCGCGGGGGTAGCCCGTCATCTTTTGCCAGGCGTCGCTGACGTCCACGAAGCGATAGTCTGCGAGCCGCGTGATGGCGATGGCCACCGGGCTGGCGTGAAAGACCGTGGAGAACCGCGCCTGGCTCTCGCGCATTTCCTTTTCGGCGCGCCGGCGCTCGGTGATGTCTTCCACCGTGGCCACGCGGTAGAGCGGCGCGCCGTCGTCGTCGCGCACGCTGACCAGATCCACCTGCGCGGGAAAGGTCGAGCCGTCCTGGCGGATCATCCAGGCGTCGAATTGCGCGCGCCCCGTGCGATCGGCCTCGGCGTTGCGCTGCTCGACGCGCTCGCGCTCTTCGGGGGCGTACAAGCTGGCGATGGGGACGCCGACGATCTCGCCCACGGCGCGGCGGTGCAGGCGCGCAAAGGCGGGGTTGCACGCCAGGATGCAATTCGTGGCCGGGTCGCTGAGGGTGATGCCATGGCCGCAATGCGCGAAAGCGTCGGCCCACTGGCGCAGGGCGCGGCGCACGGCGCGCTCGGCGGTTTGATCGCGAAAGACCAGCGCCACGCCGATGATCTCGCCGTCGGCGTCGCGGATGGGGGCGCCGCTATCGGCGATGGGGCGCTCGGCGCCATCGCGAGCGAGCAACAGGGTGTGGTTGGCCAACCCCACCACCGCGCCCTCGCGCAGCACGCGCTGGGCGGGGTTTTCGACGGGGGCGCGGGTCTCTTCGTTCACGATGCGGAACACCGCTTCGAGCGGCTGGCCGCGCGCCTCGGCCTCGGCCCGGCTGGTGCGCCGCTCGGGCACGGGGGTCGTATGTTGCACGCGGCCGGCCCCGTCGGTGGTGATGACGCCGTCGCCGATGCTATAGAGCGTGGCGCGAAAGCGCCCCTGCGCCTCGCGCTCTTGGCGTTCGGCCTCGTAGAGGTGGCGGTAGAGGCCCGCCTGCCGTTGGCGCGAGGCGTAGGCCGCCGCGCCGGCGGCCATCAAGACGCCCATGCCCACCAAGAGGGCCGTCACGCGGGCGCGATAATTCGTCTCGGCCAAGATTTCGCTGGCGTCCACCTTGGCGACCATGAACCAGGGCGAATCGGGGATGGCGCGCAGGTCGGCCAGCACCTCCACGCCGCGATAATCCACGCCCTGGAACAGCCCCCGCTTGCCGAGGATGACCTGCGCCGCGGGCAGGTCGCTATCGGCCAACGGCTGGCGCAACGACAGGGCGGCGCCGGCCTGGTGGCGCAGATCGTTCAGATAGAGGGCGCTCTGGCCCTCGCGGCGCACCAGCAGCGTCTCGGCGCTGCGGCTGGGCGTGGGCCACGATTGGATCAACGGATACAGGATATGCTCGGCGTCGCTGCGCAACACCACCAGGGCGATCGGTTGGCCGGCGGCGCTCAAGATCGGCGCGACCACATCCAGGTGGACGACGCCGTGGGGGCAACGGTAAAGGTCGGAAAGATGCGCCCCGCCGCCGGCCAGCGCCCCCCAGACGGCGTCCTGCGCGGTGGGGTCCAGCGGGTCGGGGTCGTCTTTGGCGGCCAGCAAAATGCGCCCCTGCGGGTCGAGCAAGAGGGCGTCGTCCAAATCCTTGATCTGTTCGGTCCGGAGGCGTTCGCGCAGGATGTCGCCGCGCTCGGCTTCTTGGGGAGAGGCGAGGTATTGCGCCACCGCCCTGGCCAGCAGCGGGCTGCGCGCCATTTTCTCGGCGTCCAACGCCAGCTCTCGGCGCCATTCGACGATCTGCCCGGCCTTGAGTTCGGCGACGGCAGCGATCTCGTGGTATTTTTCCTGGCGGATGCGCTCCGCCTCGGCGCGGTAGTAGGCATAGCCCGCGACCGTAACGGCCAGGGCCGCAACGGCCAAGAGCGGCGCCCAGATCCGGTGGTCGCTGCCGGCGCTCGCTTTCTTGTGATCCATCATCCGCCTCGCTATCGTTCCTCGTGCTGGCGCGCAAGCCCCGCGCTTCTTTGATGGTGAGCACATCAAAACAAGGAAGAGCAAAGCTTGGGACAGGCGGCGTCGCCGCGCCCCAACACTTTGCCCCCGCATAATCTGATTATACCATGCGAAGCGCAAAAGCGATAGGGGCATAGCCAGCCCGTAGGCGCGGTTTCCAACCGCGGGCTGGCCGACCTTCGTCGGCTGGGGTTCGCCCGTAGGCGCGGTTTCCAACCGCGGGCTGGCCGACCT
>CAZYPJ010000519.1:0-2304 GCA_964649365.1 uncultured Anaerolineales bacterium | reverse complement strand
GTAAGCGCCAGGTTTAGGGTTCAATTCCCTAGGGTGGCTCTAGCAGGAAAAGGCTGTACCCGCATATATGCGGCGCGGCCTTTTTGTTTATCCCCGAGCGTCAGAACGTTTAGGTCTGGCGTAGACCAAGGGAAACCCAGCAAAAAGCCAACGCCACAATCGCTAGCGATGTCATCATTTGGCACCTCCTCAGCCTTGTCAGCGTATCACGTATTTGCCTGCGATTCTTTCCGCGCTTTAAGCCTATCACACACAAGGCGTAAGCGCGTTAGCCTTGTTGTCGAGATCTCTCTAGCTCGGTGACGGATCTTTTTCTCGGACATATGACCAGGTGTAGCGCAATTATCCACGCACGCGTGTTTGCGCCAGATCGCCATTATCGTTATCATAGAAGCGATTCCTGAATATCGGAGCGATCCTATGCAAGTTCTATTGCCCAAACTGACCGCGAGTATGAAAGAAGGGATCATCGTCGGCTGGCTCAAAAAACCGGGCGACCGCGTGACTAAAGGAGAAATGCTCTATCAGGTCGAGACCGACAAAGCGGTGACCGATGTCGAAGCCCCTTGCGATGGCGTGCTGACTAAGATCATGCGCTCACAAGGCAAAACGCCAGTCAATGCCGTAGTGGCCATCATCGAATAAATAAAGCACAATGATGAAGCAAAGAAGAGCTTGACAGCACATCAATCTGTGTTGTAGAATGGCCTTATCTGCCCGGCTGGGTTGGGCGGCGAGCGTAGATACTATTGGGGAGGGCATCAATGGTGAAGGGGTATGCTGGTAAGATTCTACGTGTCGACTTATCGAGCGGCAAAATCGGAGTCGAGGAACCTACCGAGGATTTCTATCGCCGCTATATCGGCGGGCAAGGCTTTATCGGGTACTACCTGCTCAAAGAAGTGCCCAAAGGCGCGGATCCTCTAGGCCCAGAAAATCTACTGATCTTTGCTGGCGGCGCCATCACGGGTATCCCCGTAACAGGAGCTGGACGTAGCTCAGTGGGGGGCAAATCGCCTTTGACGGGCGGCTATGGCGAGGCGGACGCGGGCGGATTCTTTGGCGCTGAACTCAAGCACGCCGGCTACGATGGAATCATCTTGAAGGGCAAGTCGCCCCGCCCGGTGTATTTGTGGGTACACGATGGCGAGGCTGAATTGCGCCCGGCTGACCACCTTTGGGGCAAAACCACGCTGGAAACCTCTGAGGCTGTACGAGCTGAGCTGGGCGACCAGCGCATCCGTCTAGCCATGATCGGCCCGGGCGGCGAGAAAATGGTTCGCACCGCCTGTGTGATGCACGACCTAAAGCATTCCGCTGGGCGCAGTGGACTCGGCGCCGTGATGGGGTCCAAGAATCTCAAGGCCGTGGCTGCTCGCGGTACCCAGAGCGGCGAAGTGGCCGATGATGCTGGTCTCAAAGAGCTGGGGCACTGGATGCGCGACAACTGGAAAGACAAGGCTTGGGGTATGCACGATCTTGGCACCGACGGCGGCCTCAAAGATCTAAGCGAGATCGGCGCATTGCCCACGCGCAATTTCCAGGACGGCCAATTTGAAGGCGCCGATAAAATCACCGGCACCGCCATGCGCGACACAATCTTGATCGACCGCGAGGGCTGCTACGCCTGCCCAATTCGTTGCAAGCGCGTGGTCAAAGTAGATGACGCCGATTATAAGGTGGATCCGATTTATGGCGGCCCCGAGTATGAGACTGTGGGCGCGTTCGGCTCGAACTGTGGGGTGGATGATCTGCGCGCTATCTCTAAGGCGAACGAGATTTGCAACGCCTACGCGCTCGATACGATTTCGACCGGTATGATGGTTTCGTTTGCGATGGAATGCTACGAGAAAGGTATCCTGACCAAAGAGGATACCGGCGGCCTCGACCTGAGTTGGGGCAACGGCAAGGCAGTGGTCGAGTTGACGCGCATGATCGGCGAACGCGAGGGTCTAGGCGACATTTTGGCCGAGGGGCCTATTATCGCGGCGAAAAAGATCGGCAAAGGGTCGGAGTTGTACGCCATTCACGTCAAAGGGCAGCCATTCCCAATGCACGAATGCCGCACTCGCCACGGCCAGGGTTTGGGTTATGCCGTTTCGCCCACCGGCGCTGACCACATGCACAACTTTTGGGATGGCGCCCAAGCAAGCAGCCCGGTAGGCGAGGGTCTCCAGAGTTTGGGAGTCTATGAATCGGTACCACAGACCGAACTGAACAGCCATAAAGTGCGCGCCTATACGGTGACGGCTAACTGGCAGTGGATTCACAATCACTTGGGCAACTGCATGTTCATCCCCTGGT
>CAZYPJ010000518.1:0-2318 GCA_964649365.1 uncultured Anaerolineales bacterium | reverse complement strand
GACGACCCCCATCGCCCGCCCCGCCGAACTGGCCGCGAGCGGCGCGCAACCGATCGCGGCGCGCGTCCCCGGCAACATCGAGCTAGACCTGGAGCGCGCCGGCTGCCTGCCCGACCCCTTTTACGGCGAGAATATGCGCCTGCTGCGCCCATTCGAGTTCTACGAATGGTGGCTCACGCACACGTTCGACCTGCCGGCCAGCGCCGCCGGCGAACGATGGGAGCTGGTCTTTGCCGGGCTCGATACGCTGGCCACCGTCTGGGTGAACGGCGTCGAAGTGGGGCGCGCGGCCAATATGTTCATCGAGCAACGTTTCGATGTGACCGCCGCGCTGCGCCCCGGCGCCGCCAACGAAATTGCCGTGCGGCTGGCGTCGGCGGTCAACGCCGCTCGGCGCTATCACTATGACGCCTCGGTGATGAGCTGGGAGCACCGACATGAGGGGTTGTTCATCCGCAAACCGCCCCACTGCTGGGGTTGGGACATTATGCCGCGCGCCGTGTCGGCGGGCGCCTGGCGGCCCGTGTGGATCGAATCGCGCCCAGCCACGGCGCTGGAGCAAGTGTATTACTGGACGCGCGAAATCCACCCCGGCGGGGCCACGTTGGGCGTACATGTCCAATTCCGCACCGATCAGGCCGACCTGGACGGCTTTGCGCTGCGCTTTCACGGCGTTTGCGGCGCGCACACGTTCGACTGCGAGCACCCCGTCGAGTTCATCGCCGACCAGTGCGACATCGCCGTGGCCGACGCGCGTTTGTGGTGGCCGCGCGGCTATGGCGAGCCGAACCTCTACACCGTGACGGCGCAGCTATGCCATTGCGGGCAGGTGGTGGACGAGCGCGTCGAGCGCATCGGCATCCGCAAAATTGTGGTGGATCGCACCGAGACGGCCGGCGCCGCGTCAGGCGCGCCCGAGGCCGCCGCTGGCCGCGCGCGGCTGGATCAGCCGCCCGACCCGGCCAGCCACTTTGTAGTTTATGTCAATGACGCCCCGATCATGGTCAAAGGCTCCGACTGGGTGCCGCTGGATGCTTTCCACTCGCGCGACGCCGAGCGCGTGGAGCAGGCCGTGGCGCTCTACGCCGACCTGGGCTGTAACATGCTCCGCTGCTGGGGCGGCAACGTCTATGAGGATCATCGCTTTTTCGACCTGTGCGACGAGGCGGGCATCATGGTCTGGCAGGATATGGCCTACGCCTGTTGCCGCTACCCGCAGACCGACGAGTTCCTGGCCGAGGCGCGCCGCGAGACGCTGGCCGTAGCCGAAAAGCTGCGCAACCACGCCTCATTGGCGCTGTGGTGCGGCGATAACGAGAACGACATGGGCTACGTCGGCGAGGGTCTGCCGCCCCATCTCAACCGCCTCACGCGCGAGGTGATCCCGCAGGCGTTGCACCGCGCCGACCCCTACCGGCATTACGTACCTAGCTCGCCCTATGTGCCGCCCATTCTGGAGGGGGCTGCGGGCGTCTGGCAGCGCTCGCCCGAACCGCGCCTCTGGGGGCCGCGCGGCTATGCCAACGGGCCGTTCTACACCCGCCACAGCGCCCATTTCATCGGCGAGATCGGCTACCACGGCTGCCCCAACGTCTCGTCGCTGCGCCGCTTTTTGCCGCCGGAGCAACTCTGGCCGTGGCAGGGCAACGCCGCCTGGCAGGCGCACTCGGTCTATCATTGGCAACAGCCGGTGCGCGAGCGCGACCGCATTAAACTCATGGCCAACCAAATCCGCGAGCTGTTCGGGTTCATCCCCGACGACCTGGATGCCTTTGCCCGCGCCAGCCAGGTCACGCAGGCCGAAGCGTGCAAGTTCTTTATCGAATCCACGCGCCTGCGCAAGTGGCGCACCAGCGGCATCTTATGGTGGAACGTGCTCGACGGCTGGCCGCAGTTTTCGGATGCAGTAGTGGATTACTACTGGGGCAAAAAGCTGGCCTATCATTACATCCGGCGCGTGCAGCAGCCCGTCTGCTTGATGATCGGCGAGCCGGGGCCGGGCAAGTATCTGCCAGTGATACTCGCCAACGACACGCTGGCGCCCGCCGAGGTGAGCTACCGCGTGTGGGATGGCGAGACGGGCGAGACAGCGGCGGAGGGCAGCTTTGCCGTCCCCGCCAACGAGAACTGGCAGGTGGATCGCCTGCGCACCTTCGCCAGCGAGCAGCGCCTATATCTGATGACGTGGCAGGTGGGAGAGCAGCAATTCGGCAACCACTATGTGGTGGGCGGCGCGCCGCTCTCATGGGAACGCTACGAGCGCTGGCTGGGGCTGATCGCCGCGCTGCCGCAGCCGTTCGAGGCGGAGCGGGTGGGGC
>CAZYPJ010000517.1:0-2326 GCA_964649365.1 uncultured Anaerolineales bacterium | reverse complement strand
TCACCGGGTCAACGGCAATATCCACTCGAACGAAAAGTTCAAGATCACTGGCGCTGGTCATGTCGTCAGCGGCACGGCTGAATATGTAAGTGGTTACCAAGTTTCTGGGGCGGGCAACCAGTTCATCCCTGGCGCGCCCAACAACCCCGTGCAAACTTCGGTCAACACCACCTGGCCCATCAGTTGGACCGTGACCGATTTCGCGCCGGGGGGCGCATATGCAATTCAGGCGCAAGCTGCGGGCAAGTATTATGAGCACAGCAGCAAATGGAGCGTCAGCGGAGCGGGGGTGGTAGTGCCGGCCGGATTGCATTATTGCCATGGGGATGTGAGCTTTTCGGGCGCAGGCTTGCAGGGCATCAGCGTCACGGTGGTGGCTCTCGGCACGATTGATGTGAGCGGGGCTGGCATCAATCTGTCACCGTACATACCGGGGTTGACCTTTTTCACGACCAAGAACCCGCCGTCGGAATCCACCAACGCCATGTCCCTCAGCGGTGCGGGCAATACAGGCGGCACTACCTTTTGCCCCAATGGCAAAATCTCGCTCACCGGCGCAGGAGGGACGATCATCGGCGCGTTCCTGGGCGAGCGTGTGGATATCTCCGGCGCGGGCGCGACGATCAACCTGGCCACGGGGGACCTCCCAGCCACAGGCGGGGGGGGAGGAGGGGCGGGCGGCTCTACCTGCGGCGAGTATGACATCCAGGCGGCTTCGGGCAGCAGCACGGTCAATGTGCGCGTTACTGAATGCGAGGGCGAGGGCTTGCAGATCAAGTCGTGGACGGTGAACTAGCAGTAATACCTCCAGGTTCTGGGGCGCAAACGAGAGTGGCCTAAGAGGCCCGGAGATGGATTCTAGCAGGGGAACGGATATGAATAGCTTGCTTCGTTCGATCAGAAGTGCGGGATGGGTGTTAGCCTTGCTTGTGGCGTTGGCAGGATGGGGCCTGTGCGCCCAGCCAGCGTGCGCATCTTCGCCCCTGACGTGCGTCACCAGCGAAAACTGGGCTGAGACCGCACCCTCCGTTGCGCGCGACGCCGGCGGCAAGCTACACGCCGTGTTTCATTCGGGCCGGCTGGGCAACTATGACATTTGGTACACTACCAGCGCTGACCAGGGCACGACATGGAGCGCGCCCGTCGCCCTCACGACCGATGGCGGCGCCGATTGGTATCCATGTATCACGGTTGGCAGCGACGGCAAGCTGTGGGTATTCTGGTCATCGGATCGGGTAGGAACGGAGAAATACGACATCTGGTATATGACCAGCTCCACCGGCGGCAGCTCCTGGTCGTCGCCCACGCAACTGACTACCCACGAACTGTGGGATTACGCCCCCTCGGCGATGCAGGCCCGCGATGGCCGCCTGTGGGTGGTGTGGTACTCGTACCGTTCGGGCAACTGGGACGTCTGGTACAAGACGACCACCGACGGCGGCGCGACTTGGTCGGACGATCAACAATTGACCACCAACAGCAGTTGGGATCACAACCCCGATATCATCGAACTGGCCGATGACAGCATTTGGGTGGTGTGGCATTCGCAGCGCAGCGGCAACCTAGATATATGGGCCGCCGCTACTAGCGACGATGGACAAACTTGGAGCACGGCTACACAACTTACCTACAACAGCGCGGACGACTCTCATCCTTCAATTGTGCAATCATCTAGCACGATTTATCTCTTTTGGCACTCAGCGCGCAACGGCCGCGATGACCTCTATTACAAGCTCAGCACCAACAATGGCGTCTCATGGTCGAACGAATATCGCTACACCTATTTCACCGGCCCCGACCAAGACCCCGATGCATTGGTGCTCGCTTCCGGTGGGGTGGGCCTCGTCTTCCAGAGTGAGCGAGCCGTCAACCAAGACATCTGGTACGCTGCCCTGGGCGTGCGCGACGACATCAACCCGCCGCCCTATTTTGTAGAAAGCGCCCATACGCCCGAGATGGTAACTGAGGTTGACCCTATCGTCATCACTGCGCGCGTCACCGATAACAAAGGCATCTCGAACGTGCAGCTGGTGTGGTGGCTGAATGGCCAGGCGCAGACCAACTTGGCGATGGCGGATGACGGCGCCCACGGCGACGGCGACGCCGGCGATGGTGTGTATGGCGTCACTGTAGGGCCTTATCCGGCGTCGAGCGTGATAGCCTATCGTTTCCAAGTAACCGACACGGACGCGAATGTCATCACAGCGCCTGAAAGCAACACCAGCATCAATGTGCAAGGGCCGTTCTCCAAGAACAGTTCGATCTTGTTGGTCCTCGACCAAGGGCCTGACGATAACACCTGGCGCGAACCCTATTTCACTCGGGC
>CAZYPJ010000516.1:0-2327 GCA_964649365.1 uncultured Anaerolineales bacterium | reverse complement strand
GATTACAAACCCCGCCTGCGCGGGCTGAGAATGCGCCATTATGTTTATTCCCAGCCGACGAAGGTCGGCTTTGTAATCGTAGCCTGCCCGCTTTAGCGGCTGGCGACTCTAGCAATCCCCCGAGTTAACGCCTATGGGGTTAGGGGTGAGGTCGGCCCTAGAGCGCCTTTGCCTTGAACTCAAGATTTGACGCATAGCAGGAGGCGTTATAGTATGAACTTCGTGCGCGCCCAACCATCCCGCGCAAGCGGGGTCGCCCCGCCTCTACGCATCGCATCGCCATCTCATCAAGGAGACCCTTTCACGCATGGCAACCTCGATCATCTCAGTCGTAGGCTGGCACAACGTCGGCAAGACCACCGTCATCGAGCGGCTGGTGGTCGAACTCAAGCGGCGCGGGCTGCGCGTCGCCACCATCAAGCATACGCGCGGCAATTTCGCGCTCGACCAGCCCGGCTCCGACACCTACCGCTTTGCCCAGGCAGGCAGCGACGTGGTGGTGATCTCGGGGCAAGATCAAATTGCGTTCATCGAACGCCGTCCCGAGCTGATGCTCGACGAGATCGTTGCGCGCTTGCCGCAGGATCTCGATTTGGTCATCGCCGAGGGGTTCAAGCGCGCCGCCGCGCCCAAGATCGAGGTGTTGGGCCTGGAGGAGGACGAGCGCATCGCCCGGCCCGATGAGCTATTGGCGATCATCTCGCGCCGCGCCCCTGCCGGTTGCCCTGCCGACACGCCTTGCTTTTCACCCGACGACATCGCCGCCCTCGCCGATTTCCTGCGCGACCAGGGGCTGATCTCGCGGTGAGAGCTGAACCACCAAGGCACAAAGGGTGTAGGGTCTAGGGTGTTGGGTCTGGCGCTGCCACGAGTCAAGTGCGGCAAGTTATACTCGGCGCCCCATAATCTGTATGCTTCGTGTTCTTTGTGTCTTTGTGGCAGGAGATTCTTGCATGTTTGCGCTGGTGCGCGTGGATGACCGGCTGATTCACGGGCAGGTGATCTTGGGCTGGGCGCGGGCGCTGCGCCCCAGCCGCATCGCCATTGTGGATGACGACCTCGCCTCTGACGCCGCCGCCTCAGCCCAGGCCTGCGCGCTGATCGAGGCGCTGGCCCCGCGCGACCTAACCCTGTGGATCGGCCCAGCGGCTCAAGCTCGCGCCGCCCTGCTCGGCGACCCGCTCCATCTGCCCGAGCGGACACTGGTGTTGGTGCGCGGCCCGCTCCAGGCGCTGGCGCTCTATGAGGCCAATGTGCCCTACGAGGCGCTCAACCTCGGTTGTGTGGGCATGGCTCCCGGTCGGCGACGCGTCTCAGCCCAAGTTAGCCTCAACGAGGCGGAAAGGATTGCCCTACGAACGCTGCGCGGTTATGGCGTCAAAATCAGCATCCAACCCCTCCCCACCGCGCCGGCCAGGGCGTGGAAGGGGTAGAAGACTCTTTGGACACGGATCAACGCGGATCAATGCGGATTTCCTGCTTTGATTTCATCTGCGTCTCTCCGCGTTCATCCGCGCCCATTCTTGGGTTTGCGCTTGGCCTCTTCCTGGTCGCGCAGTTCGCGTTCCCCGAATCATCATGGGCCGCTGAATCGAGCGCGACGCGACCGCTCGCCATCTCGTGGGGCGCGGCGGCGCTGATCGGCCTGTGCTACTATTTGGCGCAAAGCGCCTGGCTGGCAGGACTGGGCTTTTGGACGCTCTACCGCCCGTTGGTGGCCGGGGCGCTGGTGGGGCTGATCTTGGGCGACCCGGCGGGCGGCGCGCGCGTAGGCGCCGAGATCAATCTGGCCTACGTGGGTTTTATCGCTGTAGGGGGCGCGCTGCCCAGCGACATCGCGTTGGCGGGCTATGTGGGCGCGGCGCTGGCGCTGGGCGGCGGCCTATCGCCCGAGGCGGCGCTGGCGCTGACCGTGCCCGCCGGGATGTTGGGGTATCTCTCGTACCAGGCGCGCATGACGCTCAGCACGCCGTTGGCCCACGTCGCCGCCCGCCGCGCCGCCGCCGGCGATTTGCGCGGGCTGACGCTCTACAATATCATCCTGCCCCAGGCGCTGACCTTGCTGTTAACCGGCGTCCCCTGCACGCTGGCCGTCTATTACGGCCCCGCCTGGTTGGGGGCGTACCTGGCGCAGACGCCGCCCCTCGTGGCCGACGCCCTGGCGCTGGCCGGGGGCCTGCTCCCCGCCCTGGGCATTGCGCTCAGCCTCAACCTGCTGTGGCGTCGCCCCAACAGCGCCTTTTTCGTCGTCGCCTTCCTTCTCGCCGCCCTGACCAAGCTGCCGATCCTGGCGCTGGTCGTATTGGCGTTGGGGTCTGGGGTCTGGG
>CAZYPJ010000515.1:0-2339 GCA_964649365.1 uncultured Anaerolineales bacterium | reverse complement strand
GGTGTCTGGGGTTTTTTCCGTCGCCCGGGCCTTTGTGGGGGGTTTGGGTTTTTAAATAGGGGGGGGCTTCGTCGGCCGCCGCTACGGGGAGGGAATGATGCCCATCTACGAATTCGAATGCCTGCAATGCGGCCATCGTTACGAGGAGCTGTTCCAGCGGATGATCTCTTCCGCCGAGGCCGTCGCGCCGCCTTGCCCCGAATGCGGCGCCGCTAACACCCGGCGGGTGGTCTCGTCGTTCATGGCGGCGGGGCCATCCGGGCCCGACGCGGGCGAGATCGCCGCCGCCAACGCCGCCGAGCGCCGCCAGGCCTCGGTGACGAGCAAAGAGCAGATCAACCAATGGAGGAAGGCGAAAAAGTAAGCAACGAAAACTCGATAGCGGCTACAGGGCGAAAGCGGCTATCTGGCGATAATAGCGGTTCGGCGATAGCGTCCATCCATAGCGGCGACCTGGCGATAACGACGAGCTAGTGATAGTGATTGGCTGGCGATAGGTTCGAGTCAAAGGGTGCACTGCCGGAGCCTGAATCAGACTCCGGAAACATTGCCGTTTCGAGGAGGTCCCATGAACGAGAAACCCGTGCTATTGCCCGATGGAACGCCCTTCCCCTTCTGGGATGATGCGACCCAGTACCGACGGGTGTACCACGTCGCCCAGAAGCATCCGCAGGCCAGCGACGACGGCCCCGGCACAGCCGAGCGGCCCTTTGCCACCATCGGGCGCGCCGCCGCGCTGCTGCAACCGGGCGAAAAGGTCGTCATCCACAGCGGCCTCTATCGCGAATGCGTGCGGCCCGCGCGCGGCGGCTCTGGCCCCGATGCGATGATCGCCTACGAAGCCGCCCCCGGCGAGACGGCGACCATCACCGGCTCGGAGGCGTTGCAGGCGGATTTCACCCCCAGCGAAGAGTGGAATTGGGGGCCGACGCCCGAGGGCGTCACCATCTGGGCCGCCGATCTGCCCCCCGAATGGTTCATCGGCTATAACCCCTTTATGGCCATGAACTTTCCCACCGACTATGGCACCTTTGTGGATGACTGGACGCCCGTCGAGGTGGCCACCTTTATGCTGCGGCGCGGGCTGGTGCTCTACCAGGGCAAGGCGCTCAAGCAGGTGTTCTGGAGCCGCGAGCTGGGCCAGAACGACGGCGCTTTTTGGGTGACCGACCCCGGCCTGCGGATCTATTTCCGGCTGCCGGGCGACGCCGATCCGCGCGGGCAGACGCTGGAAGTAACCGCCCGCGAGCAGTGTTTCGCCCCGTCCGCGCCCAAGCTGAACTATATCCGCGTCAGCGGCTTGACCGTGGAGAACGGCGCCAACGTGTTCCCCGTGCCGCAGCGCGGCTTGATCAGCGCCAGCCGGGGGCACCACTGGATCATCGAGGATTGCACTGTGCGCTGGGCCAACTCCCAGGGCATAGACGTGGGCAACGAGAGCTGGCACCGCTGGCGCCGCCTGCCCGGCGGGCCGCCGCGCGAGGATCGGGAGAACTCGGGCGGCCACATCATCCGCCGTAACCACGTTTCCGATTGCGGCATCTGCGGCATCGCCGCCGTGGGCAACAACGCCTGCACGCTGGTCGAGGATAACCTCGTCGAGCGCATCGGCTGGCACAACATCGAGCGCGTGTGGGAGGCCGGCGGATTAAAGTTCCATACCTGCAACTCGGGCCTCTTTCGCCGCAACATCTTTCGCCACATCAGCCACGCGCCGGGGCTGTGGCTCGATGTACACAACAGCAATTGCCGCATGACCGAGAACGTCTTTGCCGACATCGCCAGCATCAAAGGCGCGCTCTACCTGGAGATGTGTTTCGACCGCAACCTGATTGACCAGAATATCTTTTGGGATATTCGCGGCGATTTCGACCGCCCCTGGTCGGATATCTTTGAAAGCCCCGGCTTTGCCATCAACATTGACACCGGCGAGCAGAGCGTCATCGCCCACAACCTGTTCGGGCGCGTCCCCGATTCCTACACCGTGTGGGTCAACCTCGACCAGAACAAGCGCATCATGGGCGGGCGCGTGGGGCTGTGCCGCCAGCACCGCGTGCTGAACAACTTGTTCGTCGGCTGCCCCAAGCGCATCCTGTTCGGGCGGCTCGACGACAACCGCGCCGAGGGCAACCTCTACGACGTCGCCGACGACTGGACCTCGTTCTGCATCGAGTACCCGGCGCCCAAGGCGGTGCTCAACCTGTTCGCCTGGCAGACCTACTATGGCCAGGACAAGCAGGGCGCGCAAAGCAAGATCACGGCCTCGTTCGACCCCGATACGCTGGCGCTCGACCTAAAGGTAGAGGGGGATCTGCCGACGTGCGTCCCCGTCCCCGAGC
>CAZYPJ010000514.1:0-2376 GCA_964649365.1 uncultured Anaerolineales bacterium | reverse complement strand
GTTTAGTTCACTGGTTTGTTTCATCCCCTTGGACTGGGTTGGCCATGGGCAGGGCCAACCCTGTTTCCGTGTGCGCGTGATCCGGCGTTTGGCATCTCGCGCTCATATCTATAGACATCCCGCCGCCCCTCGCCCAGATAGCGCCGCGCCGCCGCCAGGGTTCTATCCTCGTTGCGGATGACATCCTCGACGGTTGGCGAGACGCAGATGTGCGGCTCGATGCCCTTGCGCCAGACTTGCTCCGGCCAGGGCATTCGAATGGTGCATATGGCGAATTGGCCGCCGCCTGGCAGCCCCTGGATGAGCGGCTGCCCCGAGCTGCCCCCCGTGCTCTGCCCGATCCGCGTCGCCCCGCTTTGGCCCGCCTCGAACGCCATGACGAAATCCTCCGCCGCCGACCCCGTCTCGGAGGAGGTGAGAATTACGGTGGGCAGCGCCAGGGTCTCGGAGGCCGGCGAGAGGCTGCCCCAATGCGCCTGGTGGAACCACCGCCGCCGGTAGCACAACAGCTTTTCGCGGGCCGTCTCGTCCAGGCCGGCGAGCTCGTCCGCCGGGGCATCGGCTAGCGCCACCCCGCCCGCGCGATAATATGCGATGTGCTGCGGCGAGCGAGGCAGCAGCGGCTCCGTCGGCTGGCGCAAAAAGTGGGCCGCGATGCTATAGCCAACGCCGTCGGAGCCGCCGTGATTCTTGCGCACGTCGAGGATCAGCCCCGCGCAGCGCGCGATGGCGGGGAGATGTTCCTCAAAACGGGTCGCGACCGTCGGATCCATAAAGCTGTGCAGCGCAACGTAGGCCACCTCCCCTTCCAAGATGGCGAACTCGAAGGAGGGAAAGGGGGAGTCGTTATAGAGCCATTCGTCGAAACCCATGAATTCCCACGGGTCAGGCGCGCCGGGCGCGCGCAGCCAGGGGTCGGCGTCGGCGCGCCGGTTGCGCTCTAGCTCCAACTCCACCGCGTCGCCGGCCGGGGTGCGGAAGGCGCACTTGACCTGGCCGCCCCGAGGCCCCAGCAACAGGCGCGCCGTGGCGTGATCGGCCCGCCGGTGGGGCGTGGTCTCGCAGATCAGCGGCGCGACGCGCGTCGCGAGGTATTCCCCGGCCGCAACGCCGTCTATGGCCTCCAGCGCCGAGCCTATCGGGACGCTGGCCCCGATGCTGCGGGAGGCGTTGGTGACGATGGGCCGGCCCGCGATGTTCATCAATTTGAGCTTGGGCCGATCCAAGCCGAGATAGAGCGCCTTGGGCAGGGCGACCAACGTGTGCCCGTCCTGGAGCCGAGCGATGAACCGCGCCAAGAGGTCGTAATACGCGCCGAGATCCTCGGCAGAGATGACCTGGGGCAGGTACTCGCGATAGAGCGCATCCCAATCGAGGTCGGGTATGCGGTCAAAGAACGCGAAATTATAGTTCGCCTCCTGCCAGATGAGCGACAGCCCGTACACCCGCTCCGCAACCGATAGGCTTGAATTCGCCACCACTCCTCCTTCCGTGGGCGGCTCGCCGCCGCGCCTGCGCATCCGCGTCTATTCCGACTGGGGAGCCGGGGCCGGCGCCTCTTTCCCCGCCCGCATCGCCCGATGCAGCGCCAGGATCAACGCGATCTCGAACGCCAACACGATCAGCGCCAACCACAGCGTATTATAATTGCACAACCACATCTCTTCCATCGGGGTGATCTGGATCGCCGTGTTCATAAAGGTGATGTACACGATATAGAACCCCGCCAGCAAGAATTGGGGCAACACGGCCAAGATCAGGCCCAGAAGCCGACCGATGGCCTTTTTCGCGTCGCGCAGCAAGATCAACCCACCCGCCACGTTGGCCCACACGCCCAGGCAGCCTGCCGCGATCTGCGCGGCGCTGTATTCCACATGGGTCGCGCAGACGGTCACGCTCTCGCGGCGCAGCAGGAAATAGGCCAGCCGCACCAGCGCCAGCGCCGCCCCCGCGAGGAGCGCCCCGCGATATTGGCCGAGCGGCCGCTTGCGCCACGCCAGCTTGATGAGCAGGATCAGGGCGAATATCGCCAACGAGAGCTTGCTGATGAACGGCGCGCCGATGATCATGGGGTTCAGCCACAGCGTGACCCAGGAATAGTCAAAGGCGTCGGCCAACGTATCGGCCACGATCCACCCGAACGGGGCGCGTTCGGCCAGCTCGATGCGAAAGCCGCCGCCCTGGTGCAGCAGCAGGAGGTACTTGTCCGCGCCCAGGTTCAGGGTCTGGAGGCGGCTGTTGTAGAACAGGTCGCGCTCGCTGGCGGCGGTCACGCCCACCACTTTCAGGTAGTCGTAGCGGGCGCCGCCCGCGACCCTGATGGGCAGCACGCCGCTGGCGCTCGATTCGCCCACGATCACCCGCCGGCCGCCGTCG
>CAZYPJ010000513.1:0-2378 GCA_964649365.1 uncultured Anaerolineales bacterium | reverse complement strand
CTTTGTACACGCACCCTACTGGGTGCGCCGTAGCCTGCCCGCTTTAGCGGCTGGCGGCTCTGCCTGCCGGCCATGAGCGGTTGACGCACGACATGATCGGGGTAAAACGAATGCTCGCCGCCTTTACCCAAAGGCTGAAAGCTGACCGATCTCCAAGCAGGAGGTTGAGGGTTGACGACGGATAAGCCGGGCAGGCCTGCCGGGACCAAGCGGGGCAGCCGCCTGACGGCGACGCTGTGCGTGATCGCGGGCACGCTCTTGGTGGGGTTGGGCGTGGTGGGGATGTTTCTGCCGGTGTTGCCCACTACCCCCTTTTTGCTGCTGGCGGCCATCTGCTATGCGCGCGGCTCGCAGCGATTCTATCATTGGCTGCTCCATAACCGTTGGTGCGGGGCCTACATCCGCAACTATCGCGAAGGGCGCGGCGTGACTTTGCGCCACAAACTGGTGGGTTTGTTCTTTCTATGGCTGACGCTCGGCTATGCGGCGGGGTTCGTGGTGCAGCCGTGGTGGGGCAAGGCGTTGCTGGGAGCGGTAGCCCTGGGCGTGACGATCCACCTGCTGACGATCAAGACGTATCACTCGCGAGACTGACAATTGACCGCAAAAAGCTGACCGCTAACCCATGAAAATCACCTTCCTCGGCACGGGCACGTCGCACGGCGTGCCCACTATTGATTGCATGATTGACAACTATGTCCACTGTCCCAACGGCGTGTGCCGCAAGGCGCTGACCGATCCGCGCTACCGGCGCACACGCTGCTCGATCCTGGTGGAGGCGGCGGGCCGCAGCCTGCTGCTCGATACCTCGCAGGATTTTCGCGCCCAGATGCTTGACCGGCAAGTGCGCCGCATTGACGCTGTGCTCTATACCCACGGTCACGCCGACCACATCTATGGCCTGCCCGACATCCGCTCCTATTGCCGCCTGCAAGACGACGCTATGGATATCTATGGCTCAGAGGAGACGCTGCGCATCCTGCGCGCCGCGTTCGACTATGTGTTCACGCCGCCAGCTTTTGTGGGCGGGGGCATCCCGGTGGTGCGCGCCCACTTGCTCGACGGCCCCGCCGACATCCTGGGCCTGCACGTCACGCCCATCCCCGTAGAGCACGGCGCGCTCAAGGGCTGCACCGGCTACCGCCTTAGCGACGGCTTGCGCGACATCGCCTACCTGCCCGATGTCAAGGTCATTCCGTCGGAATCGCTGGAACTGCTGCGCGGACTCGATATACTCATTATCAACTGCCTGCGCTACCGCGCTCACGGCAGCCACCTCTCGCTGGCCGAGAGCCTGGATTACACGCTGGCGCTGCGCCCCACCCGCGCTTATTTCACCCACCTCACCCACGATATCGACGCCGAAATCGAAGGCCCCCGCTTGCCCTCCAATATCCATTTCGCCTACGACGGCCTGATCGTGGAGGCGTAGACAGAATTAACAGGATTTAGATCATAGATAAAAATCTTGTTAATCTTGTAAATCCTGTCCAAAGATAACTTTTCAGACAAGATTAACAAGATTTACAGGATTCGGATCGTAGGCAAGAATCTTGTTGATCCTGTCCAAATCTCAGGAGGTGTGTACATGATTGTAGATGTTCATGTTCATCTCGGCTATGACCAGGTGTACGATATTGATTTCACCGAAGCCAACCTGCTCGGCGGCGTGGAGCGCTGGGGCGTGGGGCTATCGCTGGTGCAGCCGGCCACCTGCGTGTTCCTCGACGAGGTCGTCCGCCAGCACGACGCCATCGCCGCGCTGATCGCTCACCACCCAGGGATGATCGCCGGCGTCGCCAACCCCAACCCCCATCTGCCCGAAGAGGTCTATCGGCGTGAGGCCGTGCGCTGCGTGCGCGAGCTGGGCTTTGTGGGGCTGAAAATCCAGACGCAAGGCCACGGCGTGGGGATCGGCAGCCGCGCGGCGCACAAGGTGTACGACCTGGCGGGCGAGCTAGGTGTTCCAGTGATGTTGCACACCGGCGCCGTCCACGCCATGGTGGCGCCCATCGGGGCGCTGGCGGTGGCCGAGGCTAGGCCGCAATTGCCCATCGTGCTAGCCCACGCCGGGGCCAACGGCAACGGCCCCGAAGCGCTGGCCGTGGCGCTGCGCTGCCCCAACGTTTATCTGGAGACCACCTGGGCGCCGGTGGGGTTCGTGCGCGAGGCCGTGCGCCGCTTGGGCGCGGGGCGCGTGATGTTCGGGTCGGATCAGCCATCCAACATCGGCGTCGAGTTGGCCAAGTTCCAGGCGCTCGACCTGCCCGCCGCCGCCCTGGAGCGTTGCCTTTCGCTCACCGCCCGCGAGGTGTATCGGGTGAAGGGCCAAGCCCTCAGCTTTCAGCAGTCAGCCGTCAGTCCGCGCCAGAAATCTC
>CAZYPJ010000512.1:0-2389 GCA_964649365.1 uncultured Anaerolineales bacterium | reverse complement strand
CTCGTGATGAGTGGTCGTCGCATCACTCTGTTCACGATTACGCCATGATTGTAACACATCGCGGGCGGCGGGCCATCGGCCAAGTGACCAATTCTCTTTAGGCATTTATGCCGATTCCTCGCCTGGCCAGGTGGATAGGGCGGCGGCCCATTTTGCCCCGCGCGCCCCAACCGCTTATACTCCAGCCGCAATCACGACGCGCACAAGGCGCTATGCTACGGTCGTAGCGGTTCGCGGTTTGGAACCCGCGCCTACGGTCGTGGCGGCTCGCGGTTTGGAAACCGCGCCTACGGTCGTCGCCGCGCCCTCGCGGGCGCGCCGTCGCCGATCATCGGTAGCCGCGCCCCTTGTGGGCGCGCCGTCGCCGATCATCAGTCGCCGCGCCCTGGTGGGCGCGCATAAGGATTCTCAGGAGCCAACCCATGCACGTCAACGGCGTACCCTATCGCACCGTCTGGATGGAGGGCGGGGTGGTCAAGATGATCAACCAGCACCTCATCCCGCATCGCTTCGAAATCGCCTCGCTGCCCACCTACCACGACACCGCCGAGGCCATCCGCAGCATGTTGGTGCGCGGGGCGGGGGCCATCGGCGCGGCGGGGGCCTACGGCATGGCGCAAGTCGTGCTCGCGGCGCCCGAGGGCGCCGCTTGGGCCGAGGCCGTGGAGCGGGGCGCGGACGTGTTGCGCCACACCCGCCCCACCGCTCAAGACCTGTTCTACGCCATTGATTTCGTGCGCGGCGCGGCGCTGGGCGCGGGGGCCGTCGCGGCGGCGCGGCGGGCGGCGGTGGAGGCCGCCCAAGCCGTGGCCGACGAGAACGCCGCCGCCGGGGAAGCCATCGGCCAATACGGCGCGGCGCTCATCCCCGACGGCGCCCGCGTGCTGACGCACTGCAACGCCGGCTGGCTCGCCTTTGTGGATTGGGGCAGCGCCCTGGCCCCCGTCTATATGGCGGCGCGGCAAGGCAAAAAGGTGTTCGTCTATGCCGATGAGACCCGCCCCCGCGGCCAGGGCGCGCGGCTCACCGCCTGGGAGTTGCAGGGCGAGGGCATCCCCCACGCCGTCATCGCCGATAACGCCGCCGGCTATCTCATGCGGCGCGGCGAGATTGACCTGGTGATCGTCGGGGCGGATCGCATCGCCCGCAACGGCGACGTGGCCAACAAGATCGGCACCTACGAAAAGGCCGTCTGCGCCCGCGAGAACGGCCTGCCGTTCTACGTGGCCGCGCCGCTCAGCACTTACGACCGCGCCTGCCCCACGGGCGACGACATCCCCATCGAAGAGCGCGGGGCCGACGAGGTGCTCTATGCCTGGGGCGTGGACGACGCGGGGGTCTATCGGCGCGTGCGGCTCTCGCACGACCAGGCCCAGGCCCGCAACCCGTCGTTCGACGTGACCCCGGCGCGCTATGTGTCGGCCATCATCACCCAGACGGGCATCTATGCGCCCGATCATTTGCCATGAGGGGATTCACCACGGAGACACAGAGAAACAGAGAGACAGAGAATATAAGACACGGAATACACGGAAATAACGGAATGCGCGGAAGAATCGGGAGTGCGGTATTATATACCCTCTATATCTCTGTATCTCTGTCCCTCTGTGTCTCTGTGGTGAACTCTCCGTGTCTCCGTGGTGAACCCTATCATCGAGCTATTATTCGTTTATTGAGGAGTGGAAGTAATGGCAAGAGTGGTTTCTGTGCGAGCGATTGAGCAGGCGGCGGCCTATATGAACGGCCTCAGCGAGGGGCAGATCCAGGGGTTGATTGACCTGGCGCGCGCCGAGCAGCCAGCGTTGCTGGAATACCTGCTGTGCGAAGAGACCTCGTTCAACGATGAAGAGCGCGAGCTGGTGCTGTGGGCGGGGATGACGCTGTTGCAGGCGTTGCGCTCCAGCCAGCCGCCCATCCGCCGGGTGACGGAAAAACAACTGCTGAGCGCCTACGAGGCCGCCGAGGAGGACTTGCAGGCCCTCGACCCCGACGACGATGAGGCGCTCTACGATTACACCGACGAGGTGCTGGAAGATTACCCCGAGCCGAACCTGCTGAATTATTTGATCGAAACGGTGATGGAAGACGCCGACCTGGCCGACGACGAAGACGAGACGCCGACCCACGCGCTCGAAGTCGCCGACCAAGAGGCCGAAGAGGCGCGCGCCGAAATCCGCGACGAGTACGTGGCGGTGGTCTTTTTCCACTTGAAGGCCGCGCTCGATGCACTGATCGCCACGCGCCAACCCAAAGGGGCGTGAACGCGCCCATCGGAGCGCCGCCTTCCAGGCGGCCCGCATGGGGCGGGGTTGGGCGCGATATGTCGCGCCCCTACGCCCATCGGAGCGCCGCCTTCCAGGCGGCCCGCATGGGGCGGGGTTGGGCGCGA
>CAZYPJ010000511.1:0-2394 GCA_964649365.1 uncultured Anaerolineales bacterium | reverse complement strand
ACCGCGGCTACCGGCTACCGGCTGCTGGCATAACGCGGTTGGAAACCGCGGCTACCGGCTACCGGCTGCTGGCATAACGCGGTTGGAAACCGCGGCTACCGGCTACCGGCTGCTGGCATAACGCGGTTGGAAACCGCGGCTACGATGTGCTGTTTCTAGCCGCATTGGCCGTTACCGGCACACACCCACGCTCACATCATCCACGAGCATCCAACTGACGCCGCCGGCGCCGTCGTTGTAGGTGTTGAAATAGAGCACCACCCAACGCCCGCGATACGACGTCAGATCGTAGGTGCGCTCCACCCAGCCGCTGTCGTTGCCCCGACCGCGCTCTACAAAGGCCAACACGTTGTAATAGCTGTCGAGCAGCAACACCTCTTGCCAATCCTGGTCGTAGGGCAGCAGCGAACGGTCAAGCGCCGTTCCGTCGGCGATCTTGGGCAGCTTGGCGCTGGCGGGCGCCTCCTCGGTGTGGCGCTGGCGATAGTAGCGCAGCGTGACCGACGTGGCGTTGACCGGGATCATGAACAATTGCCCGGCGGAGGAGTGGCTCTTCACGTTGCTCTCGCCCGTCTTGATGCCGGTGAGCAGCGCCACCGACCCGCTGTGCACGATGTCGCCGGTGAACCGGGCGCTGCGCGGCGTGGTGGCGATATCCCAATTGCCCGCGGCCTCAAAGCCGCCGTTCTTGATCGCCTCGTAGCAGTTGGGGGGGGGGGGGTGGGGGGGCGCCGTGCCGGGGGGCGTCTGGGGGTTGGGGGGGGTGGGCGGGCGGCGGGGCGGCAACGGCCGGGGGGGGGTGACGGGGGGGGTCGCTTCCGAGTAGCGATTCTTCATCACCATCGGCGCGTGCACCAGGAAGGTATCCATCGTCCACAGGCCGTCGCTGGTGGCCGCCCACAGCCGCCCGGGCCGGTTGGCCGCCAGGCGCAGGGTGTACACCGTGGCGGGCAGGGCCGTTTCGCCGTAACGCGCCCACCAATAGCCCCCCAACAGCGTGCGATAGACCTCGCCGTTGCCGAGCGCGCAATAGACGGCGTCGGCGTCCGTCGGGTCGAGCGCCAACGCCGTGACCTCGATGCCGATGCCGCTGTAGGGCAGGCCATAGCCCACCATGTTCCAAGTGCCGCCGCCGTCGCGCGTGGCAAAGACCCCCATGTTCTCGGTGGCGGCGTAGAGACGCTGGTCGTTGGCGATGTCGAGCGCCAGATCATAGACGCCGACGCCGTCGCCGATGTTAGCCAGGCGCGTCCAGCTTGCGCCGCCGGCGGTGGTGCGATACAGCTCAGCCCGGTCGTGGCCGCGCGCGAGATAGAGCTTGTCGGCGCTCTGCCCGCTGACCTGGAGCGAGCTATCGAGCGCGTGGTTGGCGCATAGATCGGCGCCATCGTAGCGCGTCCACGAGCTGGCCCCATCGGTGGAGACATAGACGCTGCCGCAGGGCGACGCCGCCGTCAGATAGACCCGCCCCGAATGCTTGGGCGCGGCGGCCAACCCCGTCAGCCGGCCGGCCACGGTGGCGGGGGTCACATCCTGCCAGCTTGCGCCGGCGTTCACCGTGCGCCACAATTTGTACTCGCTGGCGGCATAGACCACCCACGCCGCGCCCGGATCTTGGGCCAGTTGATAGATGTTGCGGTCGGCGAGGCCGGTGTTGACGGGCGACCAGCTATCGCCGCCATCTAGGCTGAGATAAACGCCCAAATCCTCGCCCGTCGTGCAGATCATCACCCGGTTCGAGTCGTGCGGATCCACGACCACATCGCGCACCTCGTGGCCATCGAACGCCAACTGCTGCCAGCCCGCCGGCCAGGGCGTGGCGGTGGGGTAATGCGTGGCGGTCTTGGATGGCGTGGGCGAAGGGCCGGGCGTCACGGTGAGCGTGGGCGTGGGCGTACAAGTCGGCGTCCGCGTGAGGGTGAACGTCGGTGTCGCGGTGGGGGGGAGCGCGGCGGTGGCCGACGGCCGGGGGGTGGCCGGGGGGGAGGGGCGCCGTGGGCGTCGGGGGTGGCGTGGCCGTCGGGGTCGGCGTGGGCGTAAAGGTGGGCGTGAGCGTCGCCTCCGTCACGCTGCCCAAGCTCAGGCGCCCGTAACCCGTCACGTTATCCGGTCCTGCGTCGCCGATGTCGGCGGCGCGAGCGCGCAGGAACGCGGCTACCTCGTCGTTGGAAAAGCCCTCATAGACATCCCACACCAGCGCGGCGGCGCCCGCCGCGTGCGGGCAGGCGGCGGAGGTGCCGAAAAAACCGCTCATGAAAGGGATTGCCTCGCCATAAGTGGCGCTCGATACGCCGTCTGGCCCCATCAGGTCGGGCTTGAGGCGGTCGTCGCGCGCCGGCCCTTGCGAGCTAAAGCTCTCGACCATGTCCGGGTTGTAGCACGGCACGGCGCCCC
>CAZYPJ010000510.1:625-2397 GCA_964649365.1 uncultured Anaerolineales bacterium | reverse complement strand
ATTTCATAGCGGATCATCGGCGATCTGCCCTGATCGCCCTGGGCGGCCACGCAGGGCCGCCCCTACGAATACGACGCCCGGCGGTAGGGGCGACCCTACGTGGTCGCCCTCTTTCTCAAGCGCGCGCACGCGGTTAGAAACCGCGCCTACTGACCACTGACGGCTGAAAACTACTTGATCGCCTTGCGCAACGTCACCAGGTTGCCGCCTTCGTCGGCGGTGAACTCGACGCAATCCATCAATCGGCGCATAAAGAACACCCCCAGCCCGCCGATGGCGCGCTCTTCCAGGGGCGAGGCCAGGTCGGGTTCGGGCACGGCTTCGGGGTCGAACCGCTTGCCGTGGTCGAAAATCTGCACCACGAAATCGCCGTCGTCCACATAGCAGCAGATGCGCACCTCGCCATCGGCGCGGCCTTCGTAGGCGTGCTGCATCGAGTTGGTGCAGGCTTCGTCCACCGCCATCTGCACGGCGAATACCCGCTCTTCATCCAACCCGGCCAACGCGGCGCGTTCGGCCACAAAGTCGGCGATCTCGGCCAGGTTGGCCGTGGCGCTCGATACGCAAATCTCCTGCAACTGCATACGATCATCCCCAACGACACGAATACGATAGTAGTGGTCAGTTATCAGTGGTCAGTTATCAGTAAGCAGTGATCGGGCTAATTACTGATAACTGACCACTGACCACTGATAACTAGCTAGAAATCGCCCACCGCCTGCACATTATCGGGGTACGAATTGATGAGCGGCATGATGCCGGCCAGCTCGAGCACCTTGGCGATGCGTTCAGGCACACCGGAGAGGTGCACGCCGCCGCGATTGTGCTTGCGGCACTCTTTGTAGGCTGCTACCAGCGCGCGGATGGCGGCGCTGCCGAAATACTCCACGCCGGTCATATCGAGCACGATGCGATATGTGCCCGCCGCCATCACAGCCTGGAGCGCCCGGTCGAGTTCGGGCGAGGTGTTGCTGTCGAAGCGGCCGCTGAGGGCCAGGATGTCGCAGCGTTTCAGGTGGGTGGTGGTGATTTGCATATGGTTTTTCCTCCAGGGCGCAAAGAGCCGGGCGGTGTGTTTATGTTGATGTTGACATTATAGCACGGTCGAGGGTGGGGGGCACGCGCGGAGCAAAGGGAAGGCATCTGCACATGCGCCGCGCCTAACCTATGGCAAACGAGGGCGTCGCGCCCGCCGTAGCCCGGGCGTTGCCGCCCGCCGAGATGGACCGGGATCTGAACGCCGTCGACTACCTGGGCGTCGGGCGCCAGCGTCATGATCTGTTCGCGGCTCCATTCAGGATGCATGACTTGACATTGCTCCGATGCGCGCGAGGAACCTGCGCCTGCTAGGCTCTGGCAACGCCTCGTATTTGGCGACGAGCCCCTCGACCTCTAGCTCATCGAGACGCAAGTCGCAGCGCTCGATCATGTTGCGCACCGAGTCCAACTGCTCGTTCGAGAGTGAGCGGGGCGCAGTTTGTAAGCGCTGTTTGAATGCCAGAATCTGGGGAGCGTCCGCTGTCATCACCTCGCTCTTTCGCGGTAAATGCGTCTCGATCCAACGCTCCGCGTCGCGGCGGCGCCGCTCGCGAATAGTCTGGGCGATGCCCTCGTAGAGCGTCTCGCTATCCAGGGGCGGGTCGTTATCGCCGAACGAAGCGGCGGCCTCGGTCATATTCTGTTGGAGCAGCGCCTCGAATTCGTCTTCGCTCAGGTCGTCGTTGTCGAGTCGGCGATAGTGCGTGGCCAGGTTGGTCAATTGCCGCTGCGCC
>CAZYPJ010000510.1:0-615 GCA_964649365.1 uncultured Anaerolineales bacterium | reverse complement strand
TGCTCCTGGCCATCGTACAATTGCCGCAGCGTATTGATCTCGGCCTGCAACTTTTCGATGTCGGCGAGTGATTGGGGTTCTGAGTTGTATAATTGCAAAATTCGGTCTTTGTGCTGCCCTAGTTGGCGGTTGCAGGCTTGCGAGAGATAGTTCAACTTGGCCTGAGCATCGTCCAGGCCAGCGCGCAGGGCCGACAGGTTGAGTTGACGCATCTTAGTCACTAGCTCCCCAAGACTCTTGATGTCACTTTGTAATGCCTTTATCTCACTCACCGTCGTAGAAGGTGTTGGTTTGCGATTCTGCGCTAGGCTAGCGATCTGCGCTTGCAGTTCAGTGGCTTCTTCTACGGGTCGAATGTTGGATTCACCCTCGCGCGCGTGCTGCTCCAAAGCCGCCTTTTCCGCCCCCATGCCAAGAATGCTCAGGTTGTCGCCGATGTGTCTCATACGCCGCAGAAAACTGTCTAGCTGCATGAGACTGGCGGCCTTCTGGCCAAGCAACCATGACGCAAATTGTTGCTGTATCTCGATACGCGCAGGCGCCTCGTGCCGTTCTGCCATTTGTCTCTGTGCTGTCGTGCATTGGTCGGAGTTGGCGTCTATGGTAAGACGTAAC
>CAZYPJ010000509.1:0-2408 GCA_964649365.1 uncultured Anaerolineales bacterium | reverse complement strand
TCGCCCACGGGCACGTGGGGGCCTACGCCCGGCGCATCGCCGGGTTCGACGACGCGCGCATCATCGTCACTTGGGATGACGACGAGGCTCGCGGGCGCGCGACCGCCGAGGCGCTCGGCGTCCCCTTTTCCCCGCACCTGGAGGATGTGCTCCACCGCCCCGATGTGGATGTGGTCATCATTGGTTCCGAGACGAACAAACACGCCGACCTGGCCGTCGCCGCGCTGGAGGCGAACAAGCCCGTCCTGCTGCAAAAGCCGATGGCCACCACCCTGGCCGATTGCGACCGCATCATCGCCGCCGTGGAGCGCAGCGGCCAATGGTTCAGCCTGGCCTTTCAGATGCGCTGCGACCCGCAGAACATCGCCATGCGCGACCTCGTCCGCTGGGGGGCCATCGGGCGGGTGGGGACGATCCGCCGCCGCCACCGCATCGGCGTGCTATTCGATCCGGGGTTCGTCAACGGCCCCACGCGCTGGCACTATGATCCCGTCGCCAACGTGGGAATGTTCTTCGACGACGCCACCCACGCCTTCGATTGGCTGCTGTGGATGACAGGCCAGCGCCCCCAGTCGGCCATGGCCGAGATCGGCAACGCGCTGACGACGATGGCCCCCGACGACACCGGCGCGGCGGTGTTCAAGTACGCCGATGGCTTGTTCGCCGAGGTCTATAACAGCTCTGTCACCTGGGCCAGCGAGAACACCACCGAGATTTACGGCGACCAGGGCGCCATCATCCAGAACCCCGGCGACCTGGTGAGCTGCGCCCTCAAGCCGCCCGCGCCCATCGGCGTCAAGATGTTCCAGGCCGCCAAGAAAGAGTTGGGCTGGCAAGATTTGGGTCTGCCCATCCCCGCCGCGCACGGCGAGCGCATCGGCGGCGTGGCGCGCCCGTTCATTGACGGTTTCCGCTCCGGCGCGCCCATGTGCAGCGCCCAAGAGGGGCGCGTCTCTATCGAGATGGCCGTCGCCTGCTACCGCTCCTCGGCGGAGGGGCGGCGGGTGTATTGGCCGATAGAGCAATAGGCGTGCGAGTAGGGGCGGCCCTGTGTGGCATTGGTTCCAACTCATGCAGTATAACAGTGGGGCGGAATAGCGTACAAGCCCAGCATCTTGGCAAAGCTAGGGGTAGCCGTGGCGCTTACTACTGCGCGGATGTGGCGATTGGCGATATTGAGCGTTTTCTGCAAGAGATGATCACGAACCTGACGCCCAAGGCGGCGCCTCGGGCCGGGCCTGGGCGCCCCCAGGTCTTGCCAGGCCTGTGTTTGTGGGTTGGGCTGCTGGTCTGTGTGTTGCGCGGCTTTGCGAGCCAACTAGCGCTCTGGCGTTTGCTGGCGCTGAAAGGGTTGTGGGCGTACCCCCGCTTGGCCCTCAGCGACCAAGCGCTCTACAAACGGTTGGTTCGCGAGGCCCCCTTGGCAGCAATTGCTAACGCGCGTGCGCCAGGAGTTGAGCGAGCGCTTCGCCCTTTGCCACGGAGGCGCTGGCCTTGGACGTGACCTGCCTGGATACGGTGGCCCGCACCTTGCCGAGTCTGCGCGCTTCCCAGCGGCGAGGCGCGTTTGTTGCCAGGTCGTTTGGCTGAGCGCTTATCGCTATGCCAATCGTAAACACACCAATCATGACCATACTGAGAATTAGTTAGCGTCAATGTCCTATGTGGTCACACTCTTGCGTGGTCGCCCCCTTTTCTATGGTACAATGCGCCCGCTCAATCAACGACCCCCTCATGAAAGGCTGGCGCGGTGAAAAACCTGCTCTTTATCTGCGGCCCCAACGGAATCGGCAAGACGACCATCTGCCGCGAGATGCTGCGGCTGCTCCCCAACTCGGCGTATGTGGATTCGGACCCGCTGCGCTTGATGAACCCCTTTGTGTTGGACGACGACACGATCCCGACGATCCGCAAGAACATCGCGGATATCATCCGCAACTATCTCGGCTGCCCGGCGGCGCAGACGGTGATTTTCTCCTACGGGTTTCACGGACGCAGAAGAGAGGTGTTTGCGGGCGTGATGAACGATCTATCCGGCCTGGAATATCGGTTTATCCCTTTTCTGTTGACCTGTAACGAGGCGGAGAACATCCGCCGCATGGCCTGCGACGGGCGCGATGCGGAGCGGATCGCGCGAGCGTTGCAAACGTCGCGCGGCGCTTACGCCGAGCTAGATTATCCGCGCGTTGATGTGTCGGCTCTGTCGGCGCATGAGGCGGCGCAGCGCCTATTGGCCGAGGCGGGCTTGGGCGATCCGCCGCCCGCCCCCTAGCGCGCATGTTGCCCCCGCGCCCCCATTAGCATATAATCCCCTGTGAAAGATTGCGGCGCATTGGCCTGCGAAGGAGACAAGGAGGCTGTGCAATGGGCGCGGACGAAACCGCTCGGATCGAACAACTCACACGGCA
>CAZYPJ010000508.1:0-2410 GCA_964649365.1 uncultured Anaerolineales bacterium | reverse complement strand
GGGCAGGAACCCATCCACCATCGCGATCCGCTCCTGGCACAAATGGTTCAGCAGCGAGGCCGAGGAGACGTTGTATTCCAGGTACAGCGAGTGCATCAGGTAGGCGTTGAGGTGCAGCGAGGTCGCTTTGAGCAGGTCCGTCAGCCAGGCGTGGGGGGCGCAATCAATCTGGCGGCGCGTGGCCAGGTCGGCGATCTGGCGGCCCACCGTTAGCCCGCCGCAACGCGACAGATCGGGCTGGAGCACGTCCACGCGGCCCTCATCGGCCAGGCGCTCGAACTCGGCCACGCCCGCCGCCTGCTCGCCCGCCGCGATGCGCAGCGTGACGGCCTGCGCCGCCACCGCCGCATAGCCGGCGAGGTTTTCGGGGTGGAGAAAATCTTCCAGCCAGAACACGTCCAGCTCTTCCAACGCTTTGACCAGGCGGATCCAATCCTTGATCGGCCTGGGCTTGAACGGCTGCCCGTAAGCCACGCCGTACCAGCCGCCGTCCACCATCAGCTCGACCGCCGGCCCCGCCGCTTGCCGCGCCGCGCGCACCAGGGCGATGTCGAGCGCCAGGTCGTGGCCGAACACGCCCCAGCCGAACTTGATGGCCCGGAACCCTTGCGCCAGGTATCCCTCCACGGCGCGCTTCATATCGTCGGCGGTGGGGCGAAAGAGGGTCGAGGCGTAGGCCTTGACCCGGTCGCGATATTTGGCGCCCAGCAGCGCCCACACCGGCTGGCCCGCGGCCTGCCCGGCGATATCCCACAGGGCGATGTCGGCGCCGGAGAGCATCTGCATCCCCGCGCCCTGCCGCCCGTAATAGGCCAGATACCGGTACATTTTTTGCCATAGGCGCTCGCGCTCCAGCGGGTTCTCGCCGATCAGCGCCGCCCGCAGCGACTCCATGCCGATCTGCCCGCCCGAGGGGGCGTTGACCACGGCGGCGCCGACGTGCGGCTGGGTCTCGATATCCGACCAGCCCACGATCCCCTCGTCGGTGCTGACCTTGATCAGCGCCACATAGCGCACGCCGTGGGCCTCGGCGGCCTGCGACGGATCGGGGTAATCCTTCCCCGTATCCAACACCATCGCTTCCACATCAGTAATTTTCATGCGTTGACCTCCTGAAATAAAACCGCAGAGACGCAGAGAGCGCAGAGAAAAAGGATTGGGACGCGGATGAACGCGGATCGGCGCGGATACTCAGGATATTGGCGCCTGACGTATGGGCTGACGATGCAAATGACGGCTGAACGCAAATCACAGAACCCTTAATGCAATATCCGCGCCTATCCGCGTGTATCCGTGTCCCAAAAATCTCGGCGTTCTCTGCGTCTCTGTGGTTGCCTTTACCCCAGCAGCAGAGAGAGCGAATCGCGGGAGAGGATGGTCTCGATGATTTCGGCAGAGACGCGCGGCAGGCCCGAATTGCCGACGACGGCGTTGACGTTTCTCAGACCGTCAATGGAACCCTGCCCGGTGGTAAAGGGGTAATCGGTGCCAAAGAGCAGCTTGGGCGTCACGCGGTATTCCTGCGCCGTGATCATCATGTTGTAGAACTGCCAGGGGCGATAGTAGAGCGCCGAGACATCGGCATAAACGTGCGGGTGCTTGCGGATGACCACCAGGCACTCGTCGTAGAAGGGGTGGCCCAGGTGGGCCAACACCATGCGCAGCTCGGGGTGGGCGACTGCGACCTCGTCCCACAGCCAGGGGCGGCTATAGCCCAGGGGCGCGGCGCGGTTGTAGGTTGTGCCGGCGTGAAAGATGATCGGCAACCCGCGCCGCTCGCAATACTGATAGACCGGCTCGCAGCGCGGGTCGCGCGGGTCGAACCCGGCATAGATCGGCCCCATCTTGACGCCGCGCAAGCGCAAATCCTCGACGGCGTGGGTCAGCTCGTCCATATAGGCGGGCTGGGTGGGGTCGCAGCAGGCAAAGCCGATGAGTTTATCCGGCGCGCGGGCCGCGAACTGGGCCACGTATTCATCGGGAACCCAATAGCCCGTCAGCCGCGCCTTGAGGCCAAAGACGATGACGCGCTCAAAGGGGGCGCAATCGGCCATGAAAGCGTCGAACCGCGTGGTCAGGTCGAGCGGGTAGCCGCGCGAGATCTCGGCCTCGCGGACGGTGTGTGGCTGCATGTGCAGGGCTTGATCCCACACGTGGGCGTGCATGTTGATCATCGGCGAGCCTCCTATGATGCGGCGCGGCGGGCGCCAGAAAAGAAAACACGGCCTACACGGAAGGAGCGGAACACACAGAAAACGTGGCGCGCCTTCCGTGTGCTCCGGTTATTCCGTGTACCCCGTGTTTTATGCGCCTCGCGGCAAGGGGGCGACCACGCAGGAGGGCGACCATCACACAGGGGGGGCGACCATCACACAGGGAGGGCGACCACACAGGGGGGGCGACCATCACA
>CAZYPJ010000507.1:0-2412 GCA_964649365.1 uncultured Anaerolineales bacterium | reverse complement strand
CCGCTTCAGCGGCTGGCGCTCTGGGCGCGCCGCGTCATTTTGCGAAACTCCATTGCGCCCCTCGGAGCGCCATTTCACACCAAGCGTTTTAGCGGCTGGCGCTCTGGGCGTGCTTGCCGCCAAGATGGCGGCGCTCCATTACGGCGCTCCCGATTCTATTTCCCTCGCAGCCGATAGAGTAATTCGCCGGCGCGCGGCATCACCAGCACGCCCTTGTCTTCTTGGCCCATCCACGCCGGGATGTCAATCTTGGCCGGGTCCATATAGCCCAGGTTCACCTTTTCGCAGCGTTCGCGGGGCACGCCCGTAGCCAAGATGACCTCGATACGCGGCGATTCCACGCCGTTGCGATAGGTCCCCGCGCCCTTGACCAGGGTCGAGTGCGCCATCACGCTGCGCGGCTCGCCCGCGAACCGTTCCATGTTCGAGAGGAAATACTCGGCCACATGGTAGCCGATGCGGTCGAGCACCTTGCCGTGAGTGTAGGAAATCTCGTCCACGTGCGGCGCATAGATGATGATGCGCCCGCCGTCCTCCACCACCGGCTCCATCTTGTACATGCCTTTGGAGGCCGTCCAGATGTCGTCGTACAATTCAGGCATGATCGAGAGCACCGTCTTGTAGGTGCGATCCTCGTAATGGATGTTGACCTGCGCCGATAGATCGGCGGCGGCGGCCTGGGATTCCTCCGGCGAGCCGAAATACAGCCCCGCCAGATCGTGATGGCCCTTGACCACCATACTAAAGCACGATTTGGGCACGTTGATGAAACTGGCCGCGCGATCAATCATCTTGCGGGTGGGCGTCCCCTGGCAGCCGATGATTTTGGTGCTGGTGATGATGGCGCCCAGCCAGTGCGAGACGTCAATCACGTCCGGCCCGGCCACGCCGGGGAAGAAATACTTGTTGCCGCCCGAAAAGCCGGCGATCTCGTGGGGGAACACCGGCCCCACGATGATGACGCGGTCGTAATCGAACACCCGCTTGTTCACCTCTACGGGCACATCCACGTTCATGGCGCCGTTGGATAGAGCGCTGATCTCGGCGGCGGGGATCGTCCCAATCGTAATGATGTCGTTCTGCCAGTCGTGGTTGTATAGCCCCACAGCGGCGTAGCGCGAGCGGCGCTCCTCCACCGTGATGCCGATGTACTGGCAGATTTTCTCCTCGCTCATGGGCATGTGCGTGCCCAGCGCCATGATGAAATCCACCTTGCCCGCCGACCCTAGCAGCAAGTCGGTGAGGGCGCGAAAACAAAGCGGGATAGGGCCGCTGCGGGTGCTATCGGGAATGATGAACAGCAGGCGCTTGCCGCGCGTCTCGACCTGCGCCAGGCCCTGCGCGAAAATCTCGCGCGCCTCGGCCTCGGTCATAAAGCGGTCGGCGTATCCTTTTCCAATCACCATTGTACAACCTACCTTTTCCAGGGGGGTAACTCGGGCAGCGCCTTGTCGAACTCGGCGATCAGCGCGGCCTCGTAAGCGGCGTCGTAGGCGCCGTTGAGAAAGCGGGGCAGCGCCTCTTTGTAGAACTGCTCCCAGCTTGCCTCTTCACGGCCAGGGTTGATCGGGAAGAACCAGGCGTTGTTGCCGCGCGCGGCCTTGAGGTCGCCGGGGGCGTCGCCGATCATGAGCTTGTGGTCGTCGGGATATTTACCCTGGGAGGCGTAGCGGATATGCTCCGTCTTGGTGCCCAACTCCTGGCCGGCGATGGCGCGGACGTAGCGATCAATGCCATGCTCTTGCCATTCGCGCACCAGCGCCTCGCCCGGCGTCTGCGAGACGACGATGATGTCGGCCTGCTGGCTCAACAGGTCGAGGCTCTCGCGCACGTAGGGGAAGGGGGGCACGCCATGCACCATATCGGCGATGGAGGCGTTGACCGCCTTGCTCCAGGCCAACGCCTTGGCGTATTCGGGGTCGCCCGTCTCGGCCACGAGCTGGGCCAGCGCCTCGTTGCTGCCCGGCTTGCCCGAGGCGATGAACTCGCGCAACTTAAGCGCTTGTGGAATCTGCACGCCGCGCTTGATGACCTCGGGGCGCTCGCGCAGCAGATCGAACACCATTACCAACGCCGGCCAACGGTTGATGCCGCGCCACTTGGAATAGAGGTTGACGAACTCGCACGCCTCGCGGGCGTATTTCGAGACGGCCTGGAGATCCCAATGCTTGATGATGTTGGGCGTAAAGCACTCTTTGTGCTTGATCTCCATGGTGTCAAAGGCGCAGCCGTCCGAATCAATCCCCACGAAAAAGGGATGCTGGGGCTGCAACTCGACGAGCGGTCGAGCGACTTCCGGGTACTCTGCCACTGCTCTCCTTTCTGTGCGCCGCTATCAATGGTGACGCGCTTTACCTCACTCCCGGCCCCGTATGCGGCAGCCTGGGGGCTGCCAGAGCGCCAGCCGCTAAA
>CAZYPJ010000506.1:0-2423 GCA_964649365.1 uncultured Anaerolineales bacterium | reverse complement strand
TGGTGGCCTGCGCCCAGGTGCGGATTTTCAGTGCCAGGATGTTGGCGGCTGCGGGGGCGTAGGGGTTCCACAGCCAATAGGTTAGCGCTTTGGCCTTGGCGGGGGCGGGAGCAGCAACGGTGACTTGCTTCTCGACGACCTTTTCGACGACTTTGGGGGTGCCTTCGACGACGACGGTCTCTTTGACGACCTCTTTGACCACTTTTTCGACAACCGTGGTTACTTCAACAACCTTGGGTTGGCAGGCCGCGAGAACGAGGCCCGCGCTCGCCAGGGCGCTGGCGCGGAGAAAACGACGACGGCTCATAGCTTGGTCAGACATCGAAACCTCCTCCTATTTTCGAACCATCCATTCGCATCGTTGCCGTTCAGATCATACCTAGTATTGAGGGCTACTGGACCAGGTGTGTAACAGCGGCCTCCTTTCGTGGGGCTGAGTGTGACCCCAGTATAGCATGCGAAAACGGCGCGTGTCAATGCTGCTTTTGCCAAGCTGGCGGTTTTGACGCGTTCCACCACAAGTCACCAATTGCCCCATTATCTTGGGGGCAAACGGGGCTTCAATTCTACCGCGCAATTCGTTGAGGTCGTCCTTTGGGCGGCCTCGGCCTTTGTCATGGCTGAGCGGCCCACTCGCTCAGAAATATCTGTCCAAAAACCACGGCGTTGGCGGTCTCTTTGGTGGAACTGTAGGTATTGAGGTCATCCTCGTACCAGGGATCGCGGCTGCCCGTCCGAAAGAGCGTCGCGGCTCGCGTCAGATAGTCGGCCTCGCCGCTGAGTCGGTGGGCGTAGGCCAATGTATCGGCGCCCAGCAATAACCAGTTGTTCACCGAAGGGTCGCTGTTGTCGTCCTCGTCGGGCAAACCGGCGCGCCCGTCAAAGAACCACTCATAAGGGTAGGCCGCGCGGGGGCCGGTTTCGGTGGGCGCCAGATCGAGCCAGGCGTAATCGCGCAGCCAATCGGCATACGCCAGATACGACCCGCGTGCGTCGTAAGGATCGCCCAGGCCCGCTTCGGCGCGCGCATCCAGATACTCGGCCAGCGACCGCAAGTAGAGGTTGAGCACCCAAGGCTTGATCGCTCCTTCGCCGCCGGTAGGGCCGCCGATGTAGGGTTGGTCGGCGGCGCGCGCCCAGCGCACCACGGCGTCGGCAGCGGTGAGGTAACGCGCCTCGCCGGTGGCGCGATAGGCTGCCACGACGATGGCCAGCGCATTGGCCGCCGGGCGCGCATTGCCGTCGTACAACCCCTCGCCGAGAACGTAGCCCTGGCCATTGCATGCGCCGGGCGGGTAATAGCCGCATAGGAACTCGTCGTTCTCCAGCCGCCAAGCGATGCAATCGGCCAACTCCAGGGCGGCTTCGCGCACCTTCTCATCGCCCGTCAGGTAATAGGCCGTCAACAGGCCAGGCGCGCCAAAGGCCGTATCGGGGTGGCCGCTGTTGGCGTTGCGATGGGGGTTCACAAAGCCCGGCTCGTCGTGCTCGCTGTGACCGAACATGATGCCATCGCCCCAATGCCTGGGCGAATGCAAGTTATGCAGGATGTCTATATCGGCGATGTGGCGGTCGGCGGCCTCGGCCAGGCGCAGCCAGCGGGCATCCCCGCTGCGCAGCCATTGCAGCCAAAAACCGTAATCCATGTGATATTTAGGGTTCATCGGCGAGACGAGATAGCCCTCATAATCAAGCGGCGCGTCGCCATAGTCGAATAGGCCGTAAAAGTCAGTATTCTCCAGCGCGGCGGGCAGGTTGGCGTACCAGTTCATCCACTCTTCGTAAGCGGGCGCTGTGTCGAGCTGATGATCCACATACTCCTCATAGTCGGGCCAATCGGCGTAATCGCGGGCAGCCAGCGCAGAAAGCGCGCCGCTTTCCACATACCAGCGCGCCGGCGCGCGGGCGATGAGCTTCTCGCTGGCTTGGCGGAGGCTGGCCGCGCTCGTTGGCCCCAGCCAGATTTCGTGCGTCTTGTGTTCGCCCGCTCGCAGGTTGAACCCATAGCCGCTAGACCCGAATTCATCGGGCAGCAGGCCGATCTCGATCTGGCCGGAGGCGGAGGCGCGCAGCGCTTTGGGGAAATTCTGCCAGAAATCGCGCACAGCCACGCTCCACGCGCCCAACGACCCGCTGACGCCCAGCCAGCCCGGCGCCTGGTCGCCCGTCTGCAATGTGGCCGCGCCCAACGTCGTGCGATAGCCCTTAAAGGCGACATAACTCTGCATCCGTGGGCGCGTATCCAGCGGATTGTTCTCCCAATCGGTGAACGTCGGGTAACGATCCCAGTGATCCAAGCCGCTCGAATCCTGATAGACGGCTAGATTGGCCGAAAGCGCTCCGCTCGCCGGCGCGTTTTGCCCGCCCGCCTGGTAGGTGAGCGACGCGCCCAAGCTGGCGGGCGCGATCAGCGAGACATCGGT
>CAZYPJ010000505.1:0-2436 GCA_964649365.1 uncultured Anaerolineales bacterium | reverse complement strand
AGGAAGGGCAGGCTCTGTTCGGCCTCTTGCTCCACCATCAGCCCCAGCACGATGCCCTGCACCGGCGGGATCTCCACCACCCATTGCAGCCACTCTTCCACCAGGTGTTCGGCCTCGTAGCGGCCGCAGGCCAGCGATTTGATGGCGAACAACGGTTTACGCACATCGCGGAGCGCCGCCACGGCCTCGTCGCGGTTGGGGCGCATGGCCCAGCCACCCTTGTTGAGGGGCGTCGCCAGCAACGCCACGTCGTGCGGGCTGCGGTCAATCTCGGCCACGCGCTGGGCGATGTGGCTGACGGCCCCGGGGATCAGCCCCGAAGCGCGCATCATGTGGGTTTGCCGATCATAGCCTTCCATCCGCCCCTCGACGGCAGGCCACCGATCCACCACGCCGCCGTGAAACAGGCAAAAGGCCGCCCCGGCGGCCTGGAGCGCCGACACTTGCTCGCCCGTGCTGGCGCGGACGATGGCCATCGCCTCGTCCATGCGCTGGGCGGCAAAGGCGCGCCGCAGCTCCTCCTCGCGGCCCCGTGGCGCCATCTCAAAGTTGGTGGTGGCCACCCAGATCATGGGCGCGCCGGTGAGCTTTTCCGTCTCGCGCAGCGCCTCGATCAACCGGGGGTGCAGCGGCCCCATCGCGGCGTTGACGCCCAACTCCTGGCACTTGGCGAACACGCGCGCGATGCGTTGGGGCGTGAAATGCTCGCGAATCCAGGCGTCGCGCCCCCGGCTGACGTGGGAATAGCCGAGCAACGAATTGGTGCCGCAGATCACACGGGGCAGGGTGACGCCCTCGATGGCCAGGCTGGGGAAGGCAGGCATGAGCAGGCTCCTCTCTGATAGTGACCGAAGCGCTCGCCGACGCAGCCCTATTGTGCCCGAAAACGGGGCGCAAAGCAAGGGAATCGCCTACTCGCACTTGGCCACCAGGTTGAGGTGCAGCGGCGCCAGCCCGGCGCGCTGATAGAGCCGCAGGGCCGATTCGTTGGCCGCCGAGGTATAGACGGTATAATAGGTCGCGCCCTTTTCGCGAAAGAAGCGCGCGGCCTCGGCGACCAGTCGCGCGCCCAAGCCCTGCCGGCGGTGATCGGCGCGCACCATCAGCCCCGAGATGGCGCCGACCTTGCGGATGCGGTAAAAGGGCGCCTGTTCGCGCACGAAGGCGGTGACATAGCCAACGACAGCATCGGGGCCGATGAGTACATCGGGGCCGATGACAGGGTCGGCTCCGCCGTCGCTATCGCTCTCCAGCGCGATATAGGTGACGCCATCCTCCACCCCCACCGAGCGGGCGAAAAAGCCGATGATGTCTTCGTCGCGCACCTCGCCCAGCTCGAACAGCTCGTGGTGGGCGGCGTATTCCTGAAAGAACGCCGTGGAGAGCGGAATCAGGGCGCGCAGGTCGTCTTCCGGGCGCAAGGCGCGAATCGTGACCATGCGGTTCCTCCTGTTACGAATATCCTGTAGGGGCGGCGCTGCGTGGCCGCCCCTACGATGCGTCCGAGGCGCGTCGCCTCGCCTAATCCTTGCGTGCGCACACCACCTGCATCAGATGATCCGCCGAGAAGGGAACGCAGGTGTCGTAGGCGCCATAGGCCGCCATGATGGTCATGCCGCGCTCCGCTAGGATCGCTTCCAGCTCTTTCATGGTGTAGAGCCGGGTTCCGGCGTCGGCGTCCCCTTCGGGAAAGCTGTCGCTGATCGTCTTGAGCGGCTGGCCGAACTCGAATAGGTGGCCGCGATAGAGCATCCGCGAGGTCGCGGCGTTCCAGCGGAAATCGGCCAGCGAGAGGCAATAGCGCCCCGCCTGCCAATGGCGCTTGGGAAAGTGCGCGATGGCGTGGTCGGCGCTGCAAATGCCCATGACGTGCACGCCGCCGCGCCGCAGCGAGCGCGCGATCACATCGAACAGGCGCAGGTTCTCAGCGTCCGACTCGAAATAGCCGATGGCCCCGTCGGCCATGTTGAGCGTGACGTCGAACTCGTCGCGGAAAGCGACCTCGCGCACATCGGCCTGGATGAACTCAACGGCCAAGCCCTCGGCCTGGGCCGTGCGGCGGGCGTCGGCGATGTATTCGGGCGTGATGTCCACCCCGACGACCTTGTATCCACGCCGCGCCAATTCCAGCGAGTGGCGGCCAAAGCCGCAGGCCAGGTCGAGCACGCGCTCGCCGCCGCGCAGCGCCAGCGCCTCGATGATGAAATCCACCTCTTCGACGGTGTGCTCGACCCACGACATCTTTTTGATGTCCAACGACCAATCCTCGTGCATGACGCTCCTTATATGGGATAGATTCGATATAGCTTATAGAGGACAAGTTACTGATCTGGGCATCATTTTCTAAACGCCCCGGCGCCCACAAGGGGCGCGACTACGGCAGCCTAGCGCCTTGTGCGCGTGATGCGGCGTTTAGCATCTTGTGCTCGGATCAAT
>CAZYPJ010000504.1:0-2456 GCA_964649365.1 uncultured Anaerolineales bacterium | reverse complement strand
CCTGCAACACGCGCCCGCCCTCGAAATACTGGCTGCGATACATCTCTTGCCACAGCGCGCCGCGCTGCATCGGGTCGCGCCCGATGAGGAACTCGCGATAGTGCTCTACCGCGCCCTTGACGGCCAGCTCGCGCCCCGAAAGGCCTCCCTCGCCCACGCCGACGATGCCTTCATCGGTCTTGACCACGACGACGAACTGATTGCGGAACCCCACCCACACGGGGTAGGCGACGATGTCTGTGATTTTCATGGCGGCTCCTTTGCAGGGTTGATCGGCCCACGACGATGGCGGGGTTATAGCGCAAAGGGGCGGACAAGGCAAGCGCGAGAGGGAGTAGGAACGCGGTTGCAAACCGTGGCTATTGTTGTGCGATGGCTTGTGTTACAATCATCCTGCGGCGCAAACGGAGCGAAAGGAGCGACCAGGATGGAGACGAAAGCGACGGAGATGTCGGCGGCGGAATTCGAGCGACTCTTTCAAGCGGTGTGCAATTGGGGGCGTTGGGGGGCCGATGACGTGCGCGGTACGCTGAACTATGTCACGCCCGACCATGTGCGGGCTGCAACCGGGTTGGTGCGCACGGGGCGCACCCTCTCACTGGCCATCCCCATCAACACCGTCGCCGGGCCGGATAACGCCAGCCCAGCCGTGCACACCATGATCCTGACGCACGCCATGGCGACCGATTCCGACGAGCCGCATTTCGCGCTGGACTCGCTGGCGTGCGCCTGCCACGGCGATTGTCACACGCACATTGACGCGCTGTGCCACGTGAGCTACAAGGGAAAACTCTACAACGGCCTGCCCGCCGCCAGCGTCACCGACGAAGGAGCAACGCAACTAGACATAACTAACACATGCAGCCAGGGTGTCGTGGGGCGCGGTGTGCTGCTCGACCTGCCGCGCCTGAGAGGGGGCAAATGGCTAGAGCCGGGCGAGGCCGTGTGGCCCGAGGAGTTGGAGGCCGCGGAGCAGGCGCAGGGCGTCCGCCTGGAGGAGGGCGATATCTTGTTGTTTCGCACCGGGCACCACCGCCGCCGACTGGAATTGGGGCCGTGGGACAACTCGCCCGAAGGCGAGGGCAAGGCGGGCCTGCACCCCACGGCGATGCGCCTGCTGCACGAGCGCAAGGTGGCAGCCTTTTAGCCCGATGGCGACGGCGAGGCGGTGCCCTCGCGTGTCGAGGGGGTGGCGTACCCCATTCACACGCTCCAGATCGTGGCGATGGGCATGACCTGCGCCGATAGCCTGCAATTCGAGGATCTGGCGCCGATCTGCGAGCGGGAAGGGCGCTGGGAGTTCATGGTCGTGTTGGCGCCGCTGCGGCTGCCGGGCGGCACGGGGTCGCTGTTCAACCCGTTGGTCATCCTGTGAATGCGGCGCAAGGTACGATAGGGGCGAGATCGTGAAGAGACGGCGTCTCTACAGGCGCGCTGAGGAGGAAACGGCATGGAGAAGCGATTTGCGGGCAAGGTGGCGCTGGTCACCGGCGCCACCAACGGCATCGGGCAGGCCACGGCGGTGCGGCTGGCCGCTGAGGGGGCCATCGTGGGGGTGAATCAGCGGCCCACCGGCGACCCCGGCGAGACGCTGCGCCGGATCGAGGCCGTCGGCGGGCAGGGCTTCCCTGTTATCGCGGACATGCGCCATCCCGACGAGGTGATCGCGATGGTGCAAGAGACGGCGCGCCGGGGCGGGCGGCTGGATTATGTGGTCTCTAACGCCGGCATCAACCCCGAGCTGCGCTGGGATCAGACGACCATCGAGGATTTCGACCGCCTCGTCGAGACGAACTTGCGCGGAACTTGGGTGGTGTGCACCGAGGGCGCCAAGCAGATGATCCGCGAGGGGCATGGCGGCGCCATCGTCATGGTCAGCTCGATCTCGGCGCACGTGGGCGCGCCCACCCAGGTGGCCTATTGCGGCACGAAGGGCGGCATCAGCATGTTGGGCAAGGCGCTGGGGGCAGTTCTAGGCGAACACGGCATCCGCGTGAACGTGGTGGAGCCGGGCGCAGTGCGCACCAACATGAGCGCGCCGATGTTCGCCCACCCCGAGATCGTCAAGTATTACCATGACCGCATCGCGCTGCACCGCATCGGCGAGCCGGAGGAGTTGGCGGGCGCCATCGCCTTTCTGCTCAGCGACGACGCCAGCTATATCACCAGCGCGACGCTGCTGGTGGATGCGGGGTTCATTGTGAATGCGGAACTGTAGGTTGGGCGCGGATGAAAACCGCGCCCAACCGTTTATTCTTGTTCAAAGCCCTGGTTGGTAAAACGCAGCGTGCGGCCGTTTTCGGTGACGATGCGCACTATATTCTCTGGCGCGCCGGAGGGCAGTTCGGCCTCGATTTCGAGCGTGACCGTGACGCGCGCTCCCGGCAAGCTTGCCAGATGGACAATGACCTCTTCCGCGATGCGCCCGGCGTCGCGGCCCACGCGCGAGGCGTCTA
>CAZYPJ010000503.1:0-2464 GCA_964649365.1 uncultured Anaerolineales bacterium | reverse complement strand
CCCTGACTCCCGCGCTCTATGACGCCATCGGCGCGGTGTGGCTCTTTCGCCTGGCGGCGCTAGGGTCGCTGGCGGCGGTAGGGGCGTTTGTGGCGCTCAGCGCGGGAGTCAGGGATCGGGTAATAGAACACTGAACACATAAAAAGGGGAACCACAGAGGGACAGAGACACAGAGATTTTTAACATGGAATACAAGGAATAAGCAGAATAAAAATAATGAAATCAAAGAACAACAGAGATACGAGTTTTAAAACAGCAGGATGCTGATATATCCTTTCCGTGTATTCCGCTCATTCCGTGTATTCCGTGTTAAAAATCTCTGTGTCTCTCCGTGTCTCCGTGGTGAGCTTCCGCAGCGCGCCAGACCGAAAGCTGGCCTGGTTTTTCACTTGCGTTGCGCGCTCGCTTGTGGTACATTGAGCCAAAGCCGCAAGCCGACGGGCATCGGCGTTGGGCTGCATCTATTGGGGAGGTCGTTTACCATGCGTTCGTTTCACAACAAGATTCTGCGCGTCAACCTGTCCGATGGCTCCATCAAGGTGGATGAGCCGGGCCAAGTTTATTTCCGGAGCTACATGGGCGGCTGGAACATCGTCGCCGATGTGCTGCTCAAAGAAGTGCCGCAGGGGGCCGACCCGCTCGGGCCAGAGAACAAGCTAGTCTTTGCGCCGGGCGTGATCACGGGGCTGCCGATCTCGGGCGCCTCGCGCAACGCTGTCGGCGCCAAGTCGCCCTTGACGGGCGGTTTCGGCGTGGGCGAGGTAGGCGGCTTTTGGGGCGCCGAATTCAAGCGGGCCGGGTTCGACGCCGTAATCTTTGAGGGCGTCTCGCCCAAGCCGGTCTATCTGTGGGTGCACGACGGCCAGGCCGAACTGCGCGACGCCAGCCATCTGTGGGGCAAGACCACCAAAGACACGCTAGAGACGCTGCGCGAAGAATTGGGCGACAAGCACATCCAAGCCTCGTTGATCGGCCCGGGCGGCGAGAACATGGTGCGCTTTGCCTGCGTGATGAACGAGCTAAAGGACGCCGCCGGCCGCACCGGCATGGGCGCGGTGATGGGGTCGAAAAAGCTCAAGGCAGTGGTGGCGCGCGGCACGATGGCGCTGGACGGCGAGAACGCTGAGGTCATCCGCGAGATGGCCCGCCGCGCAGCCCAAGAAGTGCGCGACGGCAAGCGCGCCGCCGAGTTGCACAAGTGGGGCACGGGCGGCGGCGACCTGGAGGGCGGCGCGCTTTCGGGCAACCTGCCCATCCGCAATTTCCGCGATGGCGAGTTTCCCGAGGTCTCGGGGCTGAGTTATGTGATGGACAAGATCGGCGTCAAAATGGAAGCCTGCTGGGCCTGCGCCGTGCGCTGCAAAAAGGTCGTCAAGGCCGAGACCGCCGCATATAGCGTGGACCCCGAATACGGCGGGCCGGAATACGAGACCATCGGCTCGCTCGGCTCGACCTGCGGCGTCAGCGACATCGTAGCCGTCAGCCAGGGGAACGTCCTGTGCAACGCCTACTCGCTCGACACCATCGGCGCGGGGGTGACCATCGCCTTTGCGATGGAATGCTACGAGGCTGGCCTCATCACCAAAGAGGACACCGGCGGCATTGACCTGCGCTTTGGCAACGGCGACGCCATGATCGCCATGATCGAGCAGATCGCCCGCCGCCAGCACATCGGCGCGATTTTGGCCGAAGGCACCGACGTAGCGGCCAAAAAGATCGGGCGCGGCGCCGAGCAATTCTCCGTCGCTGTCAAGAACCAGGCGTTGCCAATGCACGAGCCGCGCTTCAAGCGTGGGTTGGCCATCGGTTACGCCATCTCGCCCACCGGCGCCGCCCATTGCCACTCCCTGCACGATTCGGGCCTCATCAACCCCGACGCCAACGGCTGGATGCCCAACCCGCGCCTGCGCGGCATGGGCATGTTGGAGCCGATCCCCTTGGAGGATTTGGGGCCGCAAAAAGTGCGCGCGACGATGTATCACTCGATGTGGGCGCTGTCCCTGAACTGTATGGTGATGTGCCTGATGCCCGGTTGGGGACCGTCCGAGTTGGCGCAGATCGTGAACGCTGGTACAGGCTGGGATATGAGCGAGACCGAGCTGTACAAAGTGGGCGAGCGCGCCATGACATTGGCGCGTGTGTTCAACATGCGCGAGGGCTTGACGATTGACGATGACCACCTGCCCGAGCGCTCTTACGGCCCCACGCGGGGCGGCGCCCTGGCTGACGGCGGCATTGATCGCGAAGAGCTGCGCGAGGCGATGCACACCTACTATGCCATGATGGGTTGGGACCGCGAGACCGGCGCCCCCACGCCCGAAAAGCTAGCCGAGCTGGGCGTGAGCTGGGCGGCCAAGTATCTGCCGAAAAAGTAGAGCATCTCTCCCTTCTGAAGCGCCATGCGCGCTCTAGAAGGGGAGCATGAGAAATTGCAATGGCCTAGCGGCGGCATGATGAATCACGC
>CAZYPJ010000502.1:0-2477 GCA_964649365.1 uncultured Anaerolineales bacterium | reverse complement strand
CGGCCCCGCCGTCATCGCAGGCCGCCAGCGTCAACATCAACGCCATCGTCGCGACCAGGGCGAGCGCCACGCGCCAGGCAAACGCACGACGACCTTCAGGTTTGGTTTGACCCTCGGTCATGTTGAACTCCTCTCGCGTCAATGAAATTGCTGCCTGGCCCTAGCCGGGCAGCGTCACGCGGAGAAGTATAACACAAACACAACCGACTGGCAATCATCGAATAGCGATGGTCTTGGGCGCGAGGTAGTAACCGATGCCCCACTTGGTTTTGATGCTCCAGGGGTGGTCGGGGGCGTCATCGAGCTTTTGGCGCAGTTGATGGATGTAGAGACTTAGGGTAGATTCGGCCACTTGCTTCTCGCCCACGCTCCACAGCGAACGGCGCAACTCGTCGCGCGTCACGACGCCGCCGTCGCGTTCCAGCAGGCAAGCCAACAGCTTGTGTTCGGCGGGCGTCAGCTCTTGGACGACCTCTGGCGCGATGGTCGTATTCACTTTATCCTCGCCATCCAAATAACCCTCGCCCAGCGCCTCGCCCCAGCGCCAGTAACGGCGCAAGTGGGCTTCCACCCGCGCCGCCAATTCGGGCATACTATAGGGCTTGCCCAGGCAGTCGTCGGCGCCCAGGCGCAACATGCGCACCACGCCCCAATCGGTGCGGCCATCCATCAGCACGATGAGAGGAATGTCGGTCGCTTCTCGAATCTGAGCCAACACGCCCTCATGGGGGCCGAAAGGCGCGGCGCTATCGTAGAGGATCAAATCGGGCGCCCATTCCGATAACTGGCGCAGCGCGCAATCCGACGAGATCACGCCCACCTCGTGCCCGCCCTTGCGCAAACTCGCTTCTAGGGCGCCATCCACATTCGCTTGCTCAGCAACAATCGCGATCCTGGCCATAATGCCGCTCCTGCTCATGATTAGCGATCGGTCTTGCTTCGGTCAGGATGAAGCTCCTCACCTACCTCCGATTGCAAGTTGTTCTAGCTACACCATACCATATCAAGGTATCAGCCAGGTTTCATTTCGATTAGTAATAGGTCGCTAATCCGCGCCGAAAGGTTAATGGCGGGCAAAGAAAACAGGAGGGGCCAAGCGCCCCTCCTGCATGTTTCCATCCGCCTCGATTGCTGCGCGCCCGCGCTATGCGGTTGCCGGAGAAGCCTGGCCCTCGCCGCCGCCCTTGCCGCTCTTGGATCGGTCGAGGCCGCAAAAGTAATAGCCGACGCGAAAGCGCGTCATGATATAGCGCGGATGGCTGGGGTCGTCTTCGAGCTTGGTGCGCAGGTAACGGATGTAGAGGGTCAGGTAGGCCAGCTCTTTCTCATAGCCCGCCCCCCACACCTCGTGCAGCAGTTGCTCGTGCGTCATGACAATACCGGCGTTACGCACCAGGCACGATAGCAGGTGCGCCTCTTTGGGGCTAAGCGCGATCTCTTGCCCTCCCTTGCGCACGGTGTTTTCCACCAGGTTGATGTACAGGTTGCCGTCATCGTACACCAGTGGGTGGATGACCGCCTCATCTCCCCCTACCCGCCGCACCACCGCGTCGATGCGCGCTTTAAGCTCCGCCAGGCTAAAGGGTTTGACCAAATAGTCGTCGGCGCCGGCGTTCAGCCCCGCCACAATGTCGGCTTCGGCGGCGCGCGCGCTCAAAAAGATGATGGGCACTCGCGAAAGGTCACGCAAGCGACGACAGGTCGTCCAGCCGCTCAACTGCGGCATCATCACATCCAAAATAACCACATCGGGCCGGCGCTCGTAGGCCAGCGACAGGCCATCGTTGCCATTCGTGGCGCTGAACACGCTATGGCCTTCTTGCTCCAGGCTGGTTTTGAGCACATGCAACAACGCGGGATCATCGTCAATGACCAAAACCTTCATGATCGCTTCTGGCCTCCGAGATTGATCGCCTAGAGAAGTTGAATTTCGCTGATCTCGCCGAATTCGGCGTCCATCAACAACACCCTACCGCGCAACACCTCGCCCTGGCCTACGAGGAGCTTGATCGTCTCCTGGATCTCCCAGGCCGCCACCATCATCGGCGTCGCCGCCGGGTTGCCGAGCTTGGTTTCGACGCCCCTTTCGGGCAACGGGCCAGAGCCATAAAGCGCCTCCAGCCCCGGGTCGCCGGGCATGATGGTCGTCACTTGCCCCGTGTAGCCGCCGATGGCGCCGTGCACCAGCGGCGCGCCCAGCGCCGCCGCCGCGCGGGCCAGCATCATGCGCGCCGGCAAGGTGTCCAGCGCATCCACGATCACATCGGCGCCCGCCAGCAACTCGGCGGCGTTGCGCTCGTCGAGCCAGAGCGCATAGGGCGATACCCGCACGGCGCTGTTCACCTCCGCCGCCCGCTCCGCCAGGCATTCGGCTTTGGGCCGCCCCAAGGCGCGTTCGGTGCAACCCAGTTGGCGGTTGAGGTTGTTTTCCTGAAAGGTATCGCCGTCAATGATGATGAGATGCCCCACGCCCATGC
>CAZYPJ010000501.1:0-2483 GCA_964649365.1 uncultured Anaerolineales bacterium | reverse complement strand
GCCCCCACGCCATAGACAAGGTGATGAAAGGAGTATCCCATGACAAGCTCTCTTTGGCGTGCTATACTGACCCTGGCCACCGTGTTGTTCCTGACGAGTTCCATCGTGGGGTGCGCGAATATGACGCCAACCACGCCTTCGCCCGAAGCGAAAGCGTTGCCGACTGGGCCGTCGGCGGCCCCACCGCCGCCTGGCCAGCCTACCCCACCCCCGGCGCCCCCGCCGCCGCCCCCCCGGCCCCCCGCGGCGCCGCCCCGCCCGCCGCCGCCGGCGCGGCCCCGCGAATCGCCCGCCGTGCAGGCCGCCGTCCCCACCTACTCGCTCGACCCGACCAAAGCGCGCAACGCCGATCTGGTCCGCCGCCTGGCGCCGGGCCAGCGGCAACTCTTGGCCGAGAACGGCTTTGCCATCGCGCCCGACGGCCCTATGCAGATTTACGAGATCTACAAGCGCGCCGGCGAGGACGGCGCGCCCCTGTTCGTCACCACCGACGCGCTGCTACACGCCTACCACATCCTCTACGACTATTCGTTGCGCATCATCGAAGTCGAACATCTCTCCGCCGATCTGAAGGGGCTGTGCGGGGCGATGATCGCGACTACTGAGGCGCAGATCGCAGACGTGAGCGCCGTTGAGCCGCTGCGCGACGCCGCCCTACGCAACCTGGCGTATTGGGCCGTCGCGGCGCGCCTGCTCGACCCCGCCGCGCCCATCGCCGACACCGTCAAGCCGCTGGTGGAGGGCGAACTGGCGCTGATCGAGGCGCACAAGGGGTTTGCCGCCTCGCCCATTTTCGGCTACGACGAGGATTATTCGCAATACGTCCCGCGCGGGCATTACACGCGCAACGAGACCTTGCAACGCTATTTCCGCGCCATGATGTGGCTGGGGCGGATCGGCTTTCGCCTGCGACCGGGCGAGACGCCCGAGGCCATCGCCGCCGGCCGCCGCGAGACGCGCCAGGCGCTGCTGATCGTTGCGGCGCTGCAAACCGCCCGCGTGGGCGAAGAGAGCGCCGTCGCCGTGTGGGAGCGCATCTATGAGCCGACGGTCTTTTTCGTGGGCCAGGCCGACGACCTGAACCTCTACGATTACAGCCAGGCGGCCAGCGCCCTGTGGGGCGAACGGCTCGATCTGGCGCAATTGGCCGACGACGCCCAGCTCGATGCTTTCATCCAGGCCGCCGCCAAGCAACGCGCGCCCCGTATCGTCTCGTCGCTGGTCACTGACCAGCAGAACCCTGCTATCGTCACGCAGGGCTTTCGCGTGATGGGCCAGCGTTTCGTGCCCGATTCCTATATCCTGCAAGAGCTGGTCTATGACAAGGTGGGGGTCTATCAGGCCGAGGGCGAGCCGTTCACCATGGAAGCCTCGGCGGCCGGCCCCATCCGCGCTTTCCCGCGCGGGCTGGACGTGGCCGCCGTGTTGGGGTCCGAGCGGGCGCTGGCGATCCTGGAGGGCGAGGGCGACGCCGCCTACGACGGCTACCCAGAGCAGATGGCCAAGCTGCGCGCCGAGTTCGCCGCCCTGCCCGCCGAACAGTGGAGCGAGAACCTCTACTGGGGCTGGCTCGACACGCTGCGCCCGCTGACGGCGACCAAGGGCGAGGGCTACCCCATGTTCATGCGCAGCCCCGCCTGGGCCGATAAAAGCCTCAACACCTTCCTCGGCTCGTGGACTGAGCTGCGCCACGACACCATCCTCTACGCCAAGCAGAGCTATACCATGAAGGCCACCGCCGCGCGCCCCCAACGGCCCGCCTTGCCGCAGGTCTATGTCGAGCCAGAGCTAGAGGTGTGGGATCGCCTGCTGGCGCTGGTGCGGCAGACCCAGGCGGGCCTGACGGATCGCGGCCTGCTCAACAACGACCTGACCACGCGCTACGACCGCATGGACAAGTTGGTGGCCACGCTGCGCGAGGCTTCGCGCAAAGAGCTGACCAACGAGGCGCTGAGCGCCGAAGAGGTCGCCGCCATCGGCGGGATTGGCGGGACGCTAGAGAGCATCACCACCTTCTCTGACAAGACACAGCAGCAAGTGGCCTCGGAGGCCGACGCGCGCATGGCCATCGTGGCCGACGTGCACACCGACGTGAACAGCGGCCAGGTGTTGGAAGAGGGCGTGGGCGACCCGTTCACGATCTATGTCCTCATCCCCCAGGGCAAAGATACCGTCATCGCCATCGGCGGCGTGTTCAGCCATTACGAGTTCAAGCAGCCGATGGATCAACGCCTGACGGACGAAGCCTGGCAGGCGTTGGAAACCAAGCCGCCGCTGGCCCCGTGGAGGGGGGCGCTGGCGAAGGACGAGTAGAGAGACTCGCGGGCTGATGAAGTCTAAGAAATAAACACGGTATCTGCTAGAGCCGCCAGCCGCTGAAGCGGGCAGGCTACGATTACAAAGCCCGCCTTCGCGGGCTGGCTCACCTGCGTGGGCTAAATACGTTATTTTATCCTGAATTCCAGCCGACGAAGGTCGGCTTG
>CAZYPJ010000500.1:0-2489 GCA_964649365.1 uncultured Anaerolineales bacterium | reverse complement strand
ATTCCACCCCTCAGCATCAGGCGCAACGCACACAAGAGGATGCTAGGCTTGACCTGAGATGCGCGCAGGCCAGCCTAATCCGCTGATGTAGGCGATATCAAGAGCCGAGTTTGGGAAGGGAGCGTGCGTAGGTAACAGGTAGTGCGAGCGTATAGGGGAAAGCGAGGCCCCGTTCCGAGCAAGAGTACAAGCGAGTTCGGACGCTATCTTTGCCACTCACGGCCAAAAGCGACAACTCTATGCTTTCACAAATCTCATTATCATCAAATGTTAGCGGCAAGTCAAACGCGGCTAATATGCATTAAAGGTTTTTCCGAAAAATGAGAATATCGCGATACTATTGCCATATATTGAGAATTATCGCGTGCACCTCGATCTCGCACAAGTTGCGGTCATCCGATGTGCGAGTTAATGCATACTATGGAGCGTATCGTTCAAGCAGTAGGTGCAATACATGGCCTCAACTCTTGCTATAGCGCTAGAGTTGAGGCCTTTGCAGAGAATATCAGCGCCCAAAGCACCACGTGGGGTTGTTCACCAGCTCCATCTTGCCGCTTTCCGCGGAGCGCGCCCCCGCATCGAGGATGGCTTGCGCTTGCAGGTTTAGCGGCATATCGAGCGTGGGATGCAGCGGCTCGCCCGTATCCAGGTGGTGGATCATCTCTAGAGCCGTACCTTCACGCCCCTTGGGTAATGGGTCGCCCTCATAGATCGTCGTCTGACCGTGCCCTCGCTCCAGGCGAACGATGCTTTTGCCGTCATGGTGTTCGCAGACCAGGGTTCCTGTCGTGCCATAGATGATCGGGCCAGTAGGCACGCCGTGGTCGAGCGTCGTCCATGAGGCTTCGAGCAACGCCATTGCGCTGCCAAAGCGGGCGACGATGATCGCATTGTCTTCAGCGTCGCCCCAGGTGCTATCGAGGTTGGCCTTGACGCCCGTTGCGGCGACGGCAGGCTCGCCTAGGAACCAGCAAGCCAGGTTCGCGCCGTAGCAGCAATAGTCGAGCAGCGCGCCGCCGCCGGTCGCTGATTGATGCCACCAGGTAGCCCCACGCTCAGCCCCCGACATCGGGGCAGCGGTCTCACTGACGCCGGCGTGGGCCGCTCCAGGGCCGAGCGGGCCGGTGTGGCCAGAGCGCCATTTGATTTCGATCACACGCCCGACCACGCCTTCGTCAATGAGCTGTTTGGCTTTGAGGATGTTGGGTGAGAAGGTAGTCGGCCAGTTGGTCAGACAGGTGACGCCCGCCGTCGTGCAGGCGCGCCACATGCGCAGCGCATCGGCCAGAGTCGCTGACATGGGCTTCTCGACGCAGACGTGCACCCCTACGGCGGCGCACGCTTCGACGACCTCGCCGTGCAGCGAGTTCTCCGAGTTGACGATCATGATGTCGAACTTTTCCTGCGCCAGCATCTCGCGGTAATCGCTGTATTCTTTGGGAATGCCCCAGCGATCCATGTTGTACTTGATGTTCCAAGCGCGCGTATAAGGGGCGACGCGCTTTTCGGGCACGAGTGGGGTCGTGTCGGCGCAGGCCACCCATTTGACCTTGGGATGCTGGGCGAAATCCTCGGCTACGTGGTTGACGTGCACGTGGCAAAAGCCGATGATGCCGAGTCGGTATTTATCCTTGCTCATTGCTTGTCTCCTGCTGTCAGTCTTCGAGAATCACTTCACGGCCCAATTCGGCGGACTTGTAAAACCCGTCGAGGATGCGCATGACGTTGAGCACTTCTTCCTTCTTGACGATCATCCCCTCCTGGCCGCGCAGCACGCGCATCAGATGCTCGACCTCTACCCAGTGGCCCGAAAAGGCCACATCGCGGTCGGGCAGCACCTTGGGGGTAATGTCCACTTGGAAGGCGCCCATATTGGTGATCAATTTGGGCGGAAAGACCTGCAACCCGGCTTCAGTGCCGAGAATGAACGTCTGGCCGACGCCTTCGGGCACATTGGCGGCCCAACACGATTTGACGCTGAGCGTGAGGCCGTTCTCAAAGCGCACGAAGCCGGCGGCGAAATCCTCTACATCGAACTCTTTGTAACTATAGGGGCGCGGAGTAAACACGCCGATGGGCGCGCCGCTTTCGGCCAATGATTCGTGCAACCCTTCATCCTTGTTAGCGATTTTCAGATAGGTTTGAGCGCTGACGGCCACAGCGCGGGGATTGCCCATAATCCACATCAGCGAGTCAATCATGTGTACGCCGAGGTCATAGATCGGGCCGCCGCCGTTGTGCACCTTCATGTGGAACATGCCCCACTTGGGCACGCCGCGCCGCCGTAGAGATGAGGTCTCGGCGTAATAGATCTCGCCCAGTTTGCCTGATGCGGCGATCTCTTTGGAGGCCATGATAGGCGCCATAAAGCGCAGGCTTTGGTTGACGAATAGATAGCGCCCGGCGGCCTCAGCCGTCTGGAACATCTCGATGGCGGTTTGATAGCTGGTGCTGATGGGTTTTTCGCACAACACGTGCGCTCCACCCTT
>CAZYPJ010000499.1:0-2503 GCA_964649365.1 uncultured Anaerolineales bacterium | reverse complement strand
ACGCCGACCCCCATCCCGATCCGCCTGGCGGTGGAAAGCGATGTCTATGCCCTCTATCAGACCTTTTTCGATGACATCGCTGCTCACACCGAGGGGCTGATGGCGTTGCCCTACCCGCGCAACGCCGCCATAGACGACGCGGCGGCCATGCAAACCGCCGACGCCGTCATCCACTGGGCCAACCAATCCCCCGACGGACGCGCCCTGCTCTTGCGCGAAGAGCCGTTCATCGTTGCGGCGCACCCCTTGTTTCCCAAAGATAACCTCACCCTGGCGCAGCTTCAGAACATGGCCAATGGCCAAGATCAAACCTACAGCCTGGTGGTGGCCGCCGAGGGCGAGGAGATGATCCGCGAGTTGCTGGGCGTGGAGGCGCTGGCCGAAGGCGCAACCTCTGTCCCCACCTGGGCCGAGGCCAAAGAATACGCCGCCACACACAAGGCGACCTGGACGATCCTCCCCTGGGAGGCGGTGGATTTCCGCGTCAAGACGTTGGCCGTCGAGGGTCTGCGTTGGTCGCCCGCCGCGCCGCCGGGCTACCCCTTGATGCGCCGCCTGTGGCTGCGCGATCGCGACCATCTCCCCGCCGACCTGGTGGATGAGCTGGACGGCGCGCTCTATTACGCCGTGCCGCCCACCGCCGAGTTGGTGGCCGTGGGCGACATCATGCTCAGCCGACTGGTGGGCGAGCGCATCGCCGAGTTGGGCGCCAACTATCCCTTCGAGGCCGAGGGGATGCAGGCGCTGCTCTCCGAGGCCGACATCGCCTTTGGCAACCTGGAATGCCCGGTTTCGGATCGAGGGACGAAACAGGACAAGGGCTACGAGTTCCGCGCCGACCCCGCCGTGATCGCGGGGCTGACGTGGGCGGGGTTCGATGTATTGTCGCTGGCCAACAACCACACCGGCGATTACGCCGACCTGGCGCTGACCGACACGCTCAAGCTGCTCGACGAGGCCAAGATCGTCTCGGTGGGCGCGGGCCACACCATCACCGAGGCCCACCAAGCCAAAATCGTCACCGCTAACGGCCTGCGGGTGGCCTTCCTGGCCTACAACCAGATCGGCCCCGATTGGTTCGCCGCCACCGCCGATAGCCCCGGCTCGGCCTTTTTCGATTCGGCCCGCATGGCCGCCGACGTGCAGGCCGCCCGCCAGGTGGCCGACCTGGTGGCGGTGAGCTGTCATTGGGGCGTGGAATACACCCCCTATCCCAACGCCTCGCAGCAAAAGCTGGCCCGCGAGCTGACGGCAGCCGGCGCCGGGCTGATTATCGGCCACCACCCCCACGTGGTGCAGGGCGTGGGCTATGAAAAGGACGCGCTCATCACCTACAGCCTGGGCAATTTTGTGTTCGACCAGGGCGGCGAGGAGACCTCCGAGGGGGTCGTTCTGCGCTGCACCCTCGATACATCGGGCGTCAAAACGTGGGAATTGCTCCCCTTCTGGATTGACAAGAGCCAACCCACCCTGCTCGACGCCGAAAAAGGCGCCCCCATCCTCGACCGCATCTGGAAGGTGACGCAAGAGCAAGGCGTCTTGCCGAAATAGCGGACAGGATTAACAAGATTTCCCATGAAATCCTGTTAATCCTGTCCATTTTTTCGCGCTTTCGCGCTACGATCTTGACCTGCGAGTCGCCGAGCGACGAATACGGTTAATCACAGTTAATGGAAGGGAAATGAATGTCGGGATCTCTGAATCTATAACGCCTACTTTCAGTTCACTTTTTGCGTCTATGATATAGAGGGTCTCATTGTCGAGCCAGTAGAGATAGTCACTGGGGTACTCGTCTGCGGCTGAACTTCCATCGTAATAAATGTCTCGTTCGATCAGGGGAAAACGGCGATCCTGGACACGAACGTAAGCTCTTCCAAATGGTTCGCTGAATACTCGGCTCCTCCTGAAATACACCCCCACGGTCCGCACGCCATCAGGCGATATTTCTTGCTGAATGCGGGTTTCACCCGTGATGTCATCCACCGCATAGAGAAGTATCCCCATGAAGGGGGGAATAATCAGAATGGCCGCCAGTACGGTCGGCAGGCACCCCCCGCATAATGATGGGATAGCGGACAGGCGCTGCAGCCACTTGAGCAACCGGCCACACGTTCTTGCAGCTAAACGGAAGGAGACAAATCCTATTAGACCAACAATAGGGGGGAAAGTCAGATCAAGATATACGCCAGTGAAGGAATAGTCGGTAAGAAAACCGAACCAAAGAATTGCTCCAAGAGTCAGGTTGATGCAGATGAGCACAACCCATATCCATTTCCGTGGGGATCGTGTGACAGGAGATGTGTTTTTCTCCATTGTGCTCTCCGAAATTGCAGTAGGCCAGATGGATCGGTCTCAGTGTTCGGCTGTTTTGCGAGAGCTACGCCCCCCAACGTGTCTGCGCATCGTTATCATATCGCCCCGCGCCTTGGGCGTCAATCCTATCGCGGCATCTGTCATGCTGAGTACGGCCACGGCGGGTACGCCATTCGATCTACAAGCAACT
>CAZYPJ010000498.1:0-2519 GCA_964649365.1 uncultured Anaerolineales bacterium | reverse complement strand
CCTCTTGGGGGCGAAGTGTGTGGGTGACCAGGCGGCCACTTGCGACGTTCCGTCGCCCAAGTGCTTTGCCCCTATGATTTGGTGATGAACGCAAATCAGAAGAGTAGTGGTTCTTACAGCGTGATAGACTGAAGCATAAATCACGTGAGAGCACGTCAGGAGGTGCTATGGCTACTGTTAATGTGACCATTGATGGGGTCACGGGCAGCGTTCCTGCTCAAAGCACGGTTCTCGAAGCTGCGCGCCTCGTCGGGGTCAAAATCCCCACACTTTGCGACCATCCGGCGATCAAGCCTATCGGCGCCTGCCGCATCTGCCTGGTCGAGGTGGAAAAGCAGCGCACGCTCCAACCGGCTTGCGTTTTCCCGGTGTCGGAGGGAATGGTGGTACACCCCATGTCGCCCAAGTGCATCGAAGCGCGCCGCTTTGTGTTGCAATTGCTCTTTTCCGAACGCAACCACTTTTGCATGTTCTGCCAAATGAGCGGCAGTTGTGAGTTGCAGTCGCTGGCTTACGAATACGGCCTCGATCATTGGCTTTATGATCGCGGATTTCCCAAATTGGCGGTGGACGCCAGCCGCGATAGTTTCGTCATGGATCACAACCGCTGCATCTTGTGTCGCCGCTGCATTCGCGCCTGCGATGAATTGGTGGGAAATAACACCCTCGGCCTCAAGAATCGGGGCGCCAGCACGATGGTTATCGCCGACATGGACGTGCCTTTTGGCGATTCGAGTTGCGTCTCGTGCGGCACTTGCTTACAAGTATGTCCTACGGGCGCGCTGCTGGATCGCCTGAGCGCCTACATGGGCGCTACGAAAGAGGTGACGCGGGTCAAGTCACGCTGCAACGCCTGTAGCGTCGGTTGCGGCGTCGAATTGGTGGTGCGCGATAATCGCGTGATCCGCGTCGAGGGCGATTGGGATGCCGAGCCGAATCACGGATTGATCTGCCAGATCGGGCGCTTTAGCTTGTTGAGCGACAAGCGCGAGCGCGTAGTTAAGCCGTTGATCAAGACGGATGGCGACTGGAAAGAAGCGACCTGGGATCAGGCGCTTGCTCAAGTGGCTTCTGGTCTGAAAGCGGCGGGCGATAAAATTCGCACAGTGGTTTCGGGGATAGCCTCTACCGAAACAGCCCAAGCTATGGCCAAGCTGCCGGGCGAAAAATACGCTATGGACGGCGCCGCCACAGAAGCGAGCAGTCCCCTAGCGGCTCTTGACGAGGCCGATGTCTTTGTCGTAGCGCAGACTGATCTGACGGCGAATTATCAGGTAGCCAGCTTTGCGATCAAACGCGGCATCCGCCATCGCGGCGCGCGTTTGATCGTGCTAGACGACCAAAAGAACGGCCTGGATAGCTGGGCTGCCTATCGCTGGTCTCCCCAAGATGCGAACAAGGCAATCGAGATCGCCAAGGGCGCGCAGTCGCCTGCCATTCTCTTTGACCCGCGCGGAGCGGCTCTGGCGAGCAAACTAGCCGCTGTGTTGCCCAATGCCAAGCTCGTGCGCTTTGCGCCGGGCGGCAACTCGCTAGGTCTCGCGGCCAATGGCATTAGCGCCGGCTTTGCGGCCAATGGCGCCCCAGCCTACTATGTGCTGGCCGGCGAAACCACCCAGATCAGCGAGACTCTGCTCCAGGCTCTTAAGAAGGCTTCTTTTGTGGTGGTACAAGCCAGCTTCCAGCAACCGTGGGCCGGCGTCGCCGATGTCATCCTGCCATCTCCTACTCTCTTTGAAAAAGCGGGCAGTATCATCAATACCGAGGGACGCGTCGCTCAGTTGGCCAAAGCGGTCGAGACGGCGCAACCTGGCGAGGCTGAAATCGTTCAACGCCTGATCGCATTAGTCTAGTCGCGATAGTAAGGACGTTAAGGAGAAATCTAATGGCCAAAGTCACACTGTGTTCCAACTGGATGGATGCCTGCGCCGGTTGCCACATGTCGCTGCTGGATATAGATGAGCGCATCATCGAGCTGGTCAAGCACGTACAGATCCTCTCGACGCCGATCACCGATCTCAAGCATCCCCCGAAAGAGGGCTGTGATGTGGGCATTCTCACCGGTTCGATCAGCGATTCGCACCAAGAGGAAGTCGCCATCGAGATGCGCGAACGTAGCAAAATCCTGATCGCCATGGGCGACTGCGCGGTGTTCGGCGGCATTTGCGCCATGCGCAACTTTTTCGACCTAGAAGATACCCTGCGCCGGGCTTATGTGGAAGCCGACAGCAACGCTCCCGGCCAGCAGGTGCCTCGCTCTGAAGAAATCGCCAAGCTGCACCCCCGGGTCAAAGCTGTGAACGAGGGCGTCAAGGTGGATGTCCATATCCCGGGCTGCCCGCCGCCTGCCGACGCTATCTGGTTTGCCATCACCGAGCTGCTGGCGGGGCGCATCCCGGTGCTCACGGACGATCTGTTGACCTACGATTGAGTTTGTCTCACTGATAGTCATTGGGTGCTAGTGCAAAACAGGAGAAAGCAATATGGGGCAAAAACTGACCATCGAACCTGTAACCCGT
>CAZYPJ010000497.1:0-2538 GCA_964649365.1 uncultured Anaerolineales bacterium | reverse complement strand
AGGGCGCATCAGCCAGGCGCCATCATTGAATTTCATGTATCTCCTTTCGTTCGCTAGTTAACACATTGTGCGAATCTGCGCATTGCGTGCAGTCTACCACGCATTGCCGCCGGTGTATAGAACGAGTGCGAGGCCGCCGAGCGCGGGCTACATTGCCTCGCCCCAACCTCCATGCTATAATTCCCCGCATATCCACCCCGTCATACTTACAATAGGAGCCAAAGATGATTGATGCGGTCGTCGCCGGCCATCTTTGCGTGGACATTATCCCACAGATACCTCCCATCGCAGACCCCAGCAACTTCCTCGCGCCGGGCCGTCTTACCGAGACGGGTGGCATGGTGCTCTCTACTGGGGGGTCCGTTTCAAACACTGGTCTGGCGTTGCACAAGCTGGGCATGGATGTGCGCCTGGTAGCTCGCCTGGGCCAAGACCTCATTGCCAATCTCACTCGTGAGATTCTGCGCTCCCACGGAGAACGCCTGATCGAGCAACTGACCGTCGGCTATGGCGAACCTAGCTCATACACGATTGTCATCAATCCGCCGGGGGTTGATCGCACTTTTTTGCATTGCCCTGGCCCTAACCACACTTTTGGTCCCGAAGATATCAGTGATGAACTGCTCGATCAGGCGCGATTGTTTCATTTGGGCTACCCGCCGCTGATGCGTCGCATGTACGCCGATAGCGGCGAGACGCTCTCGGCGATTTATCGCCGCGCCCAAGAGCGCGGCGTTACCACATCGCTCGACATGTCCATGCCCGACCCTACCCAGGCCAGCGGCAAAGCAGACTGGCGCGCCGTCTTGGGCGCTACCTTGCCCTATGTGGATGTTTTTGTGCCCAGCGCCGAGGAACTGATGTTCATGTTGTGGCGCGAACGCTACGATGAGCTGAATCGTGCCGTCGGCGCAGCCGACATGCTCGACGCCCTCGCGCCTGATGATTTGGCTTGTTTGGCTGAGCGCGCCTTCGAGCTGGGGAGCAAAATCCTCGCTATCAAGCTGGGCCATCGCGGGCTATATCTTCGCACTGCGTCCGCTCTGGCCGATATGGGGCGCGGGGCGCCTGCGCATCTCGACGAATGGACTAGTCGCGAGATGTGGATGCCCTGTTTCCAAGTCCAGGTCGTGGGCACGGTAGGCGCGGGCGATTGCACGATTGCCGGATTCCTGGCGGGGATATTGCATGGGCAGGGGCCAGTTGCAGCGGCTACCAGCGCTACCGCCGTTGGGGCCTGCAACGTCGAGGCTGCTGACGCCACTAGCGGGGTGCGTTCTTGGGAAGAGACCCAAGCTCGCATTACGGGCGGCTGGCCGCGCGCGGCGATGGCGCTCGATGCGCCCGGCTGGCGATGGGAATCCTTTCCAGGGGTATTCTTTGGGCCGCGCGATCAACGCTGAGAGCATGGGCTATTTCATTATTGAAACCATCGAGGAGACGAAAAGATGAATTGCGCCCGAAGGAGAATCCTGCGGCTCATTTTGGGAGCGTTGTGCTTATGGCTTGGCATCGGAACGCCGATTGCCGCAGATCTTCCCTGGATCGAGCCGCGCACGCTAAATATCGCCGATATCGCTGGCCGGATTCCCGACGCCGTTCTACACGACAATATTGTGGTCTATACCGGGTCGGGGGGCATCGCCCAGTTTGTTTCGAGCGCGCGGGTCGGCAATTATCTGCGCATCACCGTGACGCTCCATACGCGCCGTGAGTGGGTCGAGGGACGTTGGCGCACGCGAGCGACTCTGCTCGGTCAAAGACCGATGTACGACCAAATGGGCAGCGTTGCGCCGCAATCGTGGTTGCGCCTGTACGACGGCAGCGCCGACCGCACGAGCGAGGTGCGCTGGATCGCTTACATCGAGCCGCAACTCGTGTTACCACAAGCGGGGGCGGGCGAGTATACCCGCTATGCCGCCCAAGAGCGGCTGCTTACCACCCTGTCGTTCGAAGCGAACGGGTTGCGCGTGCCCGCCAACTGGGGCGGCGAGGTGACATTGTATGGCGATTATGCCGTGCTGACAGGCGTATTTACCATACCCTGGACTGACGATTGTCAGATAGACTACCTGGGCGCCCAAGAAAACGTCTTCCAATCCTACATCGGGCCAGGTTGGGTGGGTCAATTCCAGCCGTTGATGAACCAGTTGAGAGGACGCTACCCTTCGCGCCATTCGCGCATCATGCTCAATCGGCCTGCCGGCGCCAACTATATCATGTTTACGTACCCGCCAATGCCGTTCGACGTGTACGACACAACCCAGCTCAATTTGCAGCGGCCTAGCGGCGGCACGGTGCGCCTGGCCCCGGATGCGGGGATGCTCTCGCAGGACATGGCCAACGGTGGCGCTTTTCCACTGGAAGTAGCTTGGCAAGACGCCGATCAATCGGCGGGGCCGTACCTATCGCTGTTGCCGACTATAGATCGCCTCACGCCACCCGAGTATGTCGTGCCGGCTGGCGTAGCATACAACCCCTGCTTTCTCAGCGGCAATTGTAGCAACAGTGTGTTGAGCGCGATCTATAACGCTTCAA
>CAZYPJ010000496.1:0-2539 GCA_964649365.1 uncultured Anaerolineales bacterium | reverse complement strand
CGCTCGGCGGAGCTGGTCATAGATCGGCCCAAAGGCTCGGCGCACCCGCGCTTCCCGGCGTTCATCTATCCGCTGGATTACGGCTATCTGGCGGGCACGTCCAGCGGCGACGGCGACGGCATTGACTTCTGGCGCGGGTCGCTCGCCGAGCCGACGCTGGACGCCATCGTCTGCACGGTGGACGCCAAAAAGCGCGATGTCGAGATCAAACTGCTGCTGGGCTGCACAAGGGAGGAGCAGGCCGCCGTCTGCGCCTTTCACAACGACAGCGAATACATGGCGGCGATGCTGGTCGGGCGGGGGTGAACGCGCGCTCGGGTTGACCTCACCCTTGACTCTTCCCCCGCGATGCGCTACGCTGCGATGAACCGCGCCCGCTCGTGGCCTGCTTTTTGTCTCTTGGTTATCGCCTATCGCCCGCCGCGCCCGCCGCCGCCCCTCATCATCCCGCCGGAGGAGCCGACGCGGGTGACGACGCCGGTCAGCGTCACGCTGGCGACCCACGTCCCGCCGGTGTAGGCGCCGCCCGAATAGAGGCCGTCGCGCGCTTGGCCCGTCGCGGCGCCGCCGGTGTAGAACAGATAGGTGGCGCCGCTAACCAGCTCGGGCGAGCAGAACACCACCGAGCGGTAGGGCTTGGTGGGCGCGAAGGTGAGGATCTCCTCGCCGCCTTTGGCCGCGATGTGCACCAGCGCGCCGGCGGGCTGGGCCGCGTCGAGGTTCACCATCAGCGCGTTCTGGGTGGAGCTTTGATCGGGCGCTTGGGCCATGCCCGCGCTGCCCACCGCCAGCAGATAGCCGCCGGTCATCTTGAAGCCCCGGTCATAGTCGAGCGCGCCGTTGCCGTCGCTGGTGGGGCCGTTGACGAGCAGCACGCCCGCGCTCATCGTGATAGCGCCGTTGATGTCTAGCCCGTCGCCGTCGGCCTCCACCGCGATATAGCCGCCGTTGATCTCCAAATACTGGTTGCCCGACGCGCTAAAGCTGCCCTGGCCGGGCCGCCCGCCCAGCGCCGAGCCATCCACGCCGCCGGCCACGTTGAGGCCGTCGTCGCTGGAGGCGATGTGCAGCTCGCCGTCGTGGATGACGATCTGCGCGCCCTCGATCCCCTCGTAAGATTGGGTAATGACGATCTGGCCGCCATTGATGGCTACCTGGCCGTCGGCGTGCGCGCCGTCGTCGCCCGAGGCGATGTCGAACGCGCCGCCGTTGATCGCCAGGTCGCCGTTGGAATGGAGCGCGTCGTCGGACGAATCAATGATGAACGTCCCGCCGTCCACGGTCAGCTCGGCCCCGGCCTTGATCCCTTTGGCGCTGTCGCCTTCGGCCTCGGCGGTGGGCGCGCTCTGCGCCCTGGCCCCCGGCCCCCAACGGCCCCACTCCTTGCCCTGGCTGCTGCTGTTGGCGCTGCCGCCGCCGGTGGTGAGGGTCAGATGGCCGCTGCGGATGGCGACGCGGGTCGCGGCCTCGATGGCGTCCTCGCCGGCGACCACCGCGATGGCGGCGTTCTCGATGGTCACGACGCCCTTGTCCGCGTCCTCGTCGTTGTTCGATTCCAGCCCGTCGCCCGCCGCCGTGACGGCGATGACCCCGCCAGTGATCTCGAGCCGGTCGCGCCCGCGGATGCCGTCGTTCACCGAGACCACCGTGATCGCGCCGGAGGCGATGACGAGGTCATCCTTGCTGGTGATGGCGTCATGGTAATTGGCCTCCACCGTCAGCGCGCCATCGCCGCGAATGGTCAGGTCGTCCTTGCTGAACAAGGTCGCGTTGGGTGCGTCCTCGTCGGCGCTGGGATAGACATAGGGCGCGCCGTCGGCCAGGCGGTTCTCGGAGCCATCCACCAGCACGATCTCGGCCTCTTTGGCGGCGGCGATATAGAGCGGCGCGCTGGTCGAGCAGGCGAGGTCGGCCCCGTTGAGCGCCAGCGTGACGGTTTGCTTGTCCTGCGCATCCACGATGATCTGGCCGTCGGCCAGCTGGCCGCTGATGAGGTAGGCCCCGCCGGCGGCGATGGTGACGACGTTGCCTTCTACCTTGACGTTTTTGGCGCCCGGCCCCTCCACGGCGATGGTCTCGCCCAGGGCGATGGCGGTGGCGTCGGCGAAACCGGCCAGGGGCGCGGGTTCGCCCCGGGCGGACGAGGCGGCCCCTGCCGTGACAGCGGCTGTCGCCGAGGTCGCGGCTACCGCCGAGGTCGCGGCTGTGATCTGGGTGGGTTTGATCGTCACGGTGGACGCGACGGCCTCACTCGTGGTGATCGCGGCGGTGTTGCTCTCGGTCGCCTGGGTCGGCGGCGGGGCGTCGGTCGCAGCGGCGGCCGGGTCGCGCGCCGGCGCGCAGCCGGCCATGAGCAGGGCCGAAATTAGAATCACGATAATGATAGGCTTCATGAATAATTCCTTTTGAGAAGAATCGAGGGCGGCCAGAGCGCCAGCCGCTTCAACGCTTGGTGTGAAATGATGTTTGCGGGCCAGTAGGCGCGGTTTCTAACCGCGTTTTCATGGCGCGATCTAGGCCAACGCGGTTGGCAACCGAC
>CAZYPJ010000495.1:0-2547 GCA_964649365.1 uncultured Anaerolineales bacterium | reverse complement strand
ATCCTGTCCAAGAAGAGATAGTTAGACAAGATGAACAAGATTTACAAGATTCCCCACAAGAAGGGAACGATCCTGTAAATCCTGTTCATCCTGTCTCAAACTTCTAGGCCGGTTAGCTCTGGAAGCGCTTGCCCTTCAGGCCCTTTTTGCCGACGAACCGCGCGCGGGCGCCCAGCTCGGCCTCGATCTCGAGGAAGCGGTTGCCCACGGCGCCGGTGCCCGATTCGCGAACGGAGCCGCAACAAATGCCCACGCAGTAATCGGCGATGTCGGCGCCTTCGCCGCGGCTGTTGCACGGCATGACGCCGTAGCCGTTCTCGTAGGCGAGCTGGATCATGTCGAACGACTCGGTGATCGAGCCGATCTGGTTCACCTTCAAGAGCACGGTGTTGGCCGCGCCGGCGTCGATGCCTTGCTGCACGCGACGCGGGTTGGTGGTGAACAGGTCGTCGCCCACGATCTGGATATCCACCGCTTTGGTGAGCTTGGCCGTAGTCTCGTAATCGTCCTCATCGAACGGGTCTTCGATGATGACGAACGGATAGTTCTTGACCATCGAGAGGTACAGCTCGAAAATGTCCTCTTTGGTCTTGGGTTCGGCGGAAAAGATGCCGACGTACTTTTTGATGTCTTCTTCCCAGTAGGTCTCGGTGGCCACGTCCACCTGGATGCCGACCTTGCCCTCATAACCTGCGCGGCAGATGGTCTCGGCCATCAGATCCCACAGCTCGCGGTCGTGCTTGATCAGGCCGGCGGGCAACAGGGGGATGTGGGTGACGCCCGTCTTGGGCACGCGGAACTGCTTGTTGAGCACGTCGGCCCACTCTACCGACATTTCCCAACAGGCATACGACGCCTCGGAGAAGGTGGGGAAATTGTAGGCCATGAACGAATAGCTCGGCTTGCCGCCCGAACGGGTGTTGGGCGAGTAGCGGTCGCTGCCGCCCATGCAGATGACGCCCGGCACGGGCAGGGTGTCGGCGCGCGCGCCGCCGATGTGCTCGTAGAGGGGAATATCCAGCGCCGCTGCGCCCGCCTTGAGCACCGCCGCCGAGACCGCCGCCGTGGCGTTGCCGCCCAGCGCGGCCTTGCCGTCGCCTTTGTAAGCGAGCATGGCGTTGTCCACTTCGATCTGCTTGGTAGCGTCCATGCCTTTGATGAGCGGGGCGATCACATCGTTGACGGCGTTGACCGCCTTCATGACGCCCTTGCCGCGCCATTTCGTACCGCCGTCATAGGCAAAGGGGATCTCTTTGGTGCCGATGGAGACGCCGGCGGTGCAAATGGCGACGCCTTTGGCGCCGTTGGCCGTGACCACTTTGGCCTCGACGCCGGGATGGCCGCGCTCGGACATGATCTCGCGCGCGACGACGGAGACGATTTCAGTACCGTGTGCCATGAAAAACCGTACCTCCTTAGAATGGATACCGATAGTCATGGGCAAAGTTGCCTCACCTCTCGGCCCCTCTCCACTTGTGGAGAAGGAGAGGACTGATCGCCCTCCGCGCTCCCCTCTCCATGAGTGGAGAGGGGGCCGGGGGTGAGGTCAACTTTGCTCCGCAAACGCTTGTTAATCCTCCGTTGCCTCGGGCTGTTCTTGATCGAGGCTATCCAACGAAATCTGCATTCCGTGGAGCACCGCCTCGTGCACCGCCTTCATATCGCCCGAGACGATGGCGCGCGCCACCAGCTCGTGGTCGGCCACCACGTCGCCGCGAAAGTTGCGCCAAAGGCGATGGAGCAAATGCGGCGAAATGATCAGCGACATCAGCTCGGTAAGGCGGCGGCTGCCCGCCCAATCCCAAAGGGTGCGGTGATAGCGCACATCCAACTCGCGCACGGCGTCTTCATCGCCCCGATCGCGCGCCTGGCGCATCTCTTGGATTAGCCGCAAGAGTTCAGCGCGCCCCTCGGGGGTAATACGCCCAATGGCCAGCTCGATGGCGTATTCTTCCATGCGGTAGCGCAGGCCAATGAGGGCGCGCAATTCGTCGAGCGACGGCTCGGAGACGTAGGCGCTGCCGCGTTCGGGGCAGGTAATGAGGCCCTCGGCGGATAGTTGGCGGATGGCGTCGCGCACGGGGCCGCGACTGACGTTGAGCCGGGCGGCCCATTCGGCCTCGACGATGCGGTCGCCGGGCTTGAGTTGGTCGGTGCTGATGAGGTTGCGCAGCGTTTCAGCCACCTGTTCGCCCAGGGACTGACGCCGGATTTCGGGGAGATCGCTCAATGCGGTTACCATTCGCGCCATCCTCAACGCTGGAAGCCAGGCGGGGTAAAACGCGCGCCTGTCATCGGTTAACCGTTAACCGAATACACTATACGCCATTTTGCCCGCCGTGTCAAGATGCAAGGGGGCGCTAAACGCCGCATCACGCATCAGGCGCTAGGCGACCGTACCCCGCGCCCCGGCCAGAGGCTCGCGGGCTAGAGAGGCCCTCTCTTGGGCGCGGCGTAAGCCTCCGCCAGCCAGTAGGCGCGGTTTCTAACCGCGTCGGTTTCTAACCGCGTTTTCATGGCGCGATCTAGGCCAACGCGGTTGGCGAC
>CAZYPJ010000494.1:0-2550 GCA_964649365.1 uncultured Anaerolineales bacterium | reverse complement strand
CGATGTCGAGGGCGGTCACGGTCATGCGGTTCTCTGTCAGCGTGCCCGTTTTGTCCGAACATATCGTCGTGACCGAACCCAGCGTCTCGACGGCGGGCAGTTTGCGGATCAGCGCCTGGCGGCGCACCATGCGCTGCGCCCCTAGCGCCAACGCGATGGTGACGACAGCAGGCAGCCCTTCGGGCACTGCCGCCACCGCTAAACTCACGGCGGTGAGAAACATCTCGGTCAATTCGCCTCCGCGCCACAGGCCCACCGCGAACACCACGGCGCAGATCGCCAGCGCCCCAATGGCCAGCCACTTGCCCAGTTCGGCCATGCGCCGCTGAAGCGGCGTTTTTTCCTCCCCGACCTCCTGGAGCATGTTGGCGATATGGCCCAATTCAGTACGCATACCAGTCTCGACGACAAGCGCCTCGCCGCGACCATAGGCTACTGCTGTGCCCATATAGACCATGTTGCGCCGGTCGCCTAGCGGGATCGAATCGCCGGCGATAGCCGCCTCGATCTTGTCCACTGGCACCGATTCGCCCGTGAGGGCTGCCTCTTCGACGCGCAGGTTCACCGAGCGCAGCACGCGCCCGTCGGCGGGCACGCGCGCTCCGGCTTCCAGCAGGAACACATCGCCCGGCGTCAGGCGGGTGGCTTCTATTTCGTGCACTTGGCCGTTCCGACGCACTTTGACCAGCGGCACGGCCAGCTTCTTGAGCGCTTCCATGGCCCGCTCGGCGCGATATTCTTGCGTAAAGCCCAAGATAGCGTTCAAAACAACGATAATCAGAATCATGATCGCGTCGGTGGTCTCGCCGATGAGAAACGAGATAATCGCCGCGACCAGCAGCACGATCACCATGATCTCGGTAAACTGCTCGGCCAGCACGACCCATGGGCTGCGCGCCCGGCGCTCCTGGAGCTGATTCGGGCCATAGCGTTGCAGTCGCTCTTCGCCCTCAGCGTCGGTCAGGCCGCTTTCGCGGCTCTGTAAGGATGCCAAAGCGGCGTCGCGATCTAGCGCATACCATTCGGCCATCGCACTCCCCTTTCTGCGCCAATGCAGGTATCTGTGTGATTATTATACCAGCACTCAGTACCCATTCACAAGCGCAAATGCTTTTTGACAATTGCCGCAAACGGCGTATCATTGCAAACTGGTTCGTTTGGGGTTAGCGAGCGAAAGGCGTGTTTGCTTTTCGCGCAGACCCACGTTCCCCTGCCCTGCGGCATAGTGCGCGACAACGATGATGTTGCTGATCAGAACCAAGCAAGCGGCGATGTCGCCGCCAGTTTGGTAATGAGCAAATCGCAGTGGCTGGCATATCGTCGTCGTTGATCGTTGGGGCGTCAGGCTGCAATCGTGCGGCAAAAGCGCACCCATTAATCTATTCTCGTAGGGAGGCAATATGGTTTGGGAAATCGTTGCAATTGTCTCCGGGATCATCTCCATCGCCATTGCGGCATACCTCTACAAGTGGGTCATGGCGCAAGAAAACAAGAACAAGACGATGGCCGAGTTCTCGGAGGCAATCCAAAAGGGAGCCGCCGCTTATCTGAAGCGGTTGTTCCAAGCGTTGGGCGGCCTGGCAGTCGTTATTTTTATCATCCTTCTGGTGTCGGTTGGTTGGGAAAGAGCCTTGGCTTACCTCATCGGTTCGGCGTGCTCGGCGGCGGCCGGCTATGTGGGTATGTATGTCTCTACGCGCGCTAATGCCCGCGTGGCCTGGGCGGCGCGCGGCGGCCTGAAGAAAGCTTTTCCGGTGGGTTTTTACGCCGGCGGCGTGATGGGACTTTCTGTGGTGGGCTTGGCCCTTATCGGTATGTCTGCCCTGTATGCCATTTTCGGCGACGCCCAAGTTATTCTGGGCTTTTTCTTCCTGAAAACGAATACAACAACGAAGTGATTCTCGATATGGGCTATACATTGACTTATAGAACATGGAGCGACTTTTATGATGCGATACCTCTTTCCGTAGGTGGTCGAATCAATGCATTCGCACCAACTCAAGAATTGGTAGATGACTATGTGATGAAGAACGGCAAAGGAATTAAAGAGGAAGGCTCAGGATATAATGAAGATGATCCATATTCGAACAGAGATCCCCGTTTTGCCGCCACAATTGTTTATCATGGATATAAATGGAAAAAAGGAGACGGAACTGTATCGACTATTTACATAAAACCCGGTTCTTCTCAAGCTGCAGGAGCATCAAATCTGGATGAATATGCAGGTCCCGGACAAAACTCAACCGCGACAGGATACTATCTTAGAAAATACTTCGATCCTACCGCACCCGCCGGAATGGAAGCAGGATTAAATTTAATTTTGATGCGTTACGCCGATGTGTTATTGATGTACGCAGAATCAAAACTCGAATTAAATCAAATGAGCGAAGACATTTGGAATAAAACAATCAAGCCTATTCGCGAGCGTGCCGGATTTACAGATGCTTCAGCTCTGGATTATCCGGGATTGACAAATTTAGAAAACATTATTCGACGCGAACGCAGATGCGAATTGGCTATCGAGGGATTAAGACTTTTCGATATACGTCG
>CAZYPJ010000493.1:0-2570 GCA_964649365.1 uncultured Anaerolineales bacterium | reverse complement strand
CCCTCCCCTGAAATAGAACGAGCTCTGATGTATTCTTGCTGCGGTTAGGCGCAAGAAGCATCAGCAATGTGCCGCGTTCCATTTCGGGGGCTTGCTCAACGACAGCCACGTCGCTCATCTGCTCAGCGATTTTGGCCAACAGGTCGCGAGCGATCTCTTGGTGGGTGATCTCACGCCCGCGAAAGCGCACGCGCACCCTCACTTTGGCCCCTTCTGCCAGGAAGCTGCGGGCTTGGTTAGTCTTGACCATAACATCGTGGTCAGCGATTTTGGGCCGAATGCGGATCTCTTTGATCTCGATCTGCTTTTGGGCTTTGCGCGCCTCGCGCTCGCGCTTGTTGCGCTCATACAGGAACTTGCTATAGTTCAACAAGCGACAAACGGGCGGTTTGGCGTTAGGCGCCACTTCGACGAGATCCAACCCACGTTCCTCGGCCAGGCGCAAAGCCTCTCGGATAGGATAAATGCCCAATTGTTTGCCGGCGTCATCCACCAAGCGGACTTCGCGAACCCGAATCTCTAGATTCAGGCGATGCTCTCTGCTGCTAATATGACCACCTCACTCGTGTGCTGCATGCGCTCTGACCACGCAGGCCACGAGCGCACATACTGATCCGTTCCGTACACAATAATTTACCATACTTGGGCAAGAGTGTCAAATATGGCGAGCGCCAATAAAACGCTGTCAAGTGGACAGCGCTAACAACCCCATTCCCCCACAGGCGATTGCATGATCGCGGCAGACCAGGGGCAGCCCCTAGAAACGGCCTGCGGGCAACATTGCAGCGGATGAATCGAGGCGCACATTTGCCACAACAGCAGAACGCGGTAGAGATGACACATCGGCAAGCCCATGACATTGGCATAACAGCCCCCAATTCGCTCAATGGGGTCGAATTCGGGGTGTTGGATAGCATAGGCGCCGGCTTTGTCCAATGGGTCGCCGCTGGCGATGTAGCGCAAAATCTCTTCATCAGTATAATGACGCATGTGTACAGGCGTCGCGGCCACCTGTGCACACGACCGATCAGCGGCTACATCAACAAGCGCCAGTCCAGAATAGACGGTGTGTTCTCTGCTGCGCAAACGGGTCAGCATCTCCCAAGCCATTTTCTCATCGGTCGGCTTGCCCAGAATATCGCCGTCGAGTACAACTATTGTATCGGCGGCGATGATTAGGCCGTCGGGATAAGCGCCTGCTACGGAAGCCGCTTTGGCTCGGCTGAGCCGCGCAACCAGATCTTGGGGGAGTTCTCCCGCGCAAGGAGTTTCGTCAGCCTGCGACACAGCGACGGTGTACGATAGGCCCATCAGACTCAATAATTGCTGGCGGCGCGGCGAGCCAGACGCCAGCACCAGACGTGAGTTAATCGGCGACCGCATTTCTCCTCAGCTACACGTAGATGCTATCACGCGATTATACAATGCCCTCTAGTCGCCGCCAAAAGAGGCGCGAATAACGGCGGGCATTTTAGGAATTTTACGCAATCTTTGCGTTCCGATGGCTACTAAAATGCTATACTATAGCCAAGAACGCACGGCCGATGCGCGTTCCCACGCATTGGCGTGATGAGTCGAGTTGGATTGAAGGAGCCTAATGGAATCCAGGGCCAAATTACTGCTGGTTGACGACGACACAATGCTAATCAAAGCCTTGGAAATGTACCTAGCGCGCGGCGGGTACGAGGTGCACACGGCGGGCAATGGCTTAGATGGCTTGAAACAGCTTTTTTCGTTGCGTCCTGACCTGGTAGTGCTCGACGTGATGATGCCTCAGTTAGACGGTTGGGAAACCTGTCGGCGAATTCGCGAGATGTCCACCGTGCCGATCATCATGCTCACGGCGCGCGGGCAAGAGTCAGAGCGCGTGATGGGGTTAAAACTGGGCGCCGATGACTATGTGCCAAAACCTTTCAGCCTCAAAGAGCTGGAAGCCCGCATCGAAGCGGTATTGCGGCGCGCCAAAGCGACCAAGCCTGCTGAAAAGCGCGACACGAGCGTCCTCTACGTGACCGATGACTTGGTCATTGATTCCGAACGCTGGGAAGTGCGCCGCAACGGCGAACGCCTGGATTTGACCTCAACCGAGCTGCGCTTGCTGTTCTTTCTGGCCGAAAACGCAGGGCGGGTGCTTTCGCACCAGCAACTCCTCGAAAAAGTGTGGGGGCCAGAGTATGTCGACAACGTGAACTATACCAAGCTGTTCATCTGGCGGCTGCGCCAGAAAATCGAAGCTGACCCCGAAAACCCCCGCTATATCCTCACCGAGCGCGGCATTGGTTATCGCATGGCGCTCAGCAACTAGCGCGGCTACAACGGGCGGATGTAGAGGTTCTATAGAGCAAGCATTCGCCCGCTCTTTTCATACCACATTTCTTGACATGCTGTGGCCGATATGTCATACTTGACTCCAACGCTGGTTGAGGTCAAGTGATGAAACAAGAGGTTCCACTCTCTCATGCACATCGTTTTCTAGCCCCAAGGCCGGTCTGTTTGTTGACTGTACGCTACAAGGGTCAGGTAAATGTCATGACTGTCGCCTGGACCAGTCCCATCAGTTTGCACCCCCC
>CAZYPJ010000492.1:2237-2585 GCA_964649365.1 uncultured Anaerolineales bacterium | reverse complement strand
GCTGGGGATTTCCGTCCTGCAAGCCTATCAGCGGCTTGGGGGCTAACCGTCCCAGAGATTGCCTCTGGTGCCTGCTCCCCACCGGATACATTGCAGAGCGCGCCAAACATGCAAGAGGAACCTTGCAGCGTGAGCTTCTTTACGTTCGCCGCGGTCAGAATTTGCTTTGAATGTTTTACCCCAAAACCGATCAGGACAATCAGCATTGGAGTTTTGTCCCTCGAACAGTATAATAAGAGTTAAGGGGTGATCTATCACAATGATCCCTCTGAGTTCAGTTGTGAATGGTAAGCGCCGGTAGCCGAGATTGGCCAACACGCATCTGGCAACCTATGGGTGAGGACCTCT
>CAZYPJ010000492.1:0-2227 GCA_964649365.1 uncultured Anaerolineales bacterium | reverse complement strand
TGGAGGACCGCAGCCTGAATCGCCCACGCTACCGCAACGATTTTGTCTACATCCTCGTCGGAGTTGCTATTCTGATCATCACACTGAGTCTGTGGAGCAACGGGAGCAACTCGACGGAAATCTCACTGAGTCAACTGGTCAGTGATATCAACAACGATCGCGTGACCGAAATCGTGGTCGTGGACGATGAACTGACTGTTCGTTACCGCGATGGGTCAGTGGCCGCGACCCGCAAAGACCCCAGTCTGCCGGCCCCGGAGCAGTTGCTCTCTCTGGGCGCACAGCCGGAGAATCTCCAGCGTGTCCAGTTCAACAACGGCGCGCCGAGCAACTGGTCGGCCTGGCTCAGCCTGCTGGTGACCGTGCTGCCGCTGCTGCTGCTCGGCGGGTTCATCTACCTGATGCTCCGCCAGGCGCAGGGCACCAATAACCAGGCCATCTCATTCGGCAAGAGTCGGGCCAGGATGTTTACCAGCGATCAGCCCACCGTGACCTTCGGCGATGTGGCCGGGGTGGAAGAAGCCAAGGAAGAACTCCAGGAAATCGTCGAGTTCCTGAAAGAACCGGAGAAGTTCATCCAGCTTGGGGCGCGCATCCCGAAGGGCGTCCTGCTGGTGGGCAGCCCCGGCACCGGCAAGACCTTGCTGGCCAAGGCGGTCGCAGGTGAAGCGGGCGTGCCCTTCTTCAGCATTTCCGGCTCCGAATTCGTCGAAATGTTCGTGGGCGTGGGCGCCAGCCGCGTGCGCGACCTGTTCGACCAGGCCAAGCGCCACAGCCCGTGCATTGTCTTCGTGGACGAAATCGACGCCGTCGGTCGCCACCGCGGGGCGGGCCTGGGCGGCAGCCACGACGAGCGCGAGCAGACCCTCAACCAGATTCTGGTCGAGATGGACGGCTTTGACACCGACACCAAAGTCATCGTCATCGCCGCTACCAACCGGCCCGACATCCTCGACCCGGCGCTGTTGCGCCCTGGTCGCTTTGACCGGCGCGTGGTGCTCGACCGGCCCGACCGGCGTGGTCGCGAGGAAATCTTGAAAGTACACGTGCGCGGCAAGCCCCTGGCCCCCGACGTGGATTTGACCACGCTCGCCAAACAAACCCCCGGCTTTACCGGCGCCGACATCGAGAACCTGGTCAACGAAGCGGCTATTCTGGCAGCGCGCCGCAACAAGCGCGCCATCAACATGGAAGAGTTCCAGGAAGCCGTGGAGCGCGTCATTGCCGGGCCCGAGCGCCGCAGCCGCCTGATTAGCGAGCAAGAAAAGCGCGTCATCGCTTACCACGAGGCGGGGCATACGCTAGTGCAAATGATGTTGCCCAACACCGACCCGGTGCACAAGGTCTCGATTGTGGCGCGCGGCATGGCCGGCGGCTACACCATGACCTTGCCCGCCGATGATCGCACACTCTATTCCAGGAACAAGTTCCGCGACGAGATGGCCGCCATGCTGGGCGGGCGCGGCGCCGAAGAGACCGTCTTTGGCGATGTGACCACCGGCGCCAGCGACGACCTACGCCGCACCACGCGCATTGCGCGCTCGATGATCACCGAATACGCCATGTCCGGCTCGCTGGGGCAGCGCACCTTTGGGCAAAAGGAAGAGTTGATCTTTTTGGGGCGTGAGATTTCCGAACAGCGCGATTACTCGGAAGAGGTCGCCTCGCAGATTGACCGCGAGATCAAGACGTTGGTAGATGAGGCTTATCGCCGCGCGCTCGAAGTATTGCAAACGCATCGCGACAAGCTCGACGCCATCGCCCATCAACTCATCGAAAAAGAGACGCTCGAAGCCCCCGAACTCAACGCCATTGTCGGCATCGCCAAACCCGAGCCGACCGTGGGCTGACCGGACCCTGCGGCTACTCATGGGCCGGGCGTGAACCGCTCGGCCCTTTTTATATGGAGGCAACATGGCAGAGAATCTCACCCTCGGCCTCAGCGCCGAGCGCGCCATCGTGGTGGCCGACGCGCACACCGCCGCTCGCTGGGGCAGCGGCGGCTTGCGCGTGTTCGCGACGCCCAATATGATCGCCCTCATGGAAGGAGCTGCCGTAGATGCGGTGGATCCACTTTTGCCGCCGGGCCAGCAGACGGTAGGCGTTGCGCTCAACGTACAACACCTGGCAGCCACTGCCGTGGGTCGCCCGGTGCGGGCGCGCGCCGAACTGACTGCCGTCGAGGGGCGCAAACTCACCTTTCGCGTCGAAGCGTTCGACGACGCTG
>CAZYPJ010000491.1:1792-2594 GCA_964649365.1 uncultured Anaerolineales bacterium | reverse complement strand
TTGCGCGGGTTGATAGCCTGAGGCGCAGGGGGCGTCAAGGTCAAGACAGGGAGCGGCTCGAAGGGGCGCCAGATTTCGCAAAATAGGAGCCGCCAGCCGCTGAAGCGGCAGGCTACTATTACAAAGCCCGCCTTCGCGGGCTGACTTGCCTGTATGAGCTGGACACGCTATTTTGCACTGAATTGCAGCCGACGAAGGTCGGCTTTGTAATAGTAGCCTGCCCGCTTCAGCGGCTGGCGGCTCCAGGCGTGCTGTGACATTTTGCGAAACGCCGATGCCCCTCTGAGCGCCATTTCACACCAAGCGTCTCAGCGGCTGGCGCTCTAGGCGTACCGTGATGTTTTGCGAAACGCCGCGCCCTCCGAGAGTCATTTCACACCAAACGTTGAAGCGGCTGGCGCCTCTCCCGATCCTTCGCCCTACCTGTTCTGGTCGGCGCGCAGCCACCAGATCCCCGTCGCCGCCATGCCGATCAGCGCCGTCAACAGGACGATGATATAGCTGGCCAGCCCCGGCGCCGCGCCCTCTTTGGCTTGGGCGTAGAGCATGGGGATGGCCCAGGGGAAGAATTCGCCCCAGCCCAGCACGGCGATGACGTTGGTCACGATCAGCGATAGGATCAGAATGCCGATGGGCAGCAGGTAGCCGCGCCCGACGCTGGCAAAAAAGGCCGTCGGCGTGATGATGAGGATAGTCAGCAGCGCCGCGACCGCCGCCCGGCCCGCGCCGCCCGCGATCACGCCCGCGCCGCCCAACGGCCAGCGCAGCGCTGCGCCCACAAACTCACCTACAACGGCCAAAC
>CAZYPJ010000491.1:0-1782 GCA_964649365.1 uncultured Anaerolineales bacterium | reverse complement strand
TCAGCCCTGCGCCGCCCACCAGCACCGCCAGCCCCGCCGACCACGCCGCCGCCACGATGAACTTGGCCAGGATGATCGTCGTGCGCGCCACGGGCACAGCGAGCATATCCTTCACCATGCCATCGGCAAACTCGCGGCCAAAGAGCCAACTGATGTTCATGCCGAACACCATCAGCCCGCCCGCCGCGATCCCCTGCGCCAGCATACTCAGGTAGAACGGCCAATCGGCGCTGCCGCCGATCAGCTCGGCTTTGGCGCTGATCAGCCCCAACTTGCGGGCAAACTCGGGGTCGCGATAGATGAACATCATGAACGCGCTGGCGGCGGGCAAGATCATCAGCCCCAGCGCGGTAAACAACGGCATACGCGAGCGGATGACCTTGCGAGACTCGATCCATAGCATGTTGCGTAGGTCGCTCATACGATTTACTCCTGATATGACGAGGGGCGGGGATTCACCACGGAGACACGGAGACCACAGAGATAGAGGATTCGAATCATAGAGACAGATAATATACAAATGTCTCTGTGGTCTCCGTGTCTCCGTGGTGAATCCCCAGCCGTTAACATCAATTCCCCATCCCCACCAGCCGCAAAAAGTACGCTTCCAACTCTTCTTCCTCCACCACCAGGTGCGTGGGGGGCGCGCCAGCCCGCGCCAACGCGGCGGCGATGTCGTCGGGGCGATCCACCGCCGCGCCGTTGAGCGAAAGCGCCCCGTCGGGCAGGGTCTCGGCGGCATGGCCCGCCTCGGCCAGCGCCCGGCGCGCCGCGCCCAGGTCGCGCGCGCGGACGATCAGCCGCCGGCGGCGGTTGCGCTCCAGCTCTTTGGCGCTCATCTCTTGGATCAAGCGCCCCTGGTGGATGACGCCAACGCGCTGCGCCAATCGCGCCACCTCGGCCAAGATGTGGCTCGACATGAACACCGTCACGCCGCGCTCGCGGGTCAGCCCCAGCAGCAACTCGCGGATTTCGACGATGCCGGCGGGGTCGAGGCCGTTGGCCGGTTCGTCCAGCAGCAACAGCTCCGGCTCGTGTAGCAACGCCTTGGCCAGACCCAGCCGCTGGGCGTTGCCTTGCGAGAGCGTCCCCGCGCGCCGCCCGGCGTAGGGGCCGAGGGCCAGCCGCTCGATGATGCGCCCCACGGCTGCGGGGGACGCGCCGGGGTGCAGGCGGCGAGCCGCTTCCAGGTTCTCCCACACGGTCAGTTCGGGGTAGGCGCGCGGCGCTTCGACGAGATACCCCACCCGCGCCCACGGCTCGCGGCTGCCCAGACGCACGGGCGTCTGCAACACCCGCGCCGAGCCGGTGGTGGGGCGGATCATCCCCAGCGCCATGCGGATGGTGGTGGTTTTCCCCGCGCCGTTCAGGCCCAGGAAGGCGTAAATCTCGCCCTCGGCCACCCGCAGCGAAAGCTGCTCAACCGCGCGCACGGCCCTGTAGAGTTTGCTAAGATCAAAGGTCTCGATGGGGTAATTCATACCCAAATATAATAGCCCAGAACCATGGTTTGCGGCAGGGTGATTCACCCCAGGGCGAAATTGGCAGGCCCGGAATAGTTGCGTCTTTTGGGATTAATATTACAATTACTCTAATCTATATCCATCTTGTAGAATAGGAGGTGCGCATGTCGTCATCCTCGCTCAAAACGACTTTGAGGGGGTACATCGGCTACCGCGGCAAAGAGGGTCACTGGTCATTCCTGCTCCACCGGCTGACCGGGCTGGGGGTGGTGCTGTTCCTGGCCATGGTGCAGAACAGTTTACCGACCACCAACCTGAT
>CAZYPJ010000490.1:0-2602 GCA_964649365.1 uncultured Anaerolineales bacterium | reverse complement strand
GGCATCGACGCCGATTACCTGGCCCGCGTGCGCGGCGAATGCCCGGAGCGTTTGTCATGCACCGCCCTGTTCACCAAAGATTACTATGACGACCCGCTGGGCGTGTTCGAGCGCAGCGTGTTGGCCAACCATCTGCAAGGGCTGCTCATCATCACGCGGCGCTTCCCCGAATTGGCCACCCCCAAAATGATGCCCCTGTGGCAGGCGTGCGCCGAGCGCGGCTACCCGCTGGTGATGAAAGACGGCGAGCCGCCCGAAATCCGCAAGCTGGTGCAGGCCGTACCTAATTTAAAGATCGTGATGTCGCACTTTGCGGGCGTTTTCGGCCCCATCGAGGTACACCGCGAGCGGGTGCGCCTGGCGGCGGATTACGAGAACGTATTCATTGATAGCGGCGCCCTCACCTTCCGCCAGCGCTATCCGTTCCCGGTCTCGAAGGAGCGCCTGCAAGAGGCCGTGGAGACCGCCGGCGCCAACAAGATCGCCTGGGGCACGGATTATCCCCGCCCCGGCCTGGCGGCGGATAGCAGCTACAAGCAGCAGCTCGAGTTCATCACCATCGAGTGCGACTTTTTGAGCGACGCTCAGCGCGCCGAAATCTTGGGCGGCACGGCGCTGAGGGTCTATAACTGGGATAAATAAGTCAATAAGGGCAAAACTATCGGGCAGCGGGTGCGTCTGAAGTCATATACTTGATGCCCGAATATTTTGCTCTTGCCTTTTTGCGCGGGAGGTTCGATGCACAACCAGCCCTGGCGCCCACTGGGCAGCCTGGCTATCATCGGCATAGCGGTGGCCGTCTTGGCGGCGCTGGTCTCGTCGGCGGCGACCCCAACCGTTGAGCCGTTGGGCGTCAGCACGCCCGGCTGCCAGGGCGTAGCCGTGTCGGGCGATCTGGCTTGCGTGGTGGGCGGGCCAGATGGCTTGCAGGTGTTGCGCGTCGCCGACCCCGAATCGCCCGTGCGCTTGGGCGCCGCCGAGCTGGAGCAGACCGCCCGCGCCGTGGCTTGGCAGGGCCGCTATGCTTACGTGGCGGCCCGCTACGAGGGCCTATTGGTGTACGATCTGGCCGACCCTGCCAGGCCGCGCCAAGTGGGCCAGCTTGAGCTGGAGGGCTATGCCGAAGACATCGTCGTCGCCGGCGATTATGCCTACGTGGCCGCCGAATGGGGCGGGCTGCGCATCATCAATATCAGCGACCCCGCTGCGCCGACCGAAGCAGCCTCGTTGCGGGCGACGCAACCGGCCATGAGCATCCAGGTGCAAGACGACCTGGCCTATGTAGCCTGCGGCAAGAACGGCCTAGCGGTAGTGGACGTGGCCATTCCTACCTTGCCGATGGAGTTAGGGCGCTGCGACCTGCCCGATGTGGCCAGCGATCTCTGCGTGGTGGATCAACGCGCCTACGTCGCTAACCTGGGCGGCGTGGTGGTGGTGGATATCTCTCAGCCGACGGCCCCCAAGCCGCTCTCACAATTGGATCTGCCCGGCTGGGCGCTGGCGGTGGACATCACCGGTCACTATGCGCTGCTGGCCGAGGCGCGCCAGGGCCTGCGCCTGATAGACGCCAGCCAAGACGATGCGCCGCAGGCGGCGGCGCTGTGGCCGGTGGAAGGCTATGTCAACGATGTGCGCGTCATCGGCGAGACGGCCTACCTGGCGACTTCCGATGGCCTGCGCACCTTTCGCGTGCGCGGCAACTATGCGCCCACCATCGCAAGCAACATCACCGAGACGGTCTCCGCCCATGTGGACGAATGGATCGAATACACCACCACCTTTCGCGACCTGAACGGCTGGGCCGACCTGGGTAAAGCGGCGTTGCTCATCAACTATAATCTGAGCGACAAGCACGCCTGCTACGTGGTGTACGACCCGCACGCTAACCTGCTAGGCCTGGTGGATGACTCGGGCCAGGCCCTAGCGGGGCAGGCTGCGCCAGGCGACGCCGTGATCTTGACCAACGGCCAGGTAGCGCTCGATTGTCAGCGCACCCGCCTGGAGACGCCCAACGAGACCGATCTCACCATCGTGTGGCGGCTGCGCTTTACCCCGGCGCTGCTGGGCGACGGCTATGTCCACCTCTATGCTGCGGATGTGGACGGCGTCACGTCAGAGTGGGTGGCGGCCAACCATTTCCTGCTCTACACGGCGCGCTTTATGGCCGACCCGGCCATGAGCGTGATCCGCCCCGACGAGGCGCGCGGCTACGAGCTGCTCTATCGCCACCCCGCCGGCTGGAAGGCGGCGGCGCGCGCCCATTGGCTGCTGCGCCCCGCTGAGGATGCGGCGAACGGGGGCGGCGCCGAGCCAGCCGACGCCCCCGTGTTGCACCTGATCTATGACCAGAACACCGATACTGCTTTGCTGATGGACGCCGCCGACCAAGAGATCGCGGCCCAAGGGCGGATCGGCGACAGCCAACAGCGCTACCTGGAAAACGACCTGGCGGTGGTGGATCTGGCGCGTAGCCTGCGCACCGGCGTCGGGACGGACCTCTCGGTGCGCTGGTGGGTGACGTTCAAGAAAGAGATGTCGGGCCAGCGCTATGGGCAGTACATGCGGCTGGATGGCGATGGGGGCGGGTTTGGCAGTTGGGGGT
>CAZYPJ010000489.1:0-2607 GCA_964649365.1 uncultured Anaerolineales bacterium | reverse complement strand
CGTAGCAGCATGGCCGATCATGCTGCTACGAACTCGCGCGCCCCTTGCCTCATCCTTCGTCACACCGACTGAACCGCGCCGAGCGCTTCAGCGGGCAGGCGACTCTGGCCGCTCCCTCGATCTAGCGCCATGGGGGGTGAGGTCAGCCGCGCCTCGCTTGACATCCCCCCTCCTTTGCGCGTAAAACAACGACCAGTCATCACTGACGGCTGATCGCTGACCGCTATTCACCCAAAGGAGGCGCATCCCCACCATGAAAATCACCAACATCACGTGCAAGCTCGCGTTCGGCGGGCGGCAGAACTGGGTCTTTGTGCTGGTCGAGACCGACGCCGGCGTCACCGGCGTGGGCGAGGCCAGCCTGGAGGGCAAGGAAAAGGCCGTCGAGGCCGCCGTGGGCGATATGGCCCGTTTTATCATCGGGCGCGACCCCACCCGCATCCAGCAAGCCTGGCAGATCATGTATCGGCACGGGTTCTGGCGCGGCGGCGTGGTGCTGATGACCGCCATGAGCGGCATTGACCAGGCCCTATGGGACATCGTGGGCAAAGAATTGGGCGTTCCCGTCTATCGGCTGCTGGGCGGGGCCGCGCGCGACCGCATGGAGCTGTACACCCACGTCCACGGCCGCACCCCCGACGAGCTGGCCGGCAACTCGGCGGCGCTGGTGGCCAAGGGCTGGCGCGCGCTCAAGACGGGCAGCGTCAGTTTCGAGCAATTCAGCACCGAGCAGCAGGCGGTGGACGCTTTTGCCCTGCGCATCAAGCTGATGCGCGACGCCGTCGGCCCCGAGGTCAAGATCATGGTGGACGCTCACGGCAAGCACACCCCCGGCCAGGCGCTCAAGCTCATCCGCGCCGTCGCGCCTTACGACCTCTACTTTTTCGAAGAGCCGGTGCCGCCCGATAACGTGGCCGCCTATCAGCGCGTGCGCGAGGCCGAGACCGGCGTGACCCTGGCCACCGGCGAGCGGCTGTTCAGCAAGTGGGAGTACCACGAGCTGATCGAAAAGCAACTGGTGGACATCGTCCAGCCCGACATCTGCCACGACGGCGGCGTCACCGAATCGCTCAAAATCGCCGCGCTGGCCGAGACCTATTACATCCGCGTGGCGCCCCACAACCCCAACGGCCCGGTGGCCACCGCCGCCAGCCTGCAATTGGCCGCCGCGCTGCCCGGGTTCTGCATCCTGGAATACGCCCTCAACCAGCCCTGGCGCGACCAGGTCATCATGCAGCCGCTGGAAATCGTCAACGGTTACGTGGAATTGCCCGCCGCGCCGGGCCTGGGCGTGGAGCTGAACATGGCCGGCATCGAAAAGCTGCCCTACCAGCCGGGCGACTATAGCAGCGCCTTCTGGCCCGACGGCGGCGTCGCCGACATATAGAACTCACCACGGAGACACGGAGCATACGGAGAGAACCTATGTATGGAGAACACGGCGAATCAAATATGCAGTGATTTTCCGATCTCCTAGAATTCTCCGTGTTCTCCGTGCCTCCGTGGTGAATCTGCAATCTGGGGGGACAACGATGAAGATCACGGCGCTCGAATTGATCCGCTTTACCTACATGTCGCGCCAGGTGCGCGACGCCGAGGGGCACGGCCACCCGGGGCCAGAGCACGAGGCGGTGGGCAGCATCACCCACATTATGACCGACGTCGGCGCCGAGGGGTTCGCGCCGGGCGGCGCGCCGCCGATGCTCGAAGTGGCCCGCGAGGTGCTGGTGGGCGAAGACCCCTTTTACCGCGAGCGCATCTGGCAGCGGCTGCGCCAGTTCCAGCGCATCCTCGGCCCGGCGCTCGACGACCGCTACCTGGGCGCCATTGATTGCGCCCTGTGGGACCTAGCGGGCCGCGCGACGGGGTTGCCGGTGTACAAGCTGCTGGGCGGCTACCGCGATAAGGTTCCCGCCTACGCCTCGACCATGTGCGGCGACGACGACCCCAGCGGCCTCGGCTCGCCCGAAGCCTACGCCGATTTCGCCCAGGCGTGCGTGGCCCAGGGCTACAAAGCGTTCAAGCTGCACACCTGGATGGCCCCTTTCGGCCCCGACGCCAAGCGCGACGTGGCCGCCTGCGCCGCCGTCCGCCGGGCCGTCGGGCCGGATATTGACCTGATGCTCGATTGCCACCACGACTATTCGCGCCTGGAGGCGCTCTACATCGGGCGGGCGCTGGAGGAATTGGGGTATCATTGGATCGAAGAGCCGATGAACGAATCCTCGATGTCGAGCTATATCTGGCTGACGGAGCAGCTCGACATCCCCGTGGTCGGCCCCGAGACGGCCCACGGGCAGATCTATAACCGCGCCGAGTGGATCGTCGCCCACGCCAGCGACATCAGCCGCTACGATGTCAACCTCGGCGGGCTGACGCCGCTGATGAAGTGCATCCATTTGTGCGAGGCGCACGGCGTGGCGCTAGAGGTGCACGGCGGCGGCCACGCCCACTTGCACGCCCTGGGCGCGATGGGGATCGCCGGGGAATACTATGAGCGCGGCCTGCTGCACCCCAAGTACGATTACGAGGCCGCCCAGCCCTATTTGGCGGCGCGCGTGGATGATATTGACGCCGAGGGCAACATCGCCATCCCCCAAGCGCCGG
>CAZYPJ010000488.1:546-2613 GCA_964649365.1 uncultured Anaerolineales bacterium | reverse complement strand
CGTCGTACTTTTTGACGGCGATGCGAACTGACTCGGCGGCCGCCGCGGTCTCGCCGATCAATTTTTCCGTGTCGTAATCGTAAACCTTCATTCCCATCGTTCGTCCCTCGCTCCGTTCGTGTGGGCCTTTCGGCCTGGCTATCTCTCCCCTCGTTGATCGGCCCGCCTTATCAGTACCGATCCCTACCATGACTTTATTATAGCACGGACGGCCAAAATAGTCAATAGGCAATTTGGCCTCTAGCGGTCATTTTGCCTGATTTATCCGTCAATACTTTATTAGCAAAATCTTAGAATAACACAACGCCGCCGGCTCATCACCGACGGCGCTGTGCAGGAGGAGGTTTTCGCGCGTTGGGGCGTCACGCCAACGCGCGCTTGGTCGTCATTTGCGCAAAGCGCGCGCCTTGAGCGCCTTGACCTCGCGTCTGAGCCGCAACGTCGTGGCCGCGTGCAACGACTGTGAAGTCAGGTAAGCTGCCATGCCGGCGTTCACCAGCGCCTCGACCCAGCCGCGCCAATCCGCCGGCGCAGTGTCAAAGCGCATCCCCACGCTCGCGGCGTAGGCCCCCGCGCCCAAGATCACGGTGATGGCGATGGCGGCGTAACGTTTCAGGTCATCTTCGAGCTTGGCCCGCGCCGGAATCGCCTCGATCAGCTTCCAGGCCGCCGCCCCCGCCAATCCGCCCGAAATCAGTTGCACCAACAAGTCTTTCACTTTTTGCCTCCTATGGTTTGATCGCGCCCGTCACCAACGAGGTGATGAGCGCCGTCACGATGGCCGACACCACGGCCACGGCCACGAAAAACGCCAGGGCCACGACCCCCAACAGGTCGCTTGACGATACCGGAAGCTCGATCATTGCTTGCTCCTCTCTGACTCTACTTGTTTTCGCACATACGATATGTCGGTTTCGATGCGCGCCAAACTGACCTTGATCTCGGGCAAGGCTGTTTCGGCGCGTTCTGTTTTGATCGCCTGCTCTGCCAGCCGCGTCTCCAGGTTGCTGATGCGCATCCCCAACGCGCCCCACGTCACCGCCAAAGTTAACAGTGGTATCAGAAGGGTCAGCCAGAATTGCACACTCTTGGGCGTAATCGGTCGGTCGCCGTTGTTAGTCATTCATTTCCCTTCCGTGTTATGGTGAGCGGCAGCCAGGCGCGTCGGCCCCAGCCCGCGAACACGCTGTCCAGCCCCGCCTGATCGTATCCGCCGCGCACGATGAACCGATCCGCGCGGCACTGGCACACCTGCCCCACGCCGTCCACGTAGCCGACGATCTCTAGCCTGCCGGTGGGCAACTCTGTCGGCGTCGGCGTCAACGTGCCCACAATCGGCGTCGGTGTCCCAGGGGGCAACTTGTCCGTAGGGCTGGATGTCGGCGTTGCGGTGGCGCTGGGCGTCGGCGTCGCCGTCCGGCTGGGCGTTGCCGTAGCCGTGGGCGTAACGGCCACCCACACAAACGTCAGATAGGCGTTGTCGGTCATGCACTCCACTTGCGTCTTGCTCACATAGCCCGCCGGCGGTTCCGGCTTGACGCAATATTGCTGGGCCACGACTCGCGTGTCGAACTGCTGCGACCCGCCCACCAGGTCTTTCGTCGTCACCCACACGCCGTCGCGCCATAGGCTCAACCGTCCGCCGGCGACGTTGAACCGTTCGCCGTTAGCGTCCACCACCGTGACGAACAGCGTCGTCGGCTGCGCGCTGACGCTGTCTCTTACGCGCGTACAACCGATCAGCGTCGCGATTGCCAGCGCCAGGTAGATGACCACCATACAGCCGGGCCGTTTGCGCGGCGTGGGCGGCGCTTTGGCGGTCACCAATAGTTTTAGGCCCATTCTAACCCTCATCTGGCGTGGCTACGGCCTCCATCGCCGCCCGCGCCTGGGCCACAAACGCCTTGATCGCCGCGATCTTGTCAGAGATGGCATTTTTTGTCGCCGTCGCCCACAAGCGGCGCTTCATCCCCCGCGCTGCAAATTCGGCGTCCACCTTGGTCATGCAGGCGTCGGCCTGCGATTGCGCCCCGCTGGCCAACTCGCAATGTTTGAGGCCATCCGGGT
>CAZYPJ010000488.1:0-536 GCA_964649365.1 uncultured Anaerolineales bacterium | reverse complement strand
GATGGCCCCCTCGCAGTGTTCGATCACCTGCTGGTTCGTCAGTCGCTCGGCGGGCACGGCGCCCAACGCCGTTGCAAGCATTTTCATCGGCTTATCGCTCATTTTCCCTCCTCATCCGGCAATCCGCCGGTCGCATTCGCGCTCTCGGCAGCTTGGGCTTCCCGCGCCAGCGCCGCGCGCATTTCGGGCGTCAATTTCAATAGCTGGTCCTCCAGCATGGCGTGCTTGATCCATCCGGGTAGCGTATCGAGCAGCAACACCTCGATGGCCCGCGCTAGGGGCCGGCCTATCACCTGCGGCTCGATGCGCAAGCCCGCAAACCACCCTGCCATAGCGCGCAGATCGCGCAATTCGATGTTCAACGTCGCCGTCGCGCCGCTCGCGCCGCCGGGGATGTCGAACCCGTCGTCGTTGTCGAACGTCACCCCCGCCGCCCGCCACGCCTCGGCGCATTGCTCGCAGACCATCTCATACACCCGCCGCTGTTCGGCTCGCTCCGCCTGCGTCCAGGGCGCGAGGCTCAACAACAGCCGCAC
>CAZYPJ010000487.1:0-2614 GCA_964649365.1 uncultured Anaerolineales bacterium | reverse complement strand
TCAGGCTCTAGGTCTGCAATGGTCTTGATCGTCTTGGTTGCCAAACGCCTATCCCCTTATGCCCGCCACTATCCCCCGCTCATTTCGCCGGACTTTGGGCATATCGGAAATCGGTCACACCGGCAGCCGCAATTCACAGCGTGGGGGGCCACAAAACAAAAAAGCCACCCAGGGATAGCAAATATCCCTGGGTGGCTCATGTCCAAGCTGCCGCAATACGTTATGCAGTTATGCTTGCAGTGTACATCAAATCTTGCAATCTGTCAAGTGCAAGTTGTGCCAGGCCCACACATTGGGCGCGCCGCAATCGGGGCACAGCGCAACCGCCGTGGTCGCCCGCAAGATCACGCGGCCAACGAACCACGCCTCGCCCTGGTCGTTGACCGGCGCAAGTTCAGCGCCGCAAGATTCACACTTCCACGGTTTGCGTTCCTTGACAGGTGCTAGACCATCGCTCATTCGCGCCCTTTCTGGCTACCCCGCGCCCCGCAAATACTCCATGCACGCCTCAGACACCTGGCGCATTTGCTCTAGGTATTCTTCGATCCGTTCCGCCCCCAGCGATTGCGGCTGAATGCGGCTGAACCAGTCGTCGGCGTCGTCACGCAATTGCACATAATACTGATGCCCGTCGCCAATGTCCAGCGGCACATACTTATACTTAGCCGCGCATCGGCAATTCTCATGCTCCAGCCTCCCCCCACGATCAACTACCATCAGCGGCCCGCGCTTGCCGGTAATCTCGCTCTCACCGCCGCGCTCGCCCTCGCCTTTCGGCAACACCAGCGCCGCCGCGCCCAACAGCACGCCTCGCAGAAACTCGCGTCGGTTCATCATGCCGCCCCCTCGTATTTGCTAATCCCTAGCGCCTCTATCCTATCAGCGCACGATTCGCCATCTTCCACCAGCACGTTCAGCAACTCAGCCGCCACTTCGCGGTATTCGCTGCGCTGATTGCTACTACAATAATCCCATGCTACGAATCCCCCAGCTAACATGACGGCCAGATATTCGACACGACCCCACACATTGCGCGTCATAACATCAGCCATGCCGCCCCTCCCGCTTATACCACCACTGCGCAACCTCCGGTTTGGAATCACATTGTGGCGAGCGAACGTCGCACTTTTTATCGGTGCAAATCGCCCAATGCCAATAACGTATTCTGCCTTCCTCGCCAGGGATCATATACCAATCGTTCTTGTACTCCGCCTTGCCCCCGCATCTTGGGCACACGTCGAGCCATTCCGCTAGATCATCGAGCGCAGCCTGGCGCAATTCAGCATCAGGCTTGGGCGCGCTGGCCCAACCGCTTGCGCCGCACATAGGACATAGCGCAGTATAACGCGGGTAGATATTGCCCCCGCCCACAGGCTCGCGGTGGGGCGCGATATTGCCCCCGCAGAACGGGCACTTCATACCACCCTCACCTCCGGACCCCCATCTTTCGGCGTTGGCACATCGCCGAACCACGCCTCGAAATCGCCCAGCCGCAGCACCACCAGGTCGTCCACATGCCGCCTGCCGCTCTCGTGCAGCACCACCAGCGGCAACTTGCCGTCCGAGGCGTTGCGCGCCGCCTGGGCCAGCGCCTCGGTCAACCAGAGCGGGAGTTCTTGGCGGTGCTTGACCTCGATGCTCCACGCATCCGTCTCCACATCCGGCGCGTTCGTCCCCTGCCCCACTTTCGAGGTGCGCTTGCCGCCCAGCTTGCGCGCCACGGCGCGCTCGGTACGTTTCCAAGCGGTCATCGCGCCCCTCCTCGCGCGCCACGCGGTCCAGCGGATGCAACAGCGGCTCCGCTTATCCCATGCTCAGGATCAGACCTGCCTAATATCTCTTCTAAACACCAGCCGCATACGCCGTCCTTACCCTGCGGCGCATGAGCCAGAAGGATTTTGCAGCGTGAGCAGTAGATTTCTCCCTTTAGTCTTCGGCGGCGATGTTGGACTTTGGCCTTGGGTTTGACGCCCCAGAAAGCCAACGCATAATGCACGGTAGATAAGTTGACCCCCAGTTCATCCGCAATTGCCCTTTCAGCCATGCCGCTCTGCCGCATGGCCGTCACCCGCTCGCGTTGCGGCGCGAGCTTGCGATGGGCGATAATCTCACGGAAGGCCTCATATTCGGCGCTCATAACTCCCCCTGCCGCTCCCATGTGTGATCAATCCACAGTCATACAACCAGTCCAGCGCCAACTCCTCGACGCTACGGTCGCCGAGGTCCTGAGTGGCCAGCCACAACGCGCACGCCTTGTCGCTCTGCGCTATCTGCCAGTCGGGGCTTGGCTCGCCTAGCTCGCGCACGATAGCCCGCGCGATGCGCTTGTGATAGCTCCCCGGCCGCACTACGATGGTCATTTCGCCTCCTCGTTGCTCTCCCACAGCCCGCACGCTGGCCACTCCTCACGCCAGTACGACGGCTTGTGCGTCTCGTGAAAATACAGTTCGCACGTCAGCCGCCCATTTGCCTGGAGCTTGCGGCAATGTTGGCAATCGCCGCAGCGCGCATCGGCCTTGACGGTGTACGCCGCGTGCATCCGCTCCAGTTGCGGCGTGATCGGCTCTTTGGCCGCGTATTCGGCCAGTTGCGCGGCGCGCCCGGCCAACCAGTT
>CAZYPJ010000486.1:0-2618 GCA_964649365.1 uncultured Anaerolineales bacterium | reverse complement strand
CGCGCCGCCGAACGCGCCGCCATCAACATGCCCATCCAGGGCACGGCGGCGGATATTATGAAGTTGGCGATGATCGCGCTGGATCGTGCGCTGCGTGTGGGCGGTTACGCCTCGCGCATGGTGTTACAGGTGCATGATGAGCTGGTGCTCGAAGTGCCCGAACGCGAACTAGAGGTCGTTCAAGCCCTAGCGATGGCAACGATGGAGAACGCCTACAAGCTCGACGTGCGGCTCAAGGTGGACGCCGCCGTCGGCAAGAATTGGATGGAGATGAAATAGCGTGAAACTCATTGACACTGCCTTGCAAGAAGCGTTAGCGCAAGCGATCGTGGCCGCCCAGAATGAGGGCGCGCTGCCCGCCTTTGATCTGCCCGCCGAGATTCCGGTGGAGCACCCCAAACAAGAAGATAAGGGCGACTATGCCACGCCCGTCTGCTTGCAATTGGCCAAGCTGGCGCGGATGGCCCCGCCCAAGATCGCCGAGGCTGTAGCCCAACGCCTGCCCGCCCTGCCGTTTATCGGCGCAGTGGAAGTGGCTGGCGGATTCATCAATTTCCGCTTGGGCGAAGCGTGGCTCAGCGAGCAAGTCGAGACGGTGCTTTCCGAAGGGCAATCGTTCGGCAGCGTGAATCTGGGGCAGGGACGCAAGGTACAGGTGGAGTACGTCAGCGCCAACCCCACCGGGCCGTTGCACATCGGTTCGGCGCGCAACGCCGCCATCGGCGATGCGTTGGCTGCGGTGCTGGCAGGCGCCGGCTGGGACGTGCAGCGCGAATACTATGTGAACGACGCCGGCAGCCGCGTGCGCGCCTTTCAAGAGACGCTCTGGGCGCGCTACGCTCAGGCGCTGGGCAGGGAGGCCGCCGTCCCTGAAGATGGTTATCACGGCCCATATATGATGAGCCTGGGAGCGACCATCGCCCAGGAGTATGGCGACCGCTTCCTGAACATGGATCACGATGTGGTGCTGCGCGAAATGGGCGTGCTGGGCCTGGCCAAGATCGTTGCCCAGGCTAAGGATGATCTGGCTGCGATGGGCATCCATTATGATTGTTGGTTCTCGGAGCAATCGCTGTACGACAACGGCGAGTACGACCGCGCTATCGAGATCTTGCGACGGGGCGGCTACATGGATGAACACGACGGCGCGGTTTGGTTCAAGGCCACCGCGCTGGGCGGGCCAAAAGATGAAGTGGTGGTGCGCTCCAACGGCACGACCGGCTATTTCGCCTCGGACATCGCCTATCACTATAACAAGTTCGTCGAGCGTGGTTTTGATCGCGTTATTGACGTCTGGGGGGCCGATCATCAAGGCCATGTGCCGCGCATGAGGGCTATGATGCTGGCGCTCGGCCTCGATCCGGCGCGATTGACCATCATTCTTTACCAACTCGTCACGCTCAAGCGCAGCGGCGAGGTCGTCCGCCTCTCCAAACGCACAGGCGACATTATCACTCTGCGCGAAGTGCTCGACGAAGTGGGCGCCGACGCCGTGCGCTACTTTTTGCTCTCTCGCGCCGCCGATAGCCAGATGGATTTCGACCTCGACCTGGCCAAAGAGCAGTCGGACGAGAATCCGGTGTACTATATCCAATACGCCCACGCGCGTATCAGCTCGATCTTGCGCTTTTCGGGCGAGATGGATCACTCTGCGGGCGATGTGCATTTGTTGACCCATCCGTCCGAGTTGGCGCTGGTCCGCAAGATGATCCGCCTGCCCGAAGTGGTGCGTGCGGCGGCGCAGCAGCTTGCGCCGCACTTGTTAGCGTATTATGCTTATGATCTGGCTGCCGCGTTCCATTCGTTCTATCGCGATTGCCGCGTAGTCAGTTCGTTGCCCGAGGATGCGGCTATCACGCTGGCGCGGCTCAAGCTCGTCGCAGCCTGCAAGATCGTGCTATCTCGCGCGCTGGGACTCATGGGCATGACGGCCCCGGAGGTGATGTAGCGCCCGTTCCTATTTCCCTGTCACAGAGAGGTGATCCATGCGCAATATGATCGTCGCTCCGCAACCCCTGGCCGTCGAAGAGGGCGCCAAGGCGCTCATGGCCGGGGGCAATGCCGTTGACGCTGCTGTGGTGTGCGCCTTGGTGCAAGGAGTGGTCAGCCCGCAGATGTGTGGCCTCGGCGGCTATGCTCTGTTAACGCTGCACCTGGCCGAGCCGCGCAACGGCGCGCGCCAGTCCGTCGCGCTCGATGCGCCGGCGGAGGCGGGGGCCAGGGTCGCCCCCGAGATGTGGCAGGATCAGATCATACGCCCGAACCCGGACGGTTGGGGGTTCTTTTTGCGGGATAAGGTCAACGACCTGGGCTACACCTCGGTCTGCACGCCCGGCGCCGTTAAGGGGCGGGCGACGATCCTGGAGCGTTGGGGCGCGCTGTCGTGGGCGCAGGCGGTGGAGCCGGCGGCGCGCATCGCCGAAGAGGGCTTTCCGGTAGATTATCACCTGGCGATGGGGTGGAAGACCGAGAGCAAATTACCCGAGGCGTGCTCGCTAATGGACTATGTTCATGGCAACGCCGAGGCGCGCCGCATCTATCTGAAAGCCGACGGCAAACCTTACGACATTGGCGACACGTTGCGTAACCCCGATTACGCTCGTTCACTGCGTCATCTG
>CAZYPJ010000485.1:2146-2627 GCA_964649365.1 uncultured Anaerolineales bacterium | reverse complement strand
GCTGCTTCTTTCGGAATACGTACCAAGTACAACCCATCATACTCGACGATCTTGCGTTTGGTCAAACCCTCTGTCCGCACAGCGAACCCCTGCTCCGTATTAGTGTTCCACATCTGGATCACCCCGCCCCCACGCAACTTCTCACAACATTTGTCCCACAATCGGTCGCGCACCATCGCCGACACGTCCCCTACAAAAACCCCCACACGTGGCTCGATTAACCAACGCGACAACTCGCCCCGCAACGAGTCTGTCACCTTTTCCAGCATCATCACCAACATGGCTCACTCCTGTAGTTCATTGCCGCTCTCACTCTCTTCCTGCACGTGCGCCTGCGGCCAAAGCTGCGTCCACAGCTCCCCTGTCGGCGAAGCAGGGCCATCGGGATCGCCTTTGAACTCGCTGATCGAGGTTGGCACGTCAAGTAGCTCTTCAATATCGGGCAACAAGCGCTGCAATAGACGATGCTCGCGGCATGCTG
>CAZYPJ010000485.1:1041-2136 GCA_964649365.1 uncultured Anaerolineales bacterium | reverse complement strand
ACGCGTTTCGACGCCATACTCTGATTCCGCTGTTACCTGGAATGCCAGGGGAATAGTGATCTCGGTTTTGTATAGATCAGCAATATCATAGACAAACGAAAGCTGCCGACCTACATGTACAAAGCCGATGGCTGGTGAATATCCCCCGCTGACGATAGCTGCATGGCAGATGCCATTCAAACAGGCGTTGGCCGCCGAAATCGCCCGGTTGATCGGGTCAGACGCAGCCCAATTCGTCGTGGCATAGGACCGGCCCGACCAGGGCACGCCGTATGCCTCGCTCATCTCGGCATAAACATCGCGCATCCGCGCCCCCTCCATGCCACGCACCTGTTCGGGGCTGAGCGTATGATCGAGTCGGTAGCCAAAACGCTTTTCGTACATCCGCCAGATCACTTCCATACGCTTTTCAGGCCTGCCAAATAGCTCTGCCTGTTTGAGCAATGAGTACGCTTTGCGCGTTTCGCCCATCCCTTGAGCGTAGCAACGCACCCCCTCATCGCCCACCCAAGTGATCGAACAGCCGTTCTCGACCAACGCCTTGACCGCCGCATGAGTGATCGCTGTGCCAGGGCCAAGCATCAACACGCCAAGAGCAGCAGCCGGCACCACGGCGACCCCTTCTTTATCCCCCAAGGCTATTGCTTGAGCTTCTTGTTCTATCCGGCAATGTTGCACGAACAAGTAGCTCAATCCATCGCGTAGTTTGGGTAATTCATGCAAATCTTTAGGCATAGATCGCTCCTAAATCGTACTAGATAACACTATTCTAGTTTAGTTTGAGCGTTATGCCGTTAAATCTACGTCAATACGCAGAGCATCAACCCCTCGCCCGATGCTTGGAGGTTGATGCTCTGCTTGATTTTTGCGCCCGCCGCCTCATACCCTCGGCGGCGCCAGTGAAAGCAACCCGAACCCTAGCCCCTTCGCCGTACCAACCCCCTGCGCCAACGTTTGAGTGAAAAGCTCTGGATCGGTCACGCGCAGGATGCCATCAAATGTCACAGCCAACAGCGTGATCTTGGCCTGCCCTTGGCCACGAAAGAGTTCATCCTGTCCGTCAGTGCGAATGCTCCCCTGTGGGCTTTCAAAGCC
>CAZYPJ010000485.1:0-1031 GCA_964649365.1 uncultured Anaerolineales bacterium | reverse complement strand
ATGAAATTTGCTCCTCAGCCTTATACACCGCCACACGTCCGTTATCCTTCTCGCGTTTCTCTTTGCCGACACTCTGGTGACCATGACAGAGCCGACGCGTAGGATTTGCGCGCAACCGAAAAGCCAACATCTGTCCGGGCGAGAAAACGGGATCAAAAGGCTTGGATGACGGGTTCTCGGGGATTGGCAACAGATAACCTCGCATATCGGGAGCATCGAGCCACTGCCAATCTGGAGTATCGAGCGATTGCACCAACAAATACAACATCCCAGTGCGTGGATGTGTATCGAGCCTAAAGAGCACCCGCTCCTCACCTTTAGCCAAATGATCGGGAAAGGCGTGCATCACACGCCGATGCAGATTGTAAGGGTTGGCGATCTCGCGCTGTACTAGGCGATTGCGCGGGTTTAGGATCAATCGCGAGAGATACATACCCCCTCCTTCCATTCGGGCATCGCGATGAACTTGGTGCTCACCCGGCGCGGCGCAAAGATGCGCTCGGCGAACGAGATCGGTTGATCGGGCCGCACCTCGGGACCGGATGGGTCTTCGATCACCAAGCGGATCGGGCGTTCGGCTGAGCTGCGCAACGTTTGCCACCGTTCCTCACTGCACCCGATCCAGGGGTAGCCGATCAGCGCAGGCTCCAGCTTGCCGCGCGATTTCAGCCCGTCCTTCAGCCACACTGGTTCGCCGGGCACAAACGCTTTGCGCCCCAGATAGAGCGGCCAATAAGGGGCGCGTAACGCATCATAGAGCTTGGTGAGTAGAGAAATATCTTCGCCCTCCAGCCCGACGAGAAAGCGGGCGTCTGTCAGATAGTAGCGCGAAGAAGGCTCACTGGGCTTGATATCGCCGAATGTATCGAGCACATTCAGCGCCATATGATAGTCTCGCGCCATCACGCCCTCCATATCGACGCGCACCCCCATCTGGAGCGCCGCCAGATCATCTACCGATTCCCATCGAGCGCGCCCTAGCGCGGCGCACAACAGCCCCACTACCCCACTCTTGGATGGCTCCAACCCCG
>CAZYPJ010000484.1:0-2633 GCA_964649365.1 uncultured Anaerolineales bacterium | reverse complement strand
CTTACCCGACGCGCTCCCCGACAACCTGAACCCGGCCCTGCCGCTGCGCCCCTACCAGCGCGAGGCGTTACTGCGCCTGCTCTATTATCTGGACGGCTACCCCAAGCGCGCCCACCCCGCGCAACTGCTCTTTCACATGGCCACCGGCTCGGGCAAGACGTTGGTGATGGCGGCGGCCATGCTGCACCTGTACCAGCAGGGCTACCGGCGGTTCCTGTTTTTCGTCAACAGCGTCAACATCATCGAAAAGACGCGCGACAATTTCTTGAACCCGCTTTCGGCCAAATATCTGTTCGCCCCGTCCATCCAGATAGACCGCAAACAAGTGCGCGTCCGCGGGGTGGACAATTTTCAGGCCGGCCACCCCGATGACCTGAACATCCTGTTCACCACCATCCAGGGGTTGCACACGCGGCTGAACGCCCCGCGCGAAAACAGCCTCACCGCCGACGATTTTGCCGACGGCAAGGTCGTTCTCATCTCCGACGAGGCGCACCACATCAACGCCCTCACCAAGTCGGGCGTGGGCCAGGGCGAGATGGAAGACCTGAACACCTGGGAAGCGACGGTGACCCGCATTTTCACCGCCCGCGCCGATCACGTGCTGCTCGAGTACACCGCCACCGTGGTGTTGGATCAGCCCGCCGTGCGAGAAAAGTACGCCGACAAGATCCTCTACGAGTACACCCTGCGCCAATTCCGCGAAGATGGCTACTCCAAAGAAGTGCGCGTGCTGGAGGCCGACTTGCCGCCCATCGAGCGCGCCCTGCAGGCGGCGGTGTTGAGCCAATATCGCCGCAAGGTGGCCGAAAAGCACGGGTTGCAGCTCAAGCCGGTGGTGTTGTTCAAATCGCGCACCATCGCCGAATCGCGCCAGCACGCCGCCGAATTCGCCGAGGCCATCGGCCAGCTTGCAGCCCCCCGCCTAGAGGCGCTGCAGGCCGCGTCGAGCGGCGTCACCCGCCAGGCGTTCGATTATTTCGCGGCGCAGGGCGTGGCGCTCGACGACCTGGCCGCCGAGCTGCGGCAGGATTTCGGCGCGCCGCGCTGCCTCAGCGTCAACTCGAAAGAAGAGAGCGAGACGAAGCAACTGCTGGTCAACTCGCTGGAGGATCGCGACAACGAGATCCGCGCCATTTTCGTGGTGGATATGCTCAACGAAGGTTGGGATGTGCTCAACCTGTTCGACATCGTGCGGCTCTATAACACGCGCGACGCCAAACGCGGCGTTCCGGGCCGCACCACCATCTCGGAGGCGCAACTGATCGGGCGCGGGGCGCGCTACTATCCTTTTAGCTGGGACGATCAACCTCGCGACCAGCGCAAGTTCGCCCGCGACCTGGGCCCCGAGCTGCGCGCGACTCCGCGCCAATGCCCACGAGCTGCGCGCGCTGGAAACGCTCTACTACCACAGCGCCCACAACCCGCGCTACATTGACGAGCTGCACACCGCGTTGGTGCAAACGGGCATCGTGCCCGAAACCACGCGGACGGCGGCGACGCGCGTCAAAGAGTCGTTCAAGCAAACCGACCTGTGGCGCACGGGCGCGATTTTCGTCAACCGTCGCATCGCCAACCCGCGCGAAAACGTCTGGGGGCTAGATCGGGCCGTCATCGAGCAGCGCTACCGCTACGCCCTGCTCACCGGCCAGAGCGAAGAGGCCAGCCTGATAGACGAGCCGGTGGTCGAGGGCGCGGGCGTGCAGACCGTCACGCGGACTATCCGCCTGTACGACCTGGGGCCGAACGTGCTGCGCGCGGCGCTGCAACGACTGCCGTTCTACCAATTCTCCAATCTCAAGCGTTACCTGCCCCACCTCAGCTCGATCAACGAATTCATCACCTCGCCCGATTACCTGCGGCGCGTGGCGGTGGACGTGTACGGCGCGCAGGGCCAGGCCGAGGCGCTCACGCAAGAGCAAAAGCTGGCCATCGCGTTGGATACGCTCGACAAGATCGGCGCCGCCATCGAAGCCGGCTCGGCGGATTACATCGGGACCCGAGTGTTCGAGCCGCTGAGCATCCGCTATTGCGTCCAAGATAAAACGCTGCAAATCACCGTCGCGCCGGGCGGCGAACAAGAGCGCGGCGTGGCCATGAGCCAGACCACCAACCCCGAGCTGCGGCTCAACCTGGCCGACCAGGCGTGGTATGTTTACGATGAGAACTATGGCACGTCGGAAGAAAAGCGCCTGGTGCGCTTTATCCACGGCAAAATGCACGAACTACGCACTCGCTTTGCCGAGGTGTACCTGATCCGCAACGAAAAGCTGTTCACCCTCTACAGCTTTGACGAGGGCCGCGCCACCGAGCCGGATTTCGTGCTGCTGGCCGTCGAGCGGGGCGCAGGCAAGTCGGTCATCTATCAGGTGTTCATCGAACCCAAAGGCGAAAACCTGATCGCGCAGGATCGCTGGAAGCAAACCTTTTTGCAGCAGATCGCCGCACAACACCGAGTGGAAACGCTGTTGGAGAGCAATCGCTACCGCCTGCTGGGGCTGCCGTTCTACAACGAATCGCTGACCAAGACGCAGTTCGAGACCGCGTTCCACCAAGCGTTGCTGGAGAATTAGAAATGACGAATTAGGAATTACGAATTACGAATGCTTGCGCCACGGGCGATGATTCGTAAT
>CAZYPJ010000483.1:0-2637 GCA_964649365.1 uncultured Anaerolineales bacterium | reverse complement strand
CCCCGCCAACCTCACCGCCGACGATCACCCCCCACCCGACACTCCCTCACCCGACGGAGACGCCAACTGGTCCGCCGACTGAGACCGAGCCGCCGACCGCCACGCCGACGGAGACGCTAACGCCGACGATCACGCCGACCGAGACCGAGACGCCAACTGTCACGCCGACGGTGTTGCGCTATATACGCTTTCCGCTCGCATTGAAAAATAGAAATATGCAATAGTGCGGGGTCTGACGCGCGCCAGTCTCGATCCGTCAGACTTGGCCTGAGCAGTTCATTTACGAAAAGAGAGGGAGACGGGCGAAATGGAACACACTAACGTCACGCCGCAGTCGGCCTGGGGCCGTTTGGCGACTATCGTGGGGCTGCTGGGCTTGTTGGCCTTGGGCCTCGTTGTTCTGTTCAATGGTCAAAGCGCATTCGCTGCCGGGCCGCGCGATGCGACACAAAATGCCGCGGCGGTTTCGCAGGTGTATATAACGCCCGCTTTGGCGAGCATGTCGCCTGGTGAGACTCTCAGTCTCACCGTGAAGGTGGATGCCATCGCCTATATCTATGGCGCACAGTACAGGATCGAGTTTGATCCAGATGTGCTCGAAGTAGTGGATGCCGATCCCGGTATGCCGGGCGTGCAGATCGGCTCGGCGACGATGTTGCCAGAGGGCTTGTTCTACGAAATGAATCAGGTTGACAATGCTACTGGCATCATTTCGTACACGGCCACGATCTTGGAGCCGGGCGAGCCAGTGGCGGGGTCGGGCGCTTTTGGGAGCATTGCATTTCACGCCAAAGCAGAAGGAAAGAGTACGATTGCCTTTGAGGGCAATGCGCGTTGGCCGCTGGCGCTGACTGATCGTAGCGGCTATGCTGTGGCAGCGGAATGGACCGACGGCGCGGTGGTGGTGGGCAACGAACGGATATACCTGCCTTTGACTCTGAGCGACTAGCTGACTTGCTGGTAGGGGCGTTGGAATGGACGCGTGCGACGTTTGTCCGAACCTAGATGACCGTGTCCGTTCCACTGCCTCTACGAGATCAATCATCACTAGGAGATTTGCTTGGAAAGGAGTGATGCGTATTGAGGCAAATCGCGAGGGCAATGATGACTAGTTAGGTGTTGGGTGTTTTGATGAAAGTCGAGCCGGTGAGGGAACGAACCCAGGTGAGGGAGAAGAAACGCGTAATGCTTGGCCCGCAATGCGAGCCGGGGTGTCGAGGCCAATCGCTTTCATCAATCTCGATCAGTATAAAGGAGAATCGTATGAGAGTGTACAAGATCCTTTGTGTATGGATGGTGTTGGCCATCGCCCTGATGGGCCTGGCCCCCGCCGCCTCTGCACAAGCGCCGCAAGGGCTGACGAAAGAGCAGCACGCGCCTCCCCGTCCTGACCTGCGGTACAAGCTGCAAGAGGCTTCGCTGGGTCGCGACGGGTTCAAATTGGATGCGGCGTTGGGCGCCGAAGAGGCTGAGACCGCCTACGACCAGTACGTGAGCCAAAAGCTCGGCCAAGGCAAGCCTGCCGACGGCCTGGTTGGGGGCGTCCAGGGCGGCGCCAGCCTGGCGGCCGCGCCGACGATTGACCGCGCGATGGTGGCGTTGGTGAATTACAGCGATCTGGCGTACAACAACATCCCCAAGCCCTCCACTGAGAATAATACCGATTACTGGGTGGAGAGCTTTAACCGTACGCACTATGCCACGATGCTGTTTTCCGAGACCAACCAATGGTCCATGCGGCGCTACTTCCGCGAGGCTTCGGACTATGGAGGAGGCGTCGGTTATGATTTGCAGGGCGACATCCACGACTGGACCACCCTACCTGGAACGGCGGCCCAGTATGGCAATGACGCCGCCACAGGCGTGGATAACGACGCTACCGATTCCTACGACTTGACCGATCTGGTCGAGGACGCCGCCGACACTTTGGCAACGTGGACGCCAACTGGCGGCTGGGCCGCGTACACCAGCGACACTTCATCTCCGTATCTGATTGACTATTTCATCGTGGTGCACGCTGGCAAGGGCCAGGAAGCAGGCGGCGGCGCCCTAGGGGATAACGCCGTATGGTCCACCAGCGGCTCGCTCGCTTCGCCGCACCAGATCGGTACTACCGGCTACTGGGTACAGAATTTTGTGGTTGTGGCCGAGGATACGCCAGTGGGCGTGTTCGCTCACGAAATGGGTCATCTGTTCGGCTTGCCCGATACGTGGAACCAATCAGGCGAGTATGAGGATGTGGATTGGCCTCGGCAAGATACCGGCGGCAGTGGCGAGGCTTCGCCTTCGTTCTACGATGTGATGGCCAACGGTTGCTGGCTGGGTCGCCCACTGGGTACGCGCCCTGCGAGCATGACCTCGTGGGAGCGTATCCAACTCGAATGGCTCTCGCCCGCCGTGTGGGATCTGAGCATGATGCCCGCGAGCGTCTATCTGTCGCAGCTCGAAACTCCCAGCGCGGCCAACAAGGCGCTCAAGATCGAACTGCCCACTCGCACATATCTTTCGCCATACCAGGGCAGTTGGATGCGCTCGGCGCGCACCAACGATCCTTCGATAGGTACACACATTTTGGGGCACACTTTTGATCTTGCTGGAGTCAGCCAAGCCAGTATTCGTTTCCGGCAATGGTATGAT
>CAZYPJ010000482.1:0-2667 GCA_964649365.1 uncultured Anaerolineales bacterium | reverse complement strand
TACCCACATCCCCCGACTGCGCCCCTCGATTCTACCTCGATCCTTCGCCCCTACGACATCATAGAGGATACCGCCTCGAACAGCAGCAGCTCCGAGGTTAGCGCGCCCTCCAGGCGCACCGTCAGGCCGCGCTGCATTAGTGTGAACCCATCCACCTCGCACGTCTGCCCCGCATTGCCCCACGTGACGCGATAGCGCCGCGAAACGTCCAGCCCGCGTAGCCGCACGGTGTACTCGGGCGCGGTGGGCGCGGCGAGTTGGAACAAGCCGCACATGCCCCGCGCGCGGTCGGCGGAGGCCAGCTCCAGCACGCCCCAGCCCTGCGGGTCGGGGCCGCCCACCTCGGGCGTGTGATGATAGATGCGGCCCGTGGCCATCATGGGCCGCGCAAACTCTTTATAGAGCGCCGTCCAGCGCTTGAGCCGGGCCAGCAGCAGGGGGTTGGGTTGCGCCCCCAGCGGATAGGTGAACCCAAAAGTGGGCCGCACGAACAACAGCAGCCGCGCCTGGAAATCGAACTCGGCGGCGGTGTGGCCGCTCTGCCCGCCCAAGAGGCGATCCACGACTTCCGGCGGCAGCGCCATGGTCATACCGTTGGTGATGGAGAACGAGCGCGGCGCGATTTGCCAATCCGTCACCCAGGTGTGGCTGAAACGGCGCACCATGCCCAAATCGGTGCGCCCGCCGCCGCCGGCGCAATTCTCGAAAATCACGTCGGGGAAGCGCGCTCGCAGCCGCTCATAGATGGCATAGAGCGCCTCGTGGTAGCGCCAATAGTGATTCTCGACATAACCGTCGCGCACGATCTTGGCGCCCATCCCCAGGCCGCCCACGTTGTGATCCAACCGAAAGAACTCGATCTCGTTCTCGGCGATGACGCGCCCGATCTGCTCTTCCATCCACGCGGCGGCGGCGGGGTTGGTCAGATCGAGCAGATCGCCCAGGCGCTGCTGGCCGTCGTAGGCCACCGCGACCCATTCCGGGTGCGCCTGCCTGATCTGGCTGTGCACGGCGATGCGTTCAGCGTCCATCCACAGGCCAAACAGCATCCCTTTGGCGTGGGCGCGCTCGCGGAAGGGGCGGATGCCTTCGGGAAAGCGCGTCAGATCCACCTGCCAATCGCCCACGGTGTTCCACCAATTGCTGCGCGGCGGGGCGTACCAGCTCGCGTCAATAAAGAACACCTCGGCGCCGACCTCGGCGGCGGCGTCGAGCGCGTGGACGACATCCTCGGCGGTGATCTCGATCTCCGGCCCGATGCCCGATTCGATCCAGCCGCCGCGCCCGCGCGGCTGCGGCATAAACACGCTGCGGCGCAGGTGGTCGTGCATGGCCTGGATGGCGGCGTCGAGGTCGCCGAACACCATCCCCAGGTGCAGCTCGGGGGTGCTGATCGTCTCGCCCGGGGCGATGACGCGCTGCGGGGCGGGGGCGTCGGGCCCGGCGCGGAAAGAGAGGCGCGCCGCCTGATCGAGCGTGCCCAGGTCGGCGTCGAGGTCGAACTCAAAGCTATACCCCCCCGACCAGGCGAGTTGGCCGATCCAATGCTCGCCGGTGGCGTTGTTGCGCAGCACGAACATGGGGTGGCGGTGGCGGTCGCGGCGATAGCGCCCGTCCACGCGATAGCCCGCCGAGGGCAAGTCGAACCATTGGAAGTGGCCCTCGTCGCCCCAGTGGGTGTTGGCGAAATAGCCCAACGAATAGAGCGCGCGGCCCGTCTCTCCCAGGTGCGAGCGCCAGCGGGCCACCTTTTGCAGCCCACCGCTCCAGGAATAGGCCGCCGCGAGCGCGGCGGGGCGCTCGCCGGTGTTGGTCACTTCCAGCCAGCGCGCGAGTACGGGCGTGCCGTCGAGCAGGGTGTGGATGCGCACCGTCACGGGCCGCACGGCGGGGCGTAGCGGGACGACGGCATGCAACCCGCCGGGGCGCTCGGTCGGGAGCTTGTCCAGCCCGGCCCATTCCCAATCGGAGGCCAGCAGTTGGCCGTCTAGCTCTAGCCAGAATGCCTGCGGCGCGGGGAACTCGGTGGGCGCCAGCCGGCCATCGTAAAAGTTGATGAACCCGGCGCCGTTCCAGCCGCGCGCCACGAATTGGCCCCGCGTCAGCGATTCCTCGTACACCGCCAGGGCGGAGCGGTAGGTGATGGTTGGCTCGGGCGCTTCGACCAGCAACACATCGGCAAAGGTCTCTTGATCGGTCATTGGGGATGCCCTCCCTCTTGTGGATAGGTGAGTTGACGAACACGCGCCCTATTGTGGGGCAGATGGGCGGCGCTGTCCAGCCCAACGGGGCGATCTTAGCGGCATTCGGCGGCTTTGGCGCCGTTCAGCAGCGCCTGCGCTTGGAGGTACGGTTCTTCTTCCGAGATGACCAGCAACCGATCTTGCTCTTGCAAGATGGTGGCGCCGCTAGGGATGATATAACGCTCTCCTCGCCCCACCAGAATGACCAAAAACGTGCTGGGCAGCCGGAGCGCCATGATGCTCTTGCCGACCGCCGCCGAATGGGGCGGGATGACGATCTCGCGCAGGCTGCTCTTGAACCCGCGAATAGGGTTGTATTCCAGAGGCGTCTCCCATGTCAGGGGGAGCGGGGCGTCCACGCCCAACCGCTTGGCCACTAGCGGGATGGTGGCGCCTTGCAGCGATGTGGAGAGCAGCACCACGA
>CAZYPJ010000481.1:1165-2669 GCA_964649365.1 uncultured Anaerolineales bacterium | reverse complement strand
TTATGATACTCCGATTCACTGACCGCCCCCTGCTATAGCGAGCGAGGATTCGATATCTTGGATGCAGCAGCCGACTACATTTGCCGGTAGTTCCGTTACTGCCATGCTTTGGCGCATCGCGTGGATAACGATCTCGTCGTAGGGGATTTGACCTATCACCCGGATGTGGCGCTGGTCGCAATAGTCGAGGATCTCATCCGTGAGGCTCAGATTGAGGTTGCTTTTGTTGATACAAACGACGGCGGGCACGCGAAAATGAGTCGTGACCTCTAATGCGCGCTGTAGATCATGCTTTCCCGATACGGTTGGCTCAGCGACTAACAATGCCAAGTCAGCGCCGGTGACAGCCGCGATCACCGGGCAACCGATGCCGGGCGAGCCATCCACCAAAATCCAATCCACGGATTCTTTATCGGCCAGGAGTAGAGCTTTTTGCCTGATTTTGCTCACCAGTTTACCCGAGTTCTGCTCGCCGGGGTGTAGATGAGCATGGACAAAGCCCCCGAACCGCGTCTCGGAAAGAAACCAATAGCCCGAAAGGCTCTCTTCCATGCGAATGGCGTCGGCAGGGCATTGATAGAAACAGGTCGCGCACCCTTCGCAGGCGGCAGGCTCGATCTTGTAAGTATCCTGCAGCCGAAAAACGGCTTCGTAGCGGCAAACCTCAGCGCAGCGACCGCAAGCCGTACACGCCTCTTGGGTGATGATAGCGCGTTTGCCCCCGTAGAAAGCGCACTTTTCGATAACGCGAGGCTGCAATATGATCCCTAGGTTCGGGGCATCTACATCGGCATCAACAAGCAGAATGCGCCCATGCTGCGACATCACGTGCGCCAGCGCTGCCGTGAGGGTCGTTTTGCCCGTACCCCCTTTGCCGCTTAACACTACGAGTTGCTTCATGAGGGATTCCGGTCCACCAGTCGTGAGAGATCATCAAGAAGCGCTTGGAACAGCGGGCGATACTCCGCAAAGGCCCGCACCAACGGCTGTCCTGTCGAGTAGGCTGTTGCAATCTCTCGGCTAAGGGGTACGCGCAGCAGCACAGGCAAGTTTGCTGCCTGACAGTATTGCTCCATATCGGTATCGGCGCTGTCGGGGCAATCTTTGTTGATAACTACAGCGATAGGAAGATGTAGTGTATCCCGGGCGACTCGTGCTGCCAAGCGAAGATCGTGTAAACCAAAAGGTGTAGGCTCGGTTACCAACAGAGCAACATCGGCCCCGCGCAAAGTTTCGATAACGGGGCAAGAGGTTCCTGGCGGAGCGTCCAAGATAAGCCATTGTTTGCGATCCCAGCCGGTGTCGTGAGCATAGCGCTTGAGCGCGCGAATGACTGGCGTTGCCATCGCCTCGCCGACCTGGAGCACCCCCCGAACGCAAGACAGATTCTCAGCTAGACCCACCTCGATCAATCCGATGGGGCGCGGCGTTTCGCTAATCGCCTGCGAGGGACAATTGAGCACGCAACTTCCGCATCCGTGGCACAGCTCACCAACGACGAGTG
>CAZYPJ010000481.1:0-1155 GCA_964649365.1 uncultured Anaerolineales bacterium | reverse complement strand
AGTGTGATAGCGGGCAGCGCTGCGATGGCATGATACTGGCAAACCTCGGCGCAGCGCCCGCAATGAGTGCACAAGGCTGCATCTATCCGGGGGATCATTTGCTCGACAGGTTGAGCTTGATTGAAGGTTGGCTGTATAAAGAGGTCGGCGTTAGGCGCTTCGACGTCGGCATCGAGCAACGCGGTATCGCCATTCTCCGCGGCGATGAGCGCCAAACTGGTGGCGAGCATCGTCTTGCCCGTCCCTCCTTTGCCGCTGGCTATCACGACTCGCACGGCTATGTGACCTTTCATAGATGGATGCTGAGATGCGTTTTGCAGCAGATTCGCTAACCTTATGCGCCTCTGCCGCCCCCAAAGCCGCCAGCGCCGCGACCACCTCCTGGCCCCATCCCTATCCCTCTTTGTCCCCCCTCGGGTTTGCCAAAATCGGATGGCACGGTAGGTTGGCCTACGGGCTGTTGGTCGCCAGCACGTAAAGGATGGACTGCTTGCCTTAGAGTACAACCACCTACAGTATACACCGTAACCCCTGCTGTCTGTAATACCTGCATAGCATTGGGCCCAATGTTGTTGCTCAACACGGCTTGCGCGCCCTGTTGTACGATGAACTGAGCAGAAGCGATGCCTGCCCCGCCTGACGCATTGATGGCGGGGTTGGGTAGTGCGACAGCTTCCATCGTGTCGGTGTCAACCAGCATAAAGCACGTGCAACGCCCAAAGAACATGCTGAGTTCGGCGTCCAAATGATCGCCATTGCTGCTAACGGCCACTTTCATATCTGAGAATCTCCTTATTCTATGAATGCATCTACTGAGCGTTGCACTCGGTTACCGCGTCGCTGTGCCCCGGCGAGTTCAAAGTGCGGACAAAATAGTCTATTCACGCACCATACGCGCGCCACATTTGGGGCATTGCTGCTGAAAGCATGGTACCGCTCTTTGGTGCGGCGTGCGTTCGCCGCATTGAGGGCAAACACAATACCCTCCAGGGCCTGCGGCCAGCGGAGCGCCCCCACGCCCCAATCCTCGACCGCGCCCCATGCCACGTCCGTATCCCAAGCCCCTGCCGAATAGCCGTAACATTGTTCTTACCCCCTACCCGAGTCAGTGTAATTTCTCGGGATGATCCTGTAGCCTTCCCTCAATATAGGTTT
>CAZYPJ010000480.1:0-2672 GCA_964649365.1 uncultured Anaerolineales bacterium | reverse complement strand
CCCCTTTCTTCCCTTTGCCCTCCCCCCCATTTTGTGCTATCCTCACGCCCACGCATAACCTCCCCCTGCGAGCGCAGGGATAGTTGCAAAAGGAGCAGCCGCTATGCCAGCCATCGAGATGAAACCCGGCATCTATTGGATCGGCGTCAACGACCGCACCACCGACCTCTTCGAGGGCATCTGGCCCATCAGCCAGGAGGGCGTGTCGTACAATAGCTATGTCGTCCGCGATCAAAAGAACGCGCTGATTGATCTCTCCAAGGCCGCCTCGGAAGGCTCGTTTCTGGGCCAACTGGCCGATGTGCTCAACCCCGCCGACCTCGACTATATCGTCATCAACCACATGGAGCCGGATCACACCGGCGCGCTCAAGGCGCTGCGCCTGGCCGCGCCGCAGGCGGTGATCCTGGCCACAGCCAAGGCCGCGCCGATGCTCCAGGCCTATTACGGCGTCACCGATAACGTCCGCGTGGTGGCCGACGGCGAAGAGATCGTCTTGGGCGAAAAGACGCTGCGCTTTTACGCCGCGCCCTTTGTCCACTGGCCCGAGACGATGGTGACTTATGAAACCACGCAAAAGGTGCTCTTTGCCTGCGACGCTTTCGGCGGCTATGGCGCGCTGCGCGGCGCCATTTTCGACGACCAGTGCAAACACATGGATTTCTATATCCAAGAGGCGCTGCGCTACTATGTCAACATCGTGGCGCGCTTTAGCGGGCCGGTGCTGCGGGCCATCGCCAAGTTGCAGGGGCTAGAGATCAGCACAATCGCCCCGTCGCACGGGTTGGTGTGGCGGCAAGACCCGGGCAAGATCGTGCAGCTCTACCAAAAGTGGGCCGAGCTGGCCACGCAGCCCGGCGAGCCGGGCGTGACGCTGCTGTACGGCTCGATGTACGGCAACACGGCGCAGATGATGGAGGCCGTGGCCGAGGGCGTCTCCAAGGCGGGGATCGAGCCGGCCATTTTCGACGTGGCCCGCACCCACTCCAGCTACATCCTGCCGGCGCTGTGGACACGCTCGGGCGTGCTGATCGGCGCGCCCACCTACGAGGTGTCGCTCTTTCCGCCCATGACCCAGGCGCTGGAGATGGCGGCCCATAAAAAGATCATGAACAAGAAGGCCGCTTATTTCGGCAGCTATGGCTGGAGCGGCGGCGCTTACAAGGAGTGCCAGCGCATCGTCGCACCGCTCAAGTGGGAGTGGCTCGACGCCTTCGAGTTCCAGGGCCGCCCCACCACCCAATCCTTGTGCCAGCGAAAAGAGTTCGGCAAGCGGTTCGCGGAGCGCCACGCGGCCTAAACCCGCGCGCTACTACGACAAAGGCCGCCTTCGCGGCCTAGATGCTCGCTCGATAGGGGTCTTATCCGCCGGAGGGCGGATTCGTAACCGTAGCCTGCCCGCTTCAGCGGCTGGCGACTCTGATAGTCCCTATACGTAACCCTACCAGGAGAAGATACCATGCCCGACGCGCCCAAGAGACGTGATGAGATCGCCCCAGAAGATAAATGGAACGTGGCGGCGTTGTACGCCGACGACGCCCAATGGGAGGCGGATTTCGCCGCCGCCCAACCACTGGCCGAGCAAGTGGCCGCCTATCAGGGGCGGCTGAGCGAATCGGCGGAGGTGCTGGCCGAGGCGCTGCGCGCCTGGCTCGACGCCAACCGCCGCATGGAAAAGATCTATGTCTATGCCCATCTGCGCAGCGACGAGGATTTGGGCAATACAACCTACCAGGCCATGATTGACCGCGCGCGCTCGGCCTACATCCAGATGAGCGCCGCCGGCGCTTATCTCTCGCCCGAGATCATCGGCATTGACGACGCCGTGATGGCCGAGTGGATGGCGAGCGACGTGCTCAAGCCCTACGAAGTCTGGCTGAAGGACGTGCTCCGCGCCAAGCCGCACACCCTTTCGCCCAACGAAGAGCAACTGTTGGCCATGGTCAGCGAGCCGCTTTCCAGCATCCACCATATCTTTTCGGTGCTCAAGAATGTGGACCTGGCCGCGCGCCTGCCCAAAGTGGTGGGAGAAGAAGGCCAAGAGCAGCAACTCACCCACGGCACGTTCATCAAGCTGCTGGAAAGCCAAGATCGCGCCGTGCGCAAGGCGGCGTTCGACGGCTATTACGCCGAATACAAAGGCAACCGCAGCACCATCGCCGCCACACTCGACGGCAGCATCAAGACCCATATCTTTGAGGCGCGAGCGCGCCATTTCCCCTCGACGCTGGAGGCGGCGCTGTTCAACGACAACGTCAACGTCTCGGTGTACAACTCGCTGATCCAAGCGGTGCACGATGCGCTGCCGGCATTCTATCGCTATGTGGGCCTGCGTAAAAAACTGTTGGGGGTGGACAGGCTCCATCTCTACGACGCCTACGTCTCGGTGGTGCCCTCGGTGGATATGAAGTTCACCTACGACGAGGCGGTGGATACTGTCTGCAAAGGGTTGGCGCCGCTGGGAAGCGACTATATAACAACGATGCGCCAGGGCCTCTATAATGGCTGGGTGGATCGCTACGAGAACATCGGCAAGCGCTCGGGGGCCTACTCTTCCGGCTGTTACGATTCGATGCCCTACATCCTGCTCAACTTCACCGGCACGCTCGACGCGGTGTTCACCCTGGCCCACGAGCTGGGGCACTCGATGCACAGTTGGCACTCCAATAAAG
>CAZYPJ010000479.1:0-2674 GCA_964649365.1 uncultured Anaerolineales bacterium | reverse complement strand
CTATCAACATGGGTTGTGGTAGTGGGTGGTGGGGGCCACGGTCTATGCCTATACCCTGGCCGCGGCGGTATTGCTCGCCAAACAGGCGCGGGGGCCGGCGACGCTGGCGCGCCGCCAGGCCCGCACGATCATCCTGGGGATTCTGGCGCCGTGGGTAGCCCATCTGGTCTATATCCTTGCGAACCCTGTGCCGGGCCTATCGCTGACCGAACTGGCCTTTATTGTGACGGGCATGGTGGGTTTGCTGAGCTTTGAGCGCTATGGGTTACTCGATCTTGCGCCCATCGCGCGCGAGATGTTGATTGACACGATGGACGATGGCGTGCTAGTGGTGGATGCGCGCGGGCGCGTGATTGACCACAACCGGGCGGCGGCCAACATTCTTTCCCAGGCGATGGAGTTGCCCGCCATGTTCGTAGGGCGCGCCTTCTCTGAACGGATCGGGCCGTGGCCCGCTTGGAAAGCGGCGTATCGCTCCTCGGTCAAAACGAGCCTCGAAATCACCCTCGGCCACGGCCTCGCGCAACGGTACTATCATTTGTCTATCCTGCCGGTGTGTAGCTTGCCGGAGCAGATCGCGGGCTATCTGACCCTTTTTCATGATATGACAGCGCACCGCCGGGTTGAGCGCGAACGCGAGGCGCTGATCGTCCAACTCCAGGATGCGGTCAACAACGTCAAAACGCTGCGCGGCCTAGTGCCCATTTGCTCCGTATGCAAGAAAATCCGCGACGACTCGGGCTATTGGCAAGCCGTGGAACAGTACGTCTCCGAACATTCCGAGGCCGAGTTCACCCATGGCATCTGCCCGGATTGCATGAAAAAGTATTATGCCGACTATATGGAGTCAGAAGCAGAGCCAAGCGCCAGCCATTGAGGTTAATCGGGGGCGACTGGGCGGCTGCACTGCTGGCGGGCGACCTTCGCTTGTGCTATAATCTTACCTATCATCGCGCTCTCGTCGAGCAAGGAATAGGATTATGGCGCGTTTCTGGTCGGCGGCGATTATCTTGGCGGCTACGCTGCTATTGGCGGGCTGCCAGACGTTCGATGCGCGCGGCGAAGAGGGCGCGCCCGTCGCTGGGGTTGGCTCCGCGCTGCCGCCGACGGCGACGCTCTCTCCCACCCCTTCGGCGACAGAGCCGCCGACCATTACGATTTCCCCAAGCCCTACAGCTACACCCACGGCCAAGCCCACACTGACCGCGACGCTCAGTCCTACGCCCTCGGCCACCGCTACATTCACGGCCACCCCAGCCGCGCTGCGCGTCGTTGTGCGCGACGGCGTCAACGGCCAGCCCTTGACGGGCGCGGATGTACTGGCCTATGTCGGCGCGCTGCAGCCCACATTGCTGCACGCCGACGACCAGGGGCGGGTCGAAATCGCCGACGCCAGCGCGGTTACGCGATTGGTAGCCAAGTCGCCTGGCTATCGGCGGGCGGATATATCTCCCCTCTCCACTATCTGGAGCGGAGGGCAGAGGGGTGAGGTAGAACTAGCGCTAACCCCCTTTCAGGCGCGCGGCATTTATGTCCCCTTTGGCCTGTTGACCCGGCCCGACCGCATCGCCGAGTTGCTCGACCTGGTGGATCACTCCGACCTCAACACCCTGGTGGTGGACGTGAAAAGCGACCGCGCCTACCTGGCGTGGCAGAGCGAGAACAAGCTGGCACAGGAGTTGGGGGCCTATCTAAAGGGCGTGATGGATCTGAAACAACTGATCGCCGAGTGCCAGGCCCGCGACATCTATCTCGTCGCCCGCATCGTCGCCTTCAAGGACGATCTGCTGGGCCGCGCGCACCCCGAATGGTCGCCGCAGCGGCCCGGCGGCGCGATCTATATTGACGGCGAGGGTCTGGCCTGGGGCGACCCCTTCCGCCAAGAGGTGCGCGATTACAACATCGCACTGGCCGTTGAAGTGGCCGAGATGGGCTTTGACGAGGTGCAGTTCGACTATTTGCGCTTTCCGTCGGACGGCAAGGTCAAGGATTTGGTCTATGCCCAGGAGAGCACGTTGGAATCGCGTTGCGCGGCGATGGCCGATTTCTGCGCCCGGGCGCGCGACGCGCTGAGCCTCACGCCCGCCTATCTCTCGGCAGATGTGTTCGGCCTCACCGTGTGGGTCGAGCCGGGGAGCGACATGGGCATCGGCCAGCGCGTGGAGGACATCGCCCCGTATGTGGATTATCTCTCACCCATGCTCTACCCTTCCACTTTCGCCAAAGGCAATCTTGGTTATGACAAGCCGCTGCTCTACCCGTATGAGGTGATTCATCGCAGCGTGCTCAAAACTCAAGAGCGCACGACGACCCTGGTGCGGCCCTGGCTGCAACACTATACCTTGAGCGGCGTTACCTACGGCCCCACCCAACTGCTCTTGCAGCGCCAGGGCGCCGAGGATGCAGCCAGTTGCGGCTGGATCTATTGGAACGCCGCCGGCCGCTATGAGGAGAGCATCTTTATGCCGGGCGCGCTCGATGCGCTGCCCACGCGCACACCCACGCCGACGGCGACGCCGGAGGGCGAGTAACAACGCAGCTAATCTCACCCCCTGTTTTCCCTTCTCCCCACTCCATGTACACATGGAGAGAGGATTGGAGGCATATGCGTTAACTTCAGGGGTCTGAGGGAGCGCCAGCCGCTAAAGCGGGCAGGCTACGGTTAAAGCTGCCC
>CAZYPJ010000478.1:0-2700 GCA_964649365.1 uncultured Anaerolineales bacterium | reverse complement strand
CCCTACCGCCCACATCCGCCAAGCCCACTAGCCACACAACCACATTACCGCCTGCCGTCTGCCGCATGATGTGCCCCCCAATCACTGCCCCCATCATGTATGCCTATCTTAGCGCAGTTGCGTTAGGGATGCAACCCTAACGACACCCCACCGGAGTATCTTGGTTTGAGTGTGGGCTGCTCCAAGAGTACAATTCAGCTAACAGGCCGCTTGATGGGCGGCCAATCCGAGGGGAGTTGCCAAAATGAACGTAGCGACGGAAGCCGCCTATTCCGAGCGCGACCTTGGCGTTGAGCTACAAGAGTTGCGCCACGGTCTTTTGAGAATGTTGATGGTTCTCGGCCCGCTAACAAGTTGGGTCTGGCTGTATTATGCAGTCTCGCATAACTGGGAGCCGGGCGTCCATGCAATCCCTACAGCGACGGTGTGCATCGCTGCATTGGGCGCTTATCGCTTGAGCGATAAACGCCCAAAGGCAGCGACGTGGCTGCTCTTGGTGGGTATGGCGCTGGGCTTTAGCGCGTTCGCTGCGCTGTACCCCTCTTCTTTGGCGGTTGCATCGGGGGTGCTGGTGGTGGTTCTATCTGTTCCTCTGCTCGATACGCGCGAGGCTGCCCTGATAGCGATATTGAGTTGCGTCGGGGCGTTGGCGGCGGGCGATCTGGCTACTCACGGGCGCATGTCGGCGGGGCGCAGCCAAGAGATTGCGGCGCTCTATGGCTTGGCTTTTGGAGCTTGTTGGTTGGCGGCCCGCCCGCTGCGCAGTTCGGTGCAACTTGCCTTGGCGGGCTGGGGCCAAGCGCGCAGTTCGTTGCTGGAAATTCGCCAACGGCGCGGCGAGTTATTCCGCGTAGTGCGGGCGCTCGAAGAAGCGACCTATCGTATCGAGCGGATGAATAACGAGTTGATCGTGGCGCGTCGCGAGGCCGAAGAGGCCCGCGCGCTCAAGGCGCGATTTGTGGCCACCGTGAGCCACGAGCTGCGCGGCCCCATGAACCTGATTCTAGGGTTCAGCCGGTTGATGGCCCTCTCTCCCAAGAGCTATGAACAGCCGTTGCCGCGTTGCTATCGCGCCGATATACACACCATCTATCGCAACTGCCAGCACGTCTTGGCGTTGGTGGATGATATTCTCGATCTCTCTCAGATCGAGGCGCAGCGGTTGCCCCTGGTGCGCGACCGTGTGGATTTGGAAGACGATGTGGTCCGCAAAGCGGTTGGCATTGTCGAGTCGCTCATGGAGCGCAAAGGGTTGACGCTGCGCCTAGAGTTGGCCGGGAACCTGCCCTGGGTTTTGGCCGATCAGGTGCGCTTGCGTCAGGCGTTGCTCAATTTGCTGATCAACGCCGTGCGTTTCACCGAGCGCGGCGGCATCACCGTGCGCACCGCGCAGCGCGATAATGCAGTCTTGGTGAGCGTTCAAGATACGGGCGCAGGCATCGCCGAGGCCGATCTTCCCAAGTTGTTCCGTGAGTTCAGCCAGGTGCGTTCCCAAGGTGTCGAGGAGACCGGCGGCAGCGGGCTAGGGTTGGCCATCAGCAAACAGCTTATCCAACTCCACGGCGGCGAGATTTGGGTCGAGAGTCGCCAAGGCGTCGGCACAACGTTTACATTCTCTGTGCCTTTGCCGGGAACCGAATCTTATGCTGTCACTCCGCTAAAGACGAGCGACGTAGAGCGGCATCTAGGTACACAGACCTGCCTGGTGATCCATGATGACGCCGACATGGTGCGCCTGATGGCGCGCCATATCACCGGGTATCGTATGGTGGGCTTGCCCGACGAAAAAGACTTGGTAGCCCTCACCGATGAACTGCACCCGCGAGCGATCATCGTCGGCCCCGATGACGCTGAGCAGGCGGCTCGCGAGCTGACTCGCACCGATTTCGATGTGCCGCTCATCACCTGCACCAGCAAACAGATTGGCCGGATTCATCCGTTCATCTATGGCCACTTTATCGAGCACCTGGCCGAGTGCATCTATGGGGGATGTGGGCCGAGATGCTGCGTAACCGCAAATTCGCCGGCGACGACCAGCCTCCGCAAGGGCGCGCCTCGGCGGAACAATACGGCATCCCTTACCCCTGGCGCGCCGTGAATCGTTTGCCTGCCCCGGCCATGCGCTATACCCACGACAACACAGTGTTCTATAACGGCCTGCAATCGCAGCGCATTGACCTGAACCAACCCGACGGCGAGCCGCATGGCATTACTCAGGATAAGGTGGCAGTGCAGGCGGGGCGAAGCTATGAAGTGCGGTTGGCGCTTAGCCAAAATGGAATGCCCGGCCCAGTGTACGTCACATTGGGCAAAGGGGGCATGGTCTATGCGAGCTATATGATTTCTCATGTCGCCGTCGAATGGCAGACATATAGTTTTGCTCTGAAATCGGAGGCTACCGACCCAGATGCCGAGTTTGCTATCGCTTTTCGCCAGCCGGGCAAGCTCTGGGTGGGCGCGGCGTCGCTCATGCCTGCGGACAACGTGTTGGGCTGGCGCAAAGATGTGTTGGAGATGATCCGCGACATCCGTGCGCCGGTGTTGCGCTATCCGGGGGGCAACTTTGTTTCGGGTTACCACTGGCAAGACAGCATCGGCGACCGCGACAGCCGGCCCATTCGCTATGACTATGCCTGGAATGTGTGGGAAGCCAACGACGTCGGCATTGACGAGTTGTTGCGACTAGGGGCTTTGGTCGAG
>CAZYPJ010000477.1:0-2701 GCA_964649365.1 uncultured Anaerolineales bacterium | reverse complement strand
CATTACGCAGGTCAAGAGCGAGTTGAACCCATAGTGGTTAGCAATTAGTCGTCAGTTATCAGTCATTAGCAGAATTGGACGCTAAAAAAACCGAATGCTGATCGCTGATAAACCAACCACTGACGACTGATCACTAATCACTCGTAAGGAGCGCACACATGGCCAAATACCTACTCATCCTTGTCAGCGCGTTTGTATTCGCCGCAGGCGCCACGCCGTTGTTCCGGCGGATCGCCCCGCGCTTGGGGATCGTGGACAAGCCCAGCGCCCGCAAGATCCACACCCGGCCCATCCCGCTGATGGGCGGCGTGGCCATCTATCTGGCGTTCATCGTGGCGCTGTTAGTTTTGGGCGACCGCTTTTACATCCGTGAGGTGGTGGGCATCCTGTTGGGGGCCACGCTGTGCTCGTTCATGGGGCTGTGGGATGACCGCGTCGGTCTGAGTCCGCTGGTCAAGCTGTTGGGGCAGATGATCGCCACGTTCATTCTGGTGGCTTCGGGGGTGCAGGTGCGGGCGCTGGGCAACCCTGTGCTGAACGGCTTGGCGACGACGTTGTGGATGGTGGGCATCACCAATGCCATGAACCTGCTCGACAATATGGATGGGCTATCGGGTGGGGTAGGCGCGGTAGCGGCAGCCTTTTTTTTGCTGCTGGCGGCAATGAGCGGGCAATATCTGGTGGGGATACTGGCGGCGGCGTTGCTGGGGGCTTGCGTAGGCTTTTTGGTCTATAACATCAACCCGGCCAGCATCTTTATGGGCGACGCTGGCGCCTTGTTCCTGGGCTTTATGTTGGCGGCGGTGGGCATCAAGCTGCGCTTTCCCGATAATGTCCATTTCGTGACATGGATGATCCCTCTAGTGGTGTTGGGCCTGCCGATTATGGACACGACGCTGGTATTCATCTCGCGGCTGCGGCGGGGCAAGAACCCGCTCACCACGCCGGGGAAGGATCACATCTCGCATCGCCTGGTCAAGATGGGCTGCACTCAACGCGAGGCGGTGTTGATTATCTATCTCATCTGCGGTGCGCTAGGGGTGCTGGCGATGTATCTGACCCAGGCAGGCGTGCTAGAAGGATATGCCGTAGGGGGCGCCACCGCGCTGGCGGGGGCTTATTTCATCTATCGCCTGGAAAAAGTTGGCCCGCTGACGAGCGCGCCGCCGCCCACATCTGAGTAGTCGCGGTTTCTAACCGCGCTCAGCGTTATCATTATCTATATCCAGGGAGCAGAACACATGAGCAAGAAACGTGAACGGATCGAGCATCGCCGCCAGGTGGCCAAGGCGCGACAGCGCGCACGCGCCGCCGCACCGCGCGAAAAATCTGCTGCGCCGCCGGCGCCCAAGAGCATCGCCGAAAAAGCTTCATATAAGGATATCTGGCTGGCAGTGGGCATTGTGGTGCTTATCCTCGCGGCGTTTTTTGCGTTCTACTGGTTCACCGTGCGCAAGCCGCCCGCGGCCAAAACGGGCAAAAGCACGCCGCAAGTGACAGAGGTAGTGACGGCCACCCCCGGCGCACAACAATGGAGCGAGCCGCCTGCGATGTCCATTGACACAACCAAGAGCTATGAGGCGCTCATCAAGACCGAAAAGGGCGATATCCGCGTGCAGCTCTATGCCGACAAAACACCCAAGACGGTGAATAACTTTGTCTTTCTAGCGCGCCAGCACTTTTACGATGGCGTCACCTTCCATCGCGTGATCGAGGGCTTTATGGCGCAGACGGGCGATCCCACGGGCACCGGTCGCGGCGGGCCGGGCTATTCCTTTGAAGACGAGATCGTCCCCGAGTTGACGTTCGACAGCGAGGGCCTTGTCGCCATGGCCAACCGAGGCGGGGGCACCAGCACAAACGGCAGCCAATTCTTTATCACCTATGGGCCGGCCACGCACCTCAACGGTCAGCACACCATCTTTGGCAAAGTGATCGAAGGGATGGATGTGGCCAGGGCCATCAGCGTCCGCGACCCGGACACGGCCACTACGCCAGGAGATAAGATCAACACCATCGAAATCATCGAGAAATAATCGATGGAGCCAAGCGGATCTAGACCGCTCGCGCCCTTACCTCCTACCCCGCCCCCATCGGGGGCGGGGCAAGCCGTCGCCCCCTTCACAGCGAGAGAGAGAAAGGGGGTGAGGTTTTTTTGGCGTGAGCATCGTTCGCGTATCCTGGCGTTGGTGTTTTCTTTGGGTATCACGGCGGCCATCCTCCTCAACGCCGACCACCTGAAGGATCTATCCCACTTTGGCTATTTGGGCGTGTTCCTCATTGCCGTGCTAGGCAACGCCACGGTGATCCTGCCGGTGCCCAGCATGGCCGTGACCTTTGCCGCCGGCGGGGTGCTTAACCCCTGGATCGTGGGATTGGTAGCGGGCCTGGGCGAGCCTTTGGGCGAACTGACCGGCTACCTGGCGGGCTATGGCGGCAGCGCTGTGATTGAGGATCGCGTCCGCTTCGAGCAACTCAAAGGCTGGATGCAGCGACGCGGCTTTCTCACCATCTTCGTGCTTTCGGCCATCCCTAATCCCCTGTTCGATCTGGCGGGCATCACCGCCGGGATGTTACACTATCCCGTGGGCAAATTCCTGCTGGCCTGCTGGCTGGGCAAGACGGCCAAAGCGGTGGCGGTGGCGTTCCTGGGGCTGCTCTCGGCGGGGGTGGTGATCCCCTGGCTAAGATAGGGATCGGG
>CAZYPJ010000476.1:0-2712 GCA_964649365.1 uncultured Anaerolineales bacterium | reverse complement strand
CGACGGTGGGAATCGTCGGCACGGGCGAGTGGATGGTCTCTTCCGGCGTGGGTGACGGCGGAATAGTCTCCTCCGCCGTAGGTGTGACGGTCGGCTCACCGGGGCCGGTCAGCGTAAAGCGGAACTCGCCCAGCGTGCCGAGCAGCGGCTTTGCGCCATCGGCGCCGCCAGCCGGAGACGTAATGGGCAAGTCCACGCGCGCCTCGCTGATGTTGATGATGCTGCCCGTCGGCCCAGTGATCTCCAGGCTCTGCCAGCCCGGCTCGTAGAACAATTTGACCACCAGCCAGCCATTGATCAGCTCGTAGCAATCCACGGCCCACACGCCGTCGGCGCCGGGGGTGATGAACGGGCCGTCGGGGCCGTCAATGCCGAAAAACTCGCCGGTGAGCGCGTCTTTGTGATAGACGCGAATCTTGGCGCCGGCGGGCGGCAAGCCGGTGGCGCTATCCACGACTGTGCCCCAGATGGTGTAGATCGGCCTCGCTGGTATGCCGACTGGGGCATCGGCGCGCGGCCCGGCCACGGCGCCCAGCAGCGTAGGCCCTGCCAACAACGCCACAGCCAGCAGCAACGCCGCGATGGCCAGCCCGCGCCGGCCTCGTCGCGGCGATGCGGCTGGGGTGGATGATACGATTTGGTTCATAGCGTCCCTCCCTTGAGTGAATGAACTACACGCTTCTATTGTACTCGATTTTTCGCCTTGCGAACCTTACAATTTCATCATAATTGCAACTAGAATTGCTCGGATTTGACGCCTGGGCCAATCTCCCCCGGCCCCCCTCGCCGCGTACCCGTAGAGAGGGGCCGGGGGGTGAGGTCACGCCGGTATTGCGAAAACCACTCACTCATGGTATTCTGTCGGCATGAAAATCAAGACGCACCCGGCCCCGCTTTGTTCCCGCCGCTTGCTCGCTTTGCTCGTCTGCGCCGCCTTGATGCTGGGCGGGCTGGCCGCGCTGACGGCCTGCGCCCAAGGGTGGCCGCAGGGTGACGCCCCCGCCGTCGGCGCTGCGCCCGCCGCCACCCTGCCGGCGCTGACCGTCTATGCGCCGTTGGTCATCAAGCCCGCCGAAGGCGCGACGTATTACGTGGATAACGTCTCCGGCTCCGACGCCAACCTCGGCGACGCGCCCGAACGAGCCTGGCGCACGTTGGCGCCCATCCAATCGGCGGCGCTGCTGCCCGGCGACGCCGTGCTGCTGCGCCGGGGCGGCGCCTGGCCCGCGCCGCTGCGCCGGACCGCCTCGGGCGACATCGGCTACCCTATCGAGATAGGGGCCTATGGCAGCGGCCGGGCGCCCACCATCTATGGCCACGGCGCCGAGACAGGCTGCTGCGTGGTGATTGACGGCGACTGGGTGCGCCTGGAAGGGTTGGCGCTGACCGACGCCGAGTACGCCGGGGTGCAGATTTCGGAGGGGGCCGAGCACGTCGTCGTGCGCGCCTGCGAGATCGTCAACGCCGGCATCGGCGTGGCCGTGTTCGGGCGCAACAATCTGATCACAGGTAATAACGTACACGACCTCCATATGGTTACCAACACGCCGGGCGGCGACGACGATTACGGCGCGGTGGGCGTGTGGCTGTTCGCCTCGGATAACGAGGTTTCGTACAACACGCTGCGCAATTGCCGGGCGTTCAGCTATGATTACGGGCTGGATGGCGGCGCCGTCGAGTTTTACGGCACCGTGAACGATTGCCCCGTCCACCACAATTGGGCGCAAGATTGCGAGGGTTTCCTAGAAGTGGGCGGCGGCGACCCCTATGGCCGCGAGGCGCGGCGCAACGTGGTCTCGTATAATGTGCTGATAGACAACCGCCGGGCGCTGCTCTTTAACCTGGGCAGTTACCAGTACGCCACCGACGTAGAGCATTTCCGCTTTGAGCACAACACGGTAGTCGAATCGCGCAATTGGAAGGCGGCGGTGTTGTTCGTCAAGGGTGAATTGACCGGCGACGAGCTGATTATCCGCAACAACATTTTCGCCGGTTTCGCCTGGCTGGCCGAAAGCGCCGATTTCACCCACACCTACAACCTCTATCAGGGGCTGACCTCGGGGCACGCCGGGGGCGAGGGCGTGTTTGCGGCGGACCCGCGCTTTACCAACCGCAGCGCCGACGACCTGACGCTGCAAGCCAACAGCCCGGCCATTGATCGCGCCCTCGACCTGGGCTACCCCCTCGATTACGCCGGGCGCATCGTCCCCTACGGCCCCGCCCCCGCCACCCGCGGGCCAGCACCGAGACCCCGCTGCCGACCTTGTCCAAGCACCTGCTCGTGCTCATGCCCATCAGCCTATTGCCGCCCGGCTTGCTCCGCCTCATCCCCTGGCGCTATCCTCATGCGCTCGGGGCCGACTATATCGGGCCAGCGTACCTGCTCTCGGGGTTGCTCGGCCTGGCCATCCTGGCGGCTACGGGCTGGTTCCGCTGGTCACATGCGCCGGGGACGAGCGTCCTCCGCTCGCTCGGGCACGCAGCCGCCCTCCTGCTCTACCTGGCGGTGACGCTCGGCGCGGGATTGCAGCTCACACTCGGCTACATGATCCCCTAACCGCGCCGGGTGTTCTTGTTGCTGGTGCTGCTCGCCATGATCCTGCCGCGCATGATCGTAGAGGAAGCGTTGACCCACACCACACGCCTGGGGCGCGCCCTGGGCTACCGTGCGCTGACTCTGTTCATCTGGTTTACGTCGCTCGGCGCGGGGTT
>CAZYPJ010000475.1:2418-2714 GCA_964649365.1 uncultured Anaerolineales bacterium | reverse complement strand
TGCCCCTACCAGCGCCCACCCCGTCCGATCCCCGATCCTTTGCCCCTACCTACGCCCAGGAACTTATTTCACACCAAGCGTTACAACAAACCCAGCTCGCGGGCGCGAGCGATGGCTTCCGTGCGGCGTTGCACTTGGAGTTTGTCGTAGATTCGGCGGTTATGCCCTTTGACGGTGTCGAGGGCGAGGAACAGCCGTTCGCCGATCTCGCGGTTCGAGAGTCCCAGGGCAACGAGCTTGAGTATTTCAAGCTCGCGTTGGCTCAACGGCTCGATCAGGGGCTGGGCAGGGGATGT
>CAZYPJ010000475.1:0-2408 GCA_964649365.1 uncultured Anaerolineales bacterium | reverse complement strand
GTCTTCGGCGCGTTGTGGGGGTGGGCTGGGGTTTTGGCTTGGCTCTTCTCTGGGCCGGCCTGGGGGCCGGCTGGAACGGGCTGCTCCTCAGCTTCAAATACAGCCAGCAACTTGCTGGCATAGCCCGGCATGATCCCTCGATCCGCTGCTTCGGACAATAGCCTGGCCATCGGCAGCCCTTGGTCCACAAAGAGGCGGATAAAGCCGCCCGGCTCGGCCAGCGCCAACGCCTCGCCCAAGAGTTGCACCGCTACATCCTTTTCGCCATGCGTCCGGTGAGCGACCGCCTGCAGAACCATCGTCTTGAGCCGTTCATCCTGCCAGCCTTTTTCCTCCGCTTGCCGACACAATGGTTCCAGCGTCGCCAACGCTGCGGAGGCGTCTCCCCGGGCCAGCAGCACCTGCACCTGGCTGATGGGGAGATCGTAGGTCTGAGCCAAGCGCGCGGCGGCGGCCAGATCGCCCTGCCGGAGCAACGTCAGCACTTGAGCAGCAGCGACATCGGGCAGGCGGCTCACAAAGTTGTTGTGGCGCGCGGATTGTTCGGCCTCGGCTAACATGGCAGCTGCGCCGGCCACATCGCCCCGGGCCAGTTTCAGGCGGGCCAAAAATACTTCGCTGACGATGAACCGGTCAATGACGCGATCGAACAGCCGCGCCAGTTGTAAGCTCTGCTGGCCATGCCGCTCGGCGGCGTCCAGGTCGTTCCACTCGTAGTAGATGTGGGCCAAGCCAAGGTGCGCGTTGGCGATGTTGGGCTGCGGCTGATCGCTCACCATCTGCATCACCCGCCGATAGGTCTCGACCGCCCGATAGAGCTGGTTCTCCTGTTCCTGTAGCTGCGCCAATTGGATGGTCGCCAAGATTGTGGAAAACATACTCCTTGACGTCGGGTTGATCGCCAGGGCTTGCGTCAAAAACTGGCTGGCTGCGACGCGGTCGCCTCGAAGGTAATGGCCAGCCGACAGCGCCCAGTTGGCCGTAAAGCGGAAACGCAGATCCTCGGGAAGCAGGTACTCGAGGGCGCGGCGCGCCTGGACGATTATCACCTCCGGCTGGTAGCGGGTGACGGCCAGGGTGGCTCTTGCGCAAGCGATTTGCCCGATCAGGTCGCGGGTTTGAGGGTCAAGCTCGGCATTTTCCAAGGCTTTTTCAGCCGCCTGAAGTCTCTCTTCCACGCCGCTGGTCTGGCCGGTCGTCAAGGCCATGGTGGCCGACCTCACCCACAGCAAGGGCCGGGCATCCAGCACCGACTTGGGCAGCGATGTCAGCCACGCCAGAATCGCGTTCACGGCACCGCGAGAATGCCGGGGTATCCTTTCGTGTTCCATCAGGCGCTCGGCGCGCTCGACATCATTGGCGGCCACCGCATGTTGAAACGCCTCGATCTCGAGGCCATTGTCCTCGTACCATTGGCTGGCGCGGATGTGGTATATGGCTGCATCGTCGCTCTGCCGCAGGCGCTGGCGCAGCAATTCCGCAAAAAGGTGGTGATAGCGGTACCAACGCCGCTCGTTATCGAGTGGGACGATGAATAGATTGGCGCGTTCGAGGTATTCCAGAGTCTCTTGCCCGGATGCAGCGGGGGCAAGATGCAGGTCGGCGCCCCCATGCAGCACGGCGTCGCACAGGGGGCCGCACATGCGGTCGAGGATGGAGGTGCGCAGCAGAAAGGTCTGAATGCTTGCGGGCTGTTGGCGCAGGACTTCATCCGCCAAATAGTCGAGCACGAAATGGTGGCTGCCGGTAAAGGATTGGATAAAACTGGCGGCGTCTTGACGCCCTTGCATAGAAATCGCGGCCAATTGTAGGCCGGCGATCCAACCTTCGGTGCGAGTTTCCAGGGCAACGACCTCTTCCGCTGCAAGGCTCAACCCCATGACCTGATTGAGAAATTCGGCGGCCTCGGAGGGGGTAAAGCGCAAGTCGGCGGCGCGCAGTTCGGTCAATTGGTTCCGGGCGCGCAATCGGGCCAGGGGGAGCTGGGGAGCCGCGCGGGTGGCGATGACTAGGTGTATCGGCGGCAGCCAGTGCTCGAGCAGAAAGGCGAGGGCGCTATCAACCGGCGGGGCGTCAATGACGTGGTAATCATCGAGCACCAGGATGATACGATCCGCAACGACGGCGATTTCATTGATCAAGGTTGTCAAGATCGCTTCGGTTGGCGGCGGTTGGGGAGATTGGAGCATGCCCAACACCCCTTCCCCAAGATTCGCCACAATCGTCTGTAAAGCAGCGATGAGATAGGTCAGAAAGCGCGCGGGGTCGTTGTCTCGCTCGTCCAGCGATAACCAGGCGACCGCTTGCCCGCAACTGGCGATCCATTCGCTGAGCAGGGTGGTTTTGCCAAAACCGGCAGGGGCCGAGATGAGCGTCAACTTGTGGCCTGAAGAGAGACCCTCGTTCAA
>CAZYPJ010000474.1:2225-2718 GCA_964649365.1 uncultured Anaerolineales bacterium | reverse complement strand
GAGAGTGCTGGCACTTTATTGTTGCCGCGCCGAGAGTAGTAGCAACCCCAGTTCGGATGGATGGGGGAGGGGGAAGCATCATCTCACAACTGGCGTTTCAGTACACGTCGCGCCGCACGAACTCGGCCCGCGCCAGCGCATACACCAGCGCCGCTGCGATCAGCGAGGCGCGCAGCGTCCCTTGCCATGCGCCATACGCCTGCGAGGGCATGGCCCAGGGAAAGAACGCCGCCCGCTCATAGAGGTAGGACGAGATCAAGAACAGGTTGGCCACCGAGGCGGCGAACCCCACCGCCAACGACGAGAGAAAACTCGGCCAGCGCAGCGCGATCCAGTGATGGATCGAGATGGCGGCCAACGCCAGCGCCCAGGCCAGCAGGGGCTTGCCCACCACCTCGCCCAGCGGCAAGGGCAATTCCAGCCCCAAGTCGGGGCGCAGCGCGGCGACGATCATCCCGCCGACGATGTTGGCGCCGGCAAAAACCAGCGTGCT
>CAZYPJ010000474.1:0-2215 GCA_964649365.1 uncultured Anaerolineales bacterium | reverse complement strand
ACGCCCGCCAGCGCCTGCCACTGGGCGGCGTAGTGCGCCGCGCGGGGGGAGGCCAGCGCAAACAACTGCTTCCACTGCTTGGGCTTGTGATCCACCTGGGCCAGCAAGGCGGCCAAGAGGGCGATCACCATCGGCAGGGCAAAGATGACCCAGAACTTGATGGCATAGCGCACATACAGCCCCCACGGGCCGAGCGCCGCCAATTCCTCGGCGTCGCCGGCCAAGCCGCGCCGCAGGGCGCCCGCCAGGTTGACGACGGCGGGGAATAGCGGGATCACCAGCGCCGCGATCAGCGCCAAGCTGCGCTTGACCTTGAGCGCCTCGGCGCGCACCCCGCGAATAAGATAGGATAGCGACATGAGCAGACTCCTTTCAGGCCACAACGTCGCGCCGGCAAAAGCTCAGGCAGCCGATAGTAGTGATCACAACGAACCCGATGATGCTGTAGCACAGCCCCCAAATCCCCTCTGACGGGGAACTGGCAGAATAGACCAGCGCCGGCAGCGACCAGGGGAACGCCAGCCGCCAGAGCGCCTCCTCGTGCAAGAACGCGCCCGCCAGCCCCAGCGCGAAGCCAACCCCAATCGAGAGCACGAAATTGCGCGCCCATATCGCCAGCCACAGGTGGAACGACACGATCAGCAAGGCGAAGGCGATGATGCAGAGATAGGGGACGAGCATATCCCACAGGGCGATATTCGCCAGCGATAGCCCCCGGTCGGGACGGATGAGCGTGAACAGGGCGCCGAACAGGATGTTTTCGGCCCACAACACCAGGCACGCCAGCAGACCCAGCGCCAACGTAACGAGCAGCTTGGCCAGGTAGATCGGCGCTCTGGGCAGCGGCAAGCACATCAACCGCCGCCAGGTGTGGGCGTCGTGCTCCTGATGGGCCAGGAACGCCGTCGCCAGCACGATGACGCACGTGAACACCAGCAGCGCCCAAAAGGTGATGGTGTTGTGCTCGTATTGCACCCAGCCGGTCTCGGCGGCGTAGCCGTCTCGCCCGGAGCCTAGACCTGCCAGCAGCAGGAAATTGAACAGCGATAGGATGGTGGGCAGCGCCAGCGCGCTCGCCAGGGCGTAGGCGCGTTTGGTTTTCAGCAGTTCTGCGGATAGGCAGCGAAACAAGGTTTTCATGGTTTCCTCACGCGTTGCTCTTGGCGGTGGTCATATCGAGAAACACTTCTTCCAAACCGGCCTGCCGCACAAAGACCTCGCGCACCTGAAAGCCGCGCTGCCACAGCGCCTGGTTGATCTCGGCGCTATCCCCTTCCTCGGCGGCCAACACCTGGAGCTGTTCCCCTTGCTGCTGCACGCGCCACCCCAGGCTCGATAGCAACAGGGCGGCGTCGGTGGGGCGATCCACCGCCACTTGCAGGCGAGCGCCAAAGCGCGCTTTCAAGTCGGCCAAGGCGCCCTGGTAGAGCAGGCTGCCTTGCTGGATGATCCCCACGTGCGTGGCCATCTGTTCGACCTCGCTGAGCAGGTGGCTGGAGAGGAACACCGTCACCCCCGAGTTATAGGGCATGTCGCGGATCATGGCGCGGATTTCGTGGATACCCGATGGGTCGAGGCCATTGGTCGGCTCGTCGAGGATGAGCAGCGTTGGCTCGTTGAGCAGCGCCAGGGCCAGCGCCAGGCGTTGCTGCATCCCCAGCGAATACTGGCGCACCAGGCGGTGAGCGTCCTTTTCCAGGCCCACCAGGCGCAGTGCGCGAGCGATGTTGCGTTCGGGCAGGCCCAACATACGGCGCACGACCTCCAGGTTCTCGCGCCCGGTGAGGTGAGCGTAGAGGCTAGGCGCTTCGACCAGCGCGCCGACGCGCGCCAGGCGTCGCCAATCCTTGCGGGTGAACTCTTGCCCCCAGAGCCGCACCACGCCCGAGGTGGGGCGGATCAGCCCCAGGATCATGCGGATGGTGGTGGTTTTGCCCGCGCCGTTGGGGCCGAGAAAGCCATACACCACGCCTTCTGGCACGCAGAGGGCCACGTCGCGCACGGCCTGGATGGGACCAAAGGAGCGCGAGAGGCGTTCAGTAGCGATGACATAGGTAGGATCCATGATACGACCTCCGATCTTGTGATGGCTAGATCGTATCATAGGGTTGTCGCAGGGTGAGCGCAGATTTGTCGCAGGATTGTCGCAGAATGGGGCGTGGGAGTTTTGATTACCCGCTCGGTACGCCTAGTGCGCCAGCCGCTAAAAAGGTTG
>CAZYPJ010000473.1:0-2736 GCA_964649365.1 uncultured Anaerolineales bacterium | reverse complement strand
CTTGGTCAGCACCTGGGCCGTGCCGTGCACAGGAGCGCTGCTGATAGCACGCGGCTACAGCAAGATGGAAGTTGGCCCTGTTGTCCTCACGCTTTGGCAAGCAGCCGCACGTGTTGCGGGAGTGCCATACACTCCCGGCTGCGCGCGTTCCGTCGGTACAGCAGCACAAGAACGGTGTGCTTCACGCGCAAGTACGGCGGGTCGTAGTCTGGCTCGCTGTCCAAAGTCCCTCCGTACTCAGCGCCATTGACGTATGTCCCGACCTGGACGTTACGGTAGCCCGTCACGTAAGCTCGGTGGATCGTATGGGGCTGGACTACCAGCAGACGTTCACCGTCTTCCGTATAGGACGGATGGGCGGTATCTGCGATGGCGATGAGTGTGCCGATGGTCAGCCGCTTGGCCTGCTCATCCGTCAGGCCGTCCCGGCTACAGAGGATCGGCTTGGGCTTCCGACCCTGTATCATGCTGTGCCCCGCAGCGCGCGCAGCCGGCCGACGAGAAACAGCACGGCTTTGGCGATGTCCATCTGCTGCTCGCCGGGGTGGTGCTTGGCAACAGCCTCAGCCATGGCTGCGGCTTGGGCCATGTCGCCTACAGCCAGATAGATCATAGCGGCCGTCGCCGCATCGCTGGCCGCCGTCTCGTCGCGGGTAATGACGCTGGTTCCCGAGTTGACCGCAGCGTATCCCAACGGTCAGGTCGCGCTGGTTACACATCAGGTGGTCGGCAAGGTGTTGATGTGTGCTCTGCTTGGTGTGGGTAACGAACGCTTCTGGCAGTTCCGTCTGGACAACGCTTCGTTCTCGGTGTTTGAGATCGCTAATGGGTTGGCTACTTTGGTAAGCGCCAACGAGACCTGTCACCTGAAATGGCAGTTCGGTGCATGACCATGGATGGCAAGCGGTCGTGCTTATGAGATCTGGGAACTCGATTTGACCAATTGGCGGATTTGGTATATAATAGCCTGTTGTGAAAAGAACCTCGCTATGTTTCGGCGCGAACGGTACTCGCAGGCGCCGACATCCGTGGCCACCAAAATTCGACAACAGGAGTCTCGGTGATCATATCTGGCCGCTTTGAGCGGAAAGGATGGGCCGGGACTTTTTGTGCTGTACACGTTGCGTAGCCGCGACGTTTCCCCGTTGCTTTGTTAGGCTCTGATGAACAGGAGGGCGACTTGGAACTTAATGATATTCGCAGCTTGAGGATCAGTCTGGCTTCGCCTGAGCAGATCCTTTCCTGGTCGTATGGTGAAGTCACCAAACCCGAAACGATCAACTATCGCCGCCTTCGCCCCGAAAAAGATGGCTTGTTTTGCGAAGCGATCTTTGGCCCAACCAAAGATTGGCAATGCTATTGCGGCAAATACAAAAAAGTGCGCTTTCGCGGTATCAAATGCGACAAGTGCGGCGTCGAAGTGACGCATTCGCGCGTGCGGCGCGAACGCATGGGGCATATCACGCTCGCTACGCCCATTGCGCATATCTGGTACACGCGACGTTCCCCGAGTTATTTGGGGTTGTTGCTGAACATTTCGCAGCGCAATCTGGATCGCGTGCTGTATTACGCGCAATATATCATCACCTCGATTGATGAGAATGCGCGCGAACGCGCTTTGCACCGCATGGACGAAGATATGAACCGCGAGTTGGCCCGCGTATCTGGCGAGTACAAAGACCAGCTCGCTGCCATCGAGACCGAGTTGACCGGGCGAGAGCAAGCCGCCGCTGAGCGCGAAGAAGCGGTAGCCGCCGAGTTGCAGCAGCAGCGCGACGCTGCCATCGAGGCCGTGATGAGCGAGGCTACCCGGCTGCGCGAGTTGTTGGAATCGTACCGCGACGCGCCCGCGCCCGACAATCTGGTGTTCACGCCCAGCAATGTGCTCATTATTCCTGCTGGCGAAGTGATCCGCCGCGAGCATATTTCGCAATTCAACAAGATCGTTCAAGATGAATTGAGCCAGATCGAAGAAAGGCTCTCCATGCGTCGCGATCAGATGATCAAGCCCGTGGATGCGGCAGAGGATGTTGCTACACGGCAAGCTGAGGCGCGCCGCGCTGCTTTGCAACAAGAGATGGAGGCCAAACTCGCCGAAATCCGCGATCGCTTTGAGCAGGATCGCGATGAATTGGCGCTGCTCAAGCCCAAGCAACTGCTCAACGAAACCAGCTATCGCGAGCTGCGCGAAAAGTGGGCGCGCGTTTTTTCAGCAAGCATGGGCGCCGAGGCGATTTATGATATTGTGGCGCAGATAGATCTGGTGAAAATGGCCGAGGAGCTGCGCCAGGAAATTCGCAGCAGTCGCTCCAAGCAGCGCCGTAAGAAGGCCATCAAGCGCTTGCAAATCGTCGAGGCTTTGCGCGCTTCGGAAAACCGTCCCGAGTGGATGATCCTGAAGGTTTTGCCGGTTATTCCGCCGGCGCTGCGCCCAATGGTGCAGTTGGATGGCGGGCGTTTCGCTACCAGCGATTTGAATGACTTGTATCGCCGCGTAGTCAATCGCAATAACCGCTTGAAGCACCTGATCAAACTGCAGGCACCCGAGGTTATCGTGCGCAACGAAAAGCGCATGCTGCAGGAAGCGGTGGATTCGCTGATTGACAACAGCCGCCGAGGCAAAGCTATCTCGTTGCGCGGGCGTCGTCAGTTGAAATCGCTCTCCGATATGCTCAAAGGCAAACAGGGGCGTTTCCGTCGTAACTTGTTGGGTAAGCGTGTGGACTATTCGGGGCG